>DKVK01000083.1:0-11932 GCA_002491165.1 Porphyromonadaceae bacterium UBA7180
GTTTAATTTGAACACTTACTTAAGAGTAAGTCAGCCACCCGACATAACTTAAGCCCGTTTCTTGGCGGAAAGTAAATTTTGGTTACATGACAGAGGAAGGAATTACGCTCACGGAACTGCTTGACAGCCGCGACCGCCGCCGCGCGAGGCAACAGGAATGGCTCGCCGCCATGCCCGAAGCCGCTTTGCTGGTACTCACCGTGGTAATGCCCGGTTCGGTGAAGCGTAGTTCCCTCTCCTTAGACATCGCCCGCGCCGCCGTGGAAGAGATACGCACCCGCCTGGCCGACCGGATGCTACGCTTCGAGACTTTCGACCTCCCGACGGGCTTCGAGGCGTTCGCGGCCATTGACGATTCGCCCGACCACGTGAAACAAGCCGCCTGCTCAATAGAGGACTCCCACCCGCTGGGACGGCTCTTCGACATCGATGTCTTCGCCGCCGACGGAACGCCGCTGACCCGCACACAGTACGGACTGCCGGCACGCCGCTGCATCATCTGCGGCGACGATGCACGCGTGTGTATGCGCACACGGCGGCACGACTACGACGAGCTTCTGAACACTATCCAACTTAAAGTTAACGACTTTTACGGGAGATGAACAACGAATACGACATACGCCCCGTCCTTTTGGACTATCCCCGACACCGCCGCGCGCTCGGGGAGATGCTCGAACGAAACGGCCTCAAAGCCGACCAGCTCGACACTTATTACGGTGTCTACGATGCCGACGACAACCTCGTGGGAGGTGCCGGCGCCAAGGGAAACGTCATCAAATGTGTGGCACTCGACCCGCAATGCCGCGAAGCAGCCATCACAAATACCCTCATAACACGCCTGCGCGCCGACCTCGCCGCGGCCGGGCATGACAATATATTCGTATTCACGAAACCCGAGAACGAACGTCTCTTCAACTCCCTGGCATTCAAGACCGTAGGGCGCGCCGCAAAAGCAATAATGCTCGAAAGCGACCCTCGCGGCATAGAAAAATACAAGGAACACCTGCGGCAACTCGCCCTCCCCGCGGGCGACACGGGCGTCACCGCAGTGATAGTGATGAACGCCAACCCCATGACCCTGGGCCACTATTCGCTGATAAAGAAAGCTGCCGAAGAGGCACGGCGCGTAGTGGTAATCCCCCTCGACGAAGACAACCAGGCGTTTTCCTACGCCGAACGGCGCCAAATGCTCGCCGACGGCACCGCGAAATTCCACAACGTGGCCATCGCCGAAGGCAGTCCCTATCAGATTTCCGCCGCAACCTTCCCCTCCTATTTCATAAAGGAACCGGGCGAGGCCGCGGAGACGGGCATGGAACTCGACCTCGACATCTTCTGCCGCCACATAGCCCCGGCGCTCGGCGCCACGGTGCGCTACGCCGGAATGGAACCGCACGACCGACTCACCGCCGCATACAACCGCAAGATGAAAGAACTCCTGCCACCGGCCGGAATAGACTTCCGCGAAGTGCGGAGAAGCGAGTTCTACAACCTCCCGATTTCGGCAAGCACCGTGAGGAGGCACCTCGCGGGAGGCGACTTCCCGGCGGCGCAACCGCTGCTGAGCACCGCCTCGCAGCGCTACGCACTCGCCTTCATGGCCGGGCAGGCCCTGCGGCGCGAACTCGACCTCACTCCCAAACCGGGACTCGTGGACCGCAACGGCTGCGGCTCCCACACAGACATGGACTATCCCCTGATGGTCCGCAGCATCGCGGCCGTGCGCCAAGGGCTCCCGGATTTCATAAAACTCTCTCCGCGCGACATCAACCGTCCACCCTCGCAAGAACTGGGAATAGCCGCCGAACGCCTTATGTTCCAAGCCACAGGAGGCGTCAACACCCACAAAGGCGCACTCTTCTCCATGGGGATGACTCTCTACGCCGCCATGTCGCTGCTCACCACCTTCCGCACGCTCACCCCCGAAAACCTGCGGCAGGAAACGGCACTCGCCGCCTCCATGTACCGCGGGCCTGAAAACGAGAACCCCGTTGCCGCGCGTTACAATGTGAAAAGCGCTTACGCCACGGCCTGCCAGGGCTACCGGCAACTCTACGAATCGTGGCTCCCCTATTACCGCGCACACCGCGCCGAACCGGAAGTGGAGACCAAGACACTGCTCCGCATAATGGCCGAACTCGACGACATCAACATACTGCGGCGCGGCGGACGGGACGCCGCACAGTGGCTCAAAGACCGCGCCTGCGACCTCTTCAACGACTATTCGGCGCAAGGGATGCAGCGCTTCTGCGACGAATGCAAGGAGCGCAACCTCTCGCCGGGCGGAGCCGCCGACATGCTCGCACTCACTTTCTTAATCGACTCTATAACAACCAAATAAATCTTATTTCTAAACAACGACCATGATAGAACTCATTGACAAAGGAGTATATCTGCTCAACGGCAAGGAATTTGCCACCGACACCACCGGGCTCCCCACCCCCGACGAAGCCCGCGAGAACACAATCACTTACGGCATACTTCGCGCCCATGACGTAGACGGCTCGAAGGGCGACAAGATGCGCATCCGCTTCGACGCCATGATGAGCCACGACATCACCTACGTGGGCATCATACAGACAGCACGCGCCTCCGGCCTGGAGAAATTCCCCCTCCCCTACGCCATGACCAACTGCCACAACTCCCTCTGCGCCGTAGGCGGTACCATCAATGAAGACGACCATGTGTTCGGTCTCTCCGCCGCCAAGAAATACGGCGGTATCTACGTGCCCGCCAACCAGGCCGTAATCCACCAGTACGCCCGCGAGGCTATGGTCAAGTGCGGCAACATGATTCTCGGTTCCGACTCGCACACCCGCTACGGCTCGCTCGGCAACATGGGTGTGGGCGAAGGCGGCGGCGAACTCGTGAAGCAGCTCCTGCGCAACACCTGGGACATCAACGCTCCCGAGGTTGTCCTCGTATGGCTCGAAGGCGCTCCCAAGAAGGGCATCGGCCCCCACGACGTGGCCATCTCGCTCGTTAAGGCCGTGTTCGACAACGGTTTCGTCAAGAACAAAGTGCTCGAATTCGCAGGCCCCGGCGTCAAGAACCTCCCCATCGACTTCCGCAACGGCATCGACATCATGACCACCGAGACAACCTGCCTCAGCTCCATCTGGGTGACCGACGACGAGGTCAAGCACCACTACGAGATACACAACCGTCCCGAAGACTACCGCGAACTCCGTCCCGGCGACGTGGCTTACTACGACGGCGTAATCAAAATTGACCTGAGCAAGCAGGAGTCCATGATAGCCCTCCCCTTCCACCCCTCCAACGCCTACACCATCCACGAACTGCAGGCCAACCCGGAGAAAATACTCCGCGAAGTGGAAGAGGACGCCAAGAAACGCTTCGGCGACAAGATAAGCATAGACCTAGTGGGTAAAATCCGCGACGGCAAGGTAATGGCCGACCAGGGTATCATAGCCGGTTGCTCGGGCGGTACATACGACAACCTCGCCGAGGCCGCTTCCATCCTCAAGGGACAGAGCGTCGGCAACGACTACTTCACCATCTCCGCTTACCCGCAGAGCGTGCCCGTATACATGGCGACGACGCGCAACGGCGTGGCCGAGGAGCTCCTCGAAGCCGGTGTGGTAATCAAACCCGCCTTCTGCGGTCCCTGCTTCGGTGCAGGCGACGTCCCCGCCAACAACGGCCTCTCCATACGCCACACCACACGTAACTTCCCCAACCGCGAAGGTTCCAAGCCCGGCAACGGACAGATTTCCCTCGTAGCCCTCATGGACGCACGCTCCATCGCCGCTACGGCCGCCAACGGAGGCGTAATCACCGCCGCTACCGACGTTGACTATACCAACGAACACAAACCCTACACCTTCGACGCCAAGATCTACGAGCGCCGCGTATTCAACGGCTACGGCAAGGCGAACGCCGACGAGGCTCTCCGCTACGGCCCCAACATCAAGGACTGGCCCAAGATGTACCCCATGCAGGAGAACATGCTCCTCGAACTGGCCGCCGTTATCCACGACCCCGTCACCACCACCGACGAGCTCATCCCCTCGGGCGAGACCTCTTCCTACCGTTCCAACCCGCTGAAGCTCTCCGAGTTCGCCCTCTCGCGCCGCTGCCCCGAATACGTAGGCATCAGCAAGCGCATCCAGAAGGAAGACCATGAGCGCCGCGACGGCCGTTGCCCCGCCAAGGTGGAGGAAGTGCTCGCCCGCGTAGGCGCCAAGGCCGCAGACACCTCGCTCGGTTCCTGCGTATTCGCCAACCGTCCCGGCGACGGCTCCGCACGCGAACAGGCCGCATCGTGCCAGAAAGTGCTCGGCGGCGACGCAAACATCTGCTACGAATACGCCACCAAGCGCTACCGCTCCAACTGCATCAACTGGGGCATCGTGCCCTTCACCATCGCCCAGGACACCGAGTTCCCCTATACCGTAGGCGACTTCGTGTTCGTTCCCGGCATCCGCAAAGCCATCCTCGACGGCAAGGAGGAAATCATGGCCAAGGTCATCAGCGCCGACGGCGTGAAGGACCTCAAGCTCTACTTCAAGAACCTCACCGCCGACGAACGCCAGATTCTGGCCGACGGCTGCCTCATGAACTACTACGCAGCTCAGAAAAAATAATAACCTCAAAACCAATACCATAGACATGGAAAAAATCAAAATGACCACTCCCCTCGTGGAGATGGACGGCGACGAAATGACCCGCATCCTCTGGAAGATGATCAAGGACGAACTCATCCTCCCCTTCGTTGACCTCAAGACAGAATACTACGACCTCGGCCTCCCGAAACGCGACGAAACACGCGACCAGATAACGGTGGACGCCGCCGAAGCCACCAAAAAATACGGCGTGGCAGTGAAATGCGCCACCATCACACCGAACGCCAAGCGTATGGACGAATACAAACTCCACGAAATGTGGAAGAGCCCCAACGGCACCATCCGTTCCATGCTCGACGGCACAGTGTTCCGCACACCCATCACAATCCCCTGGATTCATCCCGTAGTCAAGAACTGGGAAAAACCCATCACCATCGCCCGCCACGCCTACGGCGACGTCTACAAGAGCGTTGAAATCCGCGTGACCGAACCCGGAACCGCCAAGCTCGTCTTCGACGGCGAAAGCGGCAAGCACGAAGAGGTGGTTATCCACAACTTCAAGGGTGAAGGCGTCCTCCAGGGTATGCACAACACCGACAAATCCATCCGCTCCTTCGCACACTCCTGCTTCAAATTCGCCATCGACACAAAGCAGGACCTCTGGTTCTCCACAAAAGACACCATCTCCAAGAAGTATGACGCCGACTTCCGCGAAATCTTCGAAGAGGTCTACCAGGAATACAAGTCAGACTTCGAGCGCCTCGGCATAGAATACTTCTACACCCTCATCGACGACGCCGTGGCACGCGTAATCCGCTCGAAAGGCGGCTACATCTGGGCTTGCAAGAACTACGACGGCGACGTGATGAGCGACATGGTATCCACCGCCTTCGGCTCGCTGGCCATGATGACCTCCGTCCTCGTTTCCCCCGACGGAAAATATGAATACGAGGCAGCCCACGGCACCGTGACACGCCACTACTACAAGCACCTCGCAGGCGAAGAGACATCCACCAACCCCATGGCCACCATCTTCGCATGGAGCGGCGCACTGCGCAAACGCGGCGAAATGGACAACCTCCCCGCACTCGTAAACTACGCCACACAGCTTGAAGACGCCTGCTTCGACACCCTCAACGAAGGCATCGTGACCAAAGACCTCGTGAACCTCTACGAGGGCATGACCCCGACCGCCGTCAACTCGGAGCAGTTCCTGAAAGCCATCCGCAAGAACCTCGACAAGCGCATGGCATAATCCCCTGAAACCCGAACCCACAGATAAAGGAGCGGAGGCCAACCGGCCCCCGCCCCTGTTTTTTTATAAGGGACTTATGGAACGGCCACCGCATTATGGAACGGAGGCATCCCCGCCTCCACCCCGGCACCGGAGGTGCCACACTGGTTGACCGAGTTGACCGTTGACCGACTTTTTCTTATATACCCCCTGTATACCCCCCTATACCCCCCTATACCCCCCTTTTTTACTATTCTATTGTTAGTAACCTTTAATGGGTCAACTCGGTCAACAAATATAGACAGCAAGCTAATAATCAGCGAATTACCGGATTGACCGTAGGTGGTTGACCGATGGTTGACCGTACCCGAAATTCCACTGTCGGTCAACCGGAATCGGGAAGAAACGATAAAAAAACGGTTGACCGACACGTGGACGGTCAATCGGATTCGGTGTAACGGTCAACAAGTAAGCCGCCGGGGGCGGCTACTATGCACGTGTATGTAAGCCGCCGGGGGCGGCTTTATGCGGAGGCAGGAATGCCTCCGTTCCATAAGCCCCGTTACATGGCCAGGGCAATATTCACGCCCCTATTTACGTTTATAGGTAAGTTTACAGGAATTTATGAGCAAAGAAAATATAGAGCTTAAAGGAGTGCGGGTCAACAATCTGAAAAACATAGACTTGCAGCTCCCTTTGGGCAAATTTACCGTTATAACGGGCGTCAGCGGCTCGGGGAAATCGTCGCTTGCCTTCGACACTCTGTATGCGGAGGGTCAGCGCCGTTATGTGGAGTCGCTTTCGGCCTACGCGCGGCAGTTTCTCGGCCGTATGTCCAAGCCGGAGTGCGATTACATCAAGTCGTTGCCGCCTGCCATAGCCATAGAGCAGCGCGTGAATACCCGCAACCCGCGAAGCACCGTCGGCACCGCCACCGAGGTATACGACTATCTCAGAATGCTTTACGCACGCGTCGGGAAGACCATCTCGCCCGTTTCGGGGCAGGAGGTGCGCAAGAACTCCATCGGCAATATCGTGGAGACGCTGCTCTCGTACCCCGAAGGGACGCGGATGGCCATAACGGCGCGAATCTCCCTGCCGGAAGGGCGAACCCTCCCACAGCAATTGGACATTTATATGAAAGAGGGTTACTCCCGCGTACTGCGCGACGGCGAGTTCCTCGAAATATCGGAAATAAAGGACAAGGCAAAAAAGAGCGATATAAAGAAGCTGAATCTCGTGATAGACCGCCTTTCCGTAAGCCATGACGCCGACGAGAAAGCACGCCTCGCCGACTCCGTGGAGACGGCCTACTTCGAGGGTCACGACGAGTGTGTGGTGAAAATTTGGACGAAAGAGGGTGTCCGCGAGCAGGTCTTCTCACGCGCCTTCTCCGCCGACGGGATGACCTTCCGCGAGCCTGACGACCTGATGTTCAACTTCAATAACCCCTACGGCGCGTGCCCTACGTGCGAGGGTTTCGGCCGCGTGCTCGGCGTCAGCGAAGACCTCGTGGTGCCCGACAAGACCCTCTCCGTCTACGCCGACGCCGTTCAGTGTTTCCGCGGCGAGAAGATGGGGGAAATGAAGCAGCTTCTCATACGCCTGGCTCCCGAACTCGGCTTCCCCATCCACAAGCCTTACATGGAGCTTACACGCCGGGAACATGACATCCTCTGGCACGGCAAAGGGGAATGGCCGGGCATCGACGGCTTCTTCCGGTGGGTTGACACCCAGCAATATAAGATACAATACCGCGTGATGAAGGCACGCTACCGAGGCAAAGCCGTATGCCCCGACTGCCACGGCCACCGTCTGCGTCCCGACGTGGAATATGTGAAGGTGGGCGGCCGGAGCATTACAGAACTGGCCGACATGCCGGTCAAGGAACTCCGCATATTCTTCGACGGGCTGAAACTCTCCGAACAAGACGCAGCCATTGCCGCGCGGCTGCTCACGGAGATACGCTCCCGCCTCGCGTTCCTCGACGACGTAGGCCTCGGCTACCTCACCCTCTCGCGGCAGTCCTCCACCCTTTCGGGCGGCGAAAGCCAGCGTATAAACCTCGCAACGTCGCTCGGTTCCTCGCTGGTCGGCTCTCTCTATATCCTCGACGAGCCCTCCATCGGACTGCATTCGCGCGACTCCGACCGCCTGATAAAGGTGCTCCGCAACCTCCAGCAAATCGGCAACACCGTCGTTGTCGTGGAGCATGACGAGGAGATAATGCGCGCCTCCGACTATATCGTAGACGTCGGCAAGGACGCCGGGTCGCTCGGCGGCGAGATAGTCTATGCCGGACCGCTGGAGGACATCTTTGCCGGAAATATTCCCGAAGGAGTCTCGTACACAGCCGATTACCTGCGCGGGCAGCTCACCGTTCCGAAACCGGCGACGCGCCGTCCCTGGAAGAAATACATCGAGGTGAAAGGGGCTTGCGAGAACAACCTCAAGAATATAAACGTCCGCTTCCCGCTGGGCGTGATGACCGTAGTGACCGGAGTAAGCGGTTCCGGTAAATCTACGCTCGTCCGCGAGATTCTCTACAAGGCGCTGAAACGGCGCATGGGAGAGGGAACGGAACTTCCCGGAGCTCACAAGGGACTCGGCGGCGACCCGGGGGCCATCACGGAGGTGGAGTTCGTGGACCAGAACCCCATCGGCACCTCGACTCGCTCCAACCCTGCCACTTACCTGAAAGCCTTCGACGAGATACGGCGCCTCTTCGCCGAACAGCAGAGTGCCGTCCAGATGGGGTTCTCCCCCGCCTATTTCTCATTTAACAACGAGGGAGGGCGCTGCGAAGCCTGCAAGGGTGAGGGGGTTATCAACATCCCGATGCAGTTCATGGCCGACATAACGATTCCCTGCGAGGAGTGCCACGGCCAGCGCTTCAAGCAGGAGGTGCTCGACATAAAATACCGGGGGAAGAGCATTTATGACGTTCTGGAAATGACCGTGCGCGAGGCGGTTGACTTCTTCGGCGAGGGGAAAGGCGCCGCCGAGCAACGCATAGTGAAACGTCTGCAGCCGCTGCTCGACGTCGGCCTCGGATACGTGAAGATGGGTCAGCCCTCCTCCACCCTCTCGGGCGGGGAGAACCAGCGCGTCAAGCTGGCCTACTTCCTTGCCAAAGAGAACCGAGACCCGGTGCTCTTCATCTTCGACGAACCCACTACCGGGCTGCATTTCAACGATATATCGACGCTGATGCGGTCGTTCAACCATCTGATAGAGCGCGGCCACACGGTGCTGATAATAGAGCATAACCTCGACGTGGTGAAGTGTGCCGACTGGGTGATAGACATAGGTCCCGAGGGGGGCGATGAGGGAGGCACGGTGGTAGCCGCCGGAACGCCCGAACAGATAGCCGCCACCGAGGGGTCGTATACCGGTAAATTCCTGAAAGAGAAACTGAAATGAAACTGAAACTGTTGCTTTGCGCGCCGCTGCTGTTGGCGGTTGTGGCATGTGCCGGAAGCGGCGATGAAGAGAAGGAAGACCGCAGCCGCGAGCTGTACAACCGCTCCGTCCGGCTTATGAAGAGCTACATAGACTCGCTGCGCCATCTGCCCGACACTGTTGACGTCGCCGGCCTGATGCGACGTTACGAGGAGCGGATGGCCGCGCTGAACATGGAGTTCCCTCCCGGCACGGACATGCTGATGACCCCCGACCTCAACGATAACCTCTTCAAGCTGACACGCGTCCTGACACGGCTGCGTATGCGGCATCCCGGCGGAATGGAGTTGATAGTCGACACCCTGACCGGCGATACCATCGACCGCCATCTCCCTACCCCCGAAGAGCTTGCCAAGGAAGCGGAGGTGAAGAAGAAAGCCCTCGAAGCCAAGGCCGCGAAAGCAAAGAAAGAAGCCGCCGCGAAGCCCAGGCAGGAGGCCGCGGCCGCCAAACCCGCCGAAGCCTCGCCGACGCCCGCTGCCCCTACGCCGCCTCCCGCCGACCCTTCCGGCGAGTAATAACTATCTAATCTGATTATTTTGCTATTATCAGCTTGCGAATTGAAATATTTGTTTTAACTTTAACAAATACGCAATAAATTATGACACAGATTATTGTAACACTTGAAAGGGTGTGATTGTATCATAACGAGAAATCAGAAAGACTTTCAGTTTGCAAAAAATACCTGTAATGTCTGCTTCAGAATTCCTGGCCAAACATTTGGAATAAGCAATTGCGGAGAAAAAAGTAACCCGCCTCCTGTGACCGGAGGCGGGCTTGTTTTATCAGGCCTATTGGGCTTATTGTCAGTGCCGGGCGGGGGTCAGGCGCATGCCTTCGTGGCGGAGGACCGAGGCGTCGACGGCGGCTACTGCGGCGAGGTTCACTATGTCGGTGACTTCGCTCTGCGCATGGATGAAGTGTACCGGAAGCCGCAAACCGAGTTGTATCGGCCCGACCATCGAGGCCATCCCCATGGAGAGCATCATCTTTGCGGTGATGTTGGCGGAGTTGAGTCCGGGGAAGATGAGGGTGTTGACCTCGCGTCCTTTCAGGCGGTTGAAGGGGAACAGGCGGTCGCGTGCCGCCGTGTCGAGGGCGTAGTTCAGTTGCATTTCGCCGTCTACGGCCAGGTCGGGTTCTTCGTTGTGTAGAAGCTCCACTGCGCGTGCCACACACTCGGGCGTACCGGAGGCGGCGCTGCCGTCGCCGGTATGGAATCCGGAGCCGAAACTGCTGTAAGAGAGCATTGCCACGACAGGTTCTTCGCCGAGGAAACGCACGGCGCGTGCCGCCATTCGTGCCGTGTCGGCCAGTCCCCGGGCGTCCGCGCGTCCCGCTATCGCCACATCGGAAATGTAGTAGGTTCCCATTCTCGTTCCCATGATAGAGAGCGTGGACATGTGCTCAATGCCGTCGGCCAGCCCTATGATGCTTTCGGCTTGCTCCGCGAGTCGGTCGGCCGAAGCGTAAGTACTTGCTATACAAGCATCGGCGTCGCCGTGCCGTACCATTGCCATGGCATAGCAATTGTCGTCGGTGAGCGCGTAGAGGGCCTCGTCGCGGGTCATTCCCTTGCGTTGCATGAGGGAGGCGAGGAGGGCGGCATATTGTTCCGTGCGATGCTTCTCTTCGTCGGAACGCGGGTCTATGATTTCGCAACCTGTAAGGTCGGCGCCGATGAGGGAGGCCGTCTTCAGTATGTGTTCCGGCTCTCCGAGGAGCACGGGAACGCAGATGCCGTCTCCTGCGAGGCGGGCTGCCGCGGCTATCATCTTTTCGGCTTCGCCGCCAGAAAGCACCACGCGTTGCAGCGAGCGTTTGGCAAGGTCTACGATACGGCGCATTATGCGTCCGCCGCCGGAGCCTACGGTGTCGAGTTCGATGGCATACTTGGCAAGGTTATGGATGGGGCGGCGTGCCACACCCGACTCTGCGGCTGCCTTTGCCACAGCGGGAGCGACTGCCGCCAACAGCCTCGGGTCCAATGCTTTGGGGAGGATATATTCGCGGCCGAAAGAGAGATGCGATTCGCCGTAAGCGGCATCCACGACAGGAGGGACGGGACGGCGAGCAAGGTCGGCGATGGCCTTTACGGCACCGATTTTCATCTCCTCGTTGATGCACGTGGCGCGGCAGTCGAGGGCGCCGCGGAATATATAGGGGAAACCCAGCACGTTGTTAATCTGGTTGGGGTAATCGCTGCGTCCGGTGGCGAAAATGAGGTCGTCGCGCGTCTTTACGGCGGTCTCGAAGTCGATTTCCGGGTCCGGGTTGGCGAGGGCGAAGACTATGGGACGCGGCGCCATGCTCAGGAGCATCCGGGGCGTAAGCACTCCCTTAACGCTGAGGCCGAGGAATACGTCAGCTCCCGCGAGGGCGTCGGCGAGAGTGTGGAGGTCGCGCGTGGTGGCGAAGAGGGCTTTCTGCTCCGGAAGGTTAGGGCGGTCGGCGCGGATGACGCCCTTGCTGTCGCACATTACTACGTTCTCAGGTTTCACACCGAGCCTGACGTAGAGCTTCGTACAGGCTATGGCGGCCGCTCCGGCGCCGTTTACCACCAGACGGATGTCGCCGATTTCCTTATGCTGGAGGTCAAGGGCGTTGAGGAGTCCGGCTGCGGAGATGATGGCCGTGCCGTGCTGGTCGT
>DKVK01000083.1:12208-17904 GCA_002491165.1 Porphyromonadaceae bacterium UBA7180
GCCGTGCCGTGCTGGTCGTCGTGCATAACCGGGATGTCGCACTCCTTTTTCAGGGTATCCTCAATCACGAAGCATTCCGGCGCCTTGATGTCTTCGAGGTTGATGCCGCCGAATGTCGGCGAGATGGCCTTGACGATGCTGATGAGCTTTTGCGGGTCTTTCTCGTCCACCTCTATGTCGAAGGCATCGAGTCCGGCAAATATCTTGAACAGCAACGCTTTCCCCTCCATGACGGGCTTACCGGCGAGGGGACCGATGTCGCCGAGGCCGAGGACGGCGGTGCCGTTGCTTACGACGCCCACGAGGTTGCCCTTGTCGGTGTAGCGGTAAATGTCGGCGGGATTATCCTTGATTTCAAGGCAGGGGAATGCCACGCCGGGGGAATAGGCGAGCGAGAGGTCGAGTTGCGAGGAATATGGTTTGGTGGGGATGACTTCTATCTTTCCAGGCGCCGGGGTTTCGTGGTAACGGAGCGCCATTTCGCGGGTTACTTTTATCATAATCGGTAGTTTAAACGCACGCAACGCGCACGCGTGTTCTTATTATAAGACAAAGTAAGGCGCAGATTTGTTCTGAGAGGAAGCAGCTTTCCGCTTCCGGGACATTAGGGATTTTAAAGTACTGAAAGATTTAAGGAACTGACGGTAAAGCATTCAGAGCCAGGTAATGGAGGTTTGGGGCGTTTCGGGGTGCGGGGTCTCGTCGGTGACGTCAGGCTTGCCTACGGGGATTATGGCGAAGGGTACTTCTCCGGGCGGGAGGTGCATGGCAGCGGTGACTTCCTGTATTCTCACCTGCACGGGGTAAACGCGCAACCAATTGGCACCCAACCCCATAGCATCGGCTGCAAGGAGTATATTCCCGGCGGCTGCGGCACAGTCCTGAACCCAGAACTCGCGCAGTTCCCCCTCGCCCATCCGTCCCGTCATGCCACAGATGACGATGGCATTGCGCGCTCCGCAGAGTGCCGGACGCACGGTTTTAAGCTTTTCGAGCATTGAGATTTTCTCCGGTCCCAGGACGTAGAGTTTCCACGGCGTTACGTTGCGTGTAACGGGAGCTGACGTGCCTGCGATGACGAGCTTTTCCATTTTGTCGCGGCTGACCTCGGCTTCGGTATCGAATTGCGTGGTGGCGCGGTAGTCTTCCATAGTTCCGATGATGGCTTTTTCACGGCCGCAGGAAGCCGAGGCAAACAAGATGAGAGCTATGGCTATTGTGGACAGCAGTTCAGAGGGTTTCATATATTTCGGGTAATTGACTTATAGGGTATTGAAGAATTGCGATATGTTCAGAGAAAGCCTCGGGCTGTATGGACATGGCCGGACGTTTGGCGGCGTTACAGGAACGGATTGTGGGCGCGTTCGAGGCCGATGGTGGTTTCGTTGCCGTGGCCGGGATAGACAATGGTGTCGTCGGGCAACGTCATGAGACGCTTGCGGATTCCTTCTATCAACTGGTTGTGGTTGCCGCCGGGGAGGTCGGTGCGTCCCACGCTTCCCTGGAAGAGGATGTCGCCGCCGATGATGAAGCCGTCCTCCTTGTCGTAGAGGGCGATGTGGCCGGGTGAATGGCCGGGCACATGGATTACGTGAAGCACGCCGTTGCCTATCTTTATGACTTCGCCGTCTTGCAGCGGCGAGGTAATGGTTACGGCTTCTGCGCGTTCCGTGATTCCGAACATAAGTGCCTGCTCGGCGGCGCGCGCTCCCAGCGGCGCGTCGGCGGGATGTGCCTCGAGGGGCAACCCGTATTTCTTCTGCACGTATGCGTCGCCGATGGCGTGGTCTACGTGTAAATGTGTGTTTATGAGGTGGGTTACGCGCAGGTTCTTGCGCCCGATGAAGTGGTCGAGGGCGTCATATTCGCGCTTAGATGACATGCCGGGGTCAATTACGGCACATTCGAGCGTTGCCGGGTCGTAAACCACGTAAGTGTTGATGCCGAACAGAGAGAAAATGAATCTTGCAACTTCCATAATATCAAGGTTTTGGGGTGAATACGAGTTTCTTGGTTTCAAAGAAGGGGTCGTCGAAATAGTCGGAGAGCTGAACGGTTTCGCTTGCCGGAAGGCCTTTCAGTTCGTCGTGAAGGTCACCCCCTTTCAGGGTAATGAGGCCGGAGGGGAGGGCGTTACGTCCGTTGTCTTTCAGGTTCTTACGGACGAGACGCATGAGGTCGCGTTGCGGCATTACGGCGCGGCTTACGCAGAAGTCGTAGGTATCGTGGCACTCGCCGATGTCGCCGTGCTGGAACGTTACGTTCTTCAGTCCGCATTGCTGCGCAATGTCGCGTGCCACGGTGAGCTTCTTGCCTATGCGGTCTATGAGGTGGAACTGGACGTCGGGGAAGAGGACAGCGAGCGGTAGCCCGGGGAGACCGCCGCCGGTGCCGAGGTCGAGTACGCGCGTCCCGGGAGCGAATTTAATGAACTTTGCGATTCCGAGGGAGTGGAGCAGGTGGTGGATTTCAAGATTGTCGATGTCGCGGCGCGAGATGACGTTGATTTTTTCATTCCACTCGGGGTAAAGGCGCAGCATTGCGAGGAACTGCTGCCGCTGCTCTTCGCTGAGGTCGGGGAAATAACGGTCTATCTGCTTCATCCGAATTTGGAGATTTTGCGCAACTGCGGCTCGTTAATGATTTTTATGCGTCGTCCGTCCACGAGGATGAGCTTTTCGTTGACGAAAGTAGTGAGTGTGCGGATGGCGTTCGAGGTGGTCATATTCGAGAGGTTCGCGAGGTCTTCGCGGCTCATGTAGATGCGGAGCGTTGCTTCGTCGTCCTCCAGCCCGTAGTTGTCGGCCAGGAGCAGGAGAGCTTCGGCCAGGCGGCCGCGGATATGCTTCTGCGTGAGGTTCACTATCTTGGTGTCAGAGCCGCCGAGATTGCGCGAAAGTTCGTAGATAAAGAACATCGCGACCTCGTTGTTCTCCTTGATGAGGCGCTCCACTATCTCCATTTTGATGAAGCCGATGACCGACGACTCGAAGGCCGAGCAGGAGGAGACATACTGCTCGCGGGCGAAGTAGGCACGGTATCCGAAGTACTGCACCGGGCGGTAAAGGCGCAGTATCTGAACGCGCTCCCCGATGCCCATCTTGTACATTTTCACCTTCCCTTTGAGCAGGCACCACAGGTATTCCGGGTCCTCCTTTTCGGCATATATAATCTGGTTTTTCTTGAAATTATGTATTGTGAAATTATCGGTCACGAGACGTTTCTCTTCGGGACTGAGGACGTTCCAAAGCTCCGACATGTCGTGACTGATTATATGTTCCAACGTACTTTTCTTTATCATTTACCCTAAGAAGTTGTTTAACCTTGATAAGCGTCCTACGGGGTCAATTGAAAAATCCTCACGTGGACACTTGCTAACCGTAAAAACATGGAAGTCGGATTAAACTTCCGTCACTCTGTTCTAAAACACAAATTTACAACAATTTCCTTAAACATAAAAACATTTTTCGGAAAAAATTTCATAGCAGGACAAAGTTCAGCCTAACGGTTTGCGAATAATTTTACCGTTTTCGGTGCGCAAAAGCTGTTTTACCGTAATAATCTCTTTCGGTTGCTCGTGCTTTTCCAGTAATTTCTTCATTTTTACAATCACCGGCTGCGGAATATGCTCCTCCCCTTCCACCAGGAGTACGACGCGTTGTCCCCAGAAATCGTCGGGTCTTGAGGTAACGCAGATGGAGCGGTCTCCGAAGAGCGGCGAGAGGCGGCGCTCCACGTCGGCGGGATGCACTTTCTTTCCTCCGGTGACTATCACGTGGTCGGCGCGCCCGAGGATGCGGAACGCCCCGTCGGCTGCGAAATCTACCATGTCGTTGGTCACTATGCGTCCGTCCGCACCGAGGTCTATCACGAGGCAGTCCCGGTCATCGGCAGAGAGTGAAACGCCAGGCAACGGCCGGAAATCCTCCTGCGGAACGCCAACGCGCCGCACCGCTATGTGCGAGGCCGTCTCGGTCATGCCATAGCTTTCGTAGACATTGAGACCACTCGCCGCGATGTCGCGCCTTATGGCCTCCGGAATTGCCGAACCGCCCGACAGATAAGTCTTTACCATCGGCATAACATCCCTATGGTCAAGGACATAGCGCATCTGCGAAGGAACGAGCGAAACCATGTCGAGCGCATCGGAGGGAGTGAACGCTTGCAAAGGACGGTTGCTCGGGGTCTCGAAGCTGAATCGGCAACCGGCCACTTCGGCGCGTATAGCCGTCATCTTGCCCCCTATGAAGTCGGGTGCGATGCAACTGTGAAGCTGCGAGTCAGCTGTGATTCCGAAACGCGCGATGGTGCGCCGTGCCGACCGTTCCACAAGTCCGCGCGGAAGTCTTATCTCCGACGGTGTTCCCGTGGAGCCGGAAGTGCGTGCCGGAATGTACGCCGCGCCGCTGCGCCATTGCGCTATTACCTCCGCGAAAGTCATTGCCGCCAATCCAGGGAGTTGAAGAAGTCAACGTCGCGGTGCGTGGCCGTGTCGAAGCGCAGTCTGTCGCCGGTAAGGACGAGACGCGACGGGGTGTTGTTGGTGTAAAGTGCGCCTGTTCCGAGTCCCTGCGGTGTCTCCGGAGCGAAAGTGGCGGTCCATTGCGCCAGTGCGTTTAAGCCGACGTTCGACTCCAACGCCGAGGTTATCCACCACCCTATGCCGCGCTTTTCGGCGAGGTCAATCCACTCCTTCGCGCCGGAGAATCCGCCGACGAGAGCCGGTTTCAGGATGATGAAACGCGGCATGATTTCCTCCAGGAGCCGTTCCTTGCTGCCCGCGCTGAAGTGGCCTATCAGCTCCTCGTCGAGCGCCACCGGAACCGGACTCATGCGGCATACGAAAGCCATAAGCTCGGGCGTCCCGGCCTTGACGGGCTGCTCTATGCTGTGGACACCGAGGTCAGCCAGCGCCTTTAGCCTCGGGAAGACGTTGTCCATGGTGAATGCGCCGTTGGCATCCACGCGAATCATCAGCGAGTCGGACGGATAGGCATTACGGATGGATTTAAGGATGTCGAGTTCCGATTCCCAGTCTATTGCGCCTATTTTGAGCTTCACACAGGCGAAACCCTCTTTCAGTTTCTCGCCGACGCGCCGAAGCATCTCCTCCTTGGAGCCCATCCACACCAGGCCGTTGATGGTTATATCCCTCTCGCCGCGTGTGAACGCCGTGGGATAATAGATGCCTGTCCCTCCGTTGGTATAGTCGAGGATAGCCTGCTCGAAGCCGAATTGCAGCGACGGGTGGCGCGACAGGTCCGTGGCTCGGCCGAGAGCCACGTTGGCGAGCAGTTCTATTATCTTGTAGACATATTTTTCGGGGTCTTCGGGCGAGAGTCCCGGGAAATAAGCGGCCTCGCCGATGCCGAAGTGCGACGGGTCGTGCTCGTCCTGCAGGCGCAGGAACCATGTGGGCTTTTCAAGCATTACGCCGCGCGAGGTTCCGGCCGGTTCCTTAAATTTAAGCGTATAAGGGGTGAATAACAGTCGCATTATTTACCTTAGGGGAATTTCGGGAACTGGTCGAAGTCGGGGTCGCGCTTTTCGAGGAAGGCATTCTTCCCCTCCTGTGCCTCGGCCATGAGGTAGTACATCAGAGTGGTGTCGCCGGCAAACTCCATCAGTCCGTGCTGGCCGTCGAGCTCGGCGTTGAGGGCACGCTTAATCATGCGTATGGCCATCGGGCTGCGTTT
>DKVK01000083.1:18184-30660 GCA_002491165.1 Porphyromonadaceae bacterium UBA7180
CGCTTAATCATGCGTATGGCCATCGGGCTGCGTTTCAGGATGATACGGCACCATTCCACGGTTTCCTCCTCCAGTTTGTCGAAGGGAACCACCTTGTTTACCATCCCCATTTCGAGGGCTTCCTGCGCGGTGTATTGCTTGCAGAGGAACCATATTTCGCGAGCCTTTTTCTGGCCCACACAGCGTGCCAGATAGGATGAACCGAAGCCTGCGTCGAAGCTCCCGACCTTGGGACCGGTCTGGCCGAAGCGTGCGTTCTCGGAGGCGATGGAGAGGTCGCAGACCACTTGCAGGACGTTGCCGCCGCCGATGCTGTAACCGTTTACCATGGCGATGACGGGTTTGGGGAGCGAGCGGATGGCTTTGTGCAGGTCGAGCACGTTGAGGCGCGGCACGCCGTTGTCATCCACGTAGCCGCCTATACCCTTGACATTCTGGTCGCCCCCGGAGCAGAAAGCCTTGTCGCCGGCGCCGGTCAGGATGACCACGCCGATGTCGTTGCGCTCGCGGCAGATGTTCATGGCGTCGAGCATCTCCATGTTGGTTTTCGGGCGGAAAGCGTTGTAGACGCGAGGACGGTTGATGGTGATTTTAGCTATCCCCCCGAGCTGCTCGAAGAGGATGTCGGTATATTCTTTTATAGGTTTCCAATCGTATTTCATATCTTGGGTCTGTTCATGTAGTTTCTTAATATCGAGGCGCTTACCTCGCCATCGGTGACGATTTCGAGAAGCGTCGGAGCGAGCCGGGGGGCGAAGAACGACGGCAGTTTGGAGAGCAACTGCGACTGGCTCTCGGCCCTCATGTATTCCAGTCCGTAGGCTTTGCAGAGGTCGCGGAGCGGAAGATTTGGCGCGGCGCAAAAGTACTGTTCGCGTTGCGGAAGCGAAGCCGTGGAACCCACGAAGCGGAAGATGGCGCCTCCGCCGTTGCTCATCACTATTATCTTCAGCCGCTCCGGGAGCTGGTGGAGCGAGAGCGCCCCAATGCCGTAAGCCATTGTCATGTCGCCGGTTACAAGCACTGTGTTCTCGGGATAGACCATGGCGGCGCCTACCGCCGTGGCCACGGAACCGTCTATGCCGGAGACGCCCCGGTTGCAAAAGCAGGCGTGGGGCATCTTGCGCGTCAGCAGTTGCGCGTAGCGTATGGAAGTACCGTTCGAGAGCTGGAGGTTGACCGTGGAGGGTAAGTGGGAAAGCAGTGTCTCGAAAGCGGTCATATCGCTCCACGGTGACGAGGCTATGAACTGCGCCTGTGTCTCAAGGGCCTGTTTGCGCAGTGAGAGCCACTGCTGCGCATAGCCCGACTGCGGCCTCTGCTTGCCCATAAATTTACCGAGCATGGAGAGGAAGCGTCCCGGGTCGGCCTCGACCCTGAGTGTCAACGAGTTGAAGCAATCCACAGTGGTATGCTGATGACCCAGCGCCCAATGTTCTTCCGGAGAGAAACTGCGCAGGTATTCCTTGATTTGCCGCGACACTATGGCACCGCCGAGCGAAATCACAAGGTCCGGTCGCATCTCTTCCTTCAGTTCTTCGCCAAGTGTGGAGAGGATGACGTCGATTGCCGAGGGCTGCCCTTTGAGGTGCAGGTTGCTGATGGTTTCGGCCATCACGTAGACGTTGGGGAGAGCCGCGAGTCGAGTCATCGCCTTGTTGAGCCGCGCGTCGGGAAGCATGAATCCGGCCACCACGAGGATTCGCCGTCCGGCGGCTTCGCGGGCAAGGTCGCGTACCTGCTCTTTGGGGAGGATGTCGTCAGCTTCGAGGCAGCGAACTATCCTTTGGGGCGGCAGTGGCTCTGCCTTTTGTCCGGAAAGCGGCTCGTTGAGGCGGACGTTGATATGCACGGGACCGCGGCGGCGACGCGTGGCCTCTATCATGGCATCGTTGACCAAACGGTTGACATATAGCATCATATCTCGGTCGGAAGACATGACGTCGGGGAGGTCTACGGAGCGTTTCACGAAGTTTGCGAGCGCGCCGGGCTGCCGCAGTGTCTGCGAGTCATCCTGGTCAATCCAACGCTCGGGACGGTCGGCGGAAACCACTATCAGCGGAAGCCCCTGGTAATAAGCCTCTGCCACGGCGGGAGCGTAGTTGAGAAGAGCCGTTCCGGAAGTGCAGACGAGAGCCACGGGAGCGTTCGACGCCTGCGCGAGGCCGAGCGCCACGAAACCCGCCGTCCGCTCGTCGATTATAACAGTCGTCCGGAGGCGCGGCTCTTCGTCGGCGGCCACGAGCAGGGGTGCGTTGCGCGAGCCGGGGGAACATACCACCCGCTTCACGCCGTGGGCGGCAAGCACTTCGGTCAATATGCGGCAGTTGGCTTTGTGTGTCATGGCTCGAACTTTATTTCGGGATGTCCGTTCAGATATGCTTTCGACTCCATAGCCTTTTTACCGGCCGGCTGGAAGGTGACTATTTCCAGATCGCCATTGCCGGTGCCCACACGCAGACGTTTCCCTGTAGTCGAAGTCTCAGCCGGAGCAAGTTCCGAGGTTTCCAGCGGTATGGTCTTGAGTATCTTGCACTTGGCACCGTCAAGCATTGTCCATGCCCCGGGATATGGGGACAGGCCGCGCACCAGGTTGTGAATCTCCCTGGCGGGACGGTTCCAGTCTATGTGACCTGTTTCGGGGGTGAGTTTCGGCGCCGGGCAGGGACATTCGTCGGGTTGCGGACGGGGCGTCACGGTGCCCTCTTCCAGGCCACGGACGGTCTTTACCACCTCCTCGGCACCGATGTGCATGAGCCGGTCGTAGAGCGTTCCCACGTTGTCTTCGGGGAGAATGGGCACGCGCCGTTGCGAGAGGATTTCGCCGGTATCTATGTCGTGGTCAAGGAGGAATGTGGTTACACCGGTCTCTGTCTCGCCGTTGATGATGGCATGGTTGATAGGAGCGGCGCCGCGGTACTTCGGGAGCAGGGCCGCGTGGAGGTTGAAGGTGCCGCGCGGAGGCATTGCCCATCCCGCTTCGGGGAGCATCCGGAAGGCGATGACCACGAAGAGCTCGGCATTGATGCGTCGCAGCTCGTCGAGGAACTCCGGGTCGCGCAGTTTCACCGGTTGCAGGAGCGGCAGCCCGTTGGCGAGGGCGAATTTCTTTACGTCGCTTTGCAGAAGCTTGTGGCTGCGGCCGCCGGGCTTGTCGGGAGCCGTCACTACGGCGGCTATCTCGTGGCCGTCGGCTATCAGCGCTTCCAAAGAGGGTATCGCGAACTCGGGTGTCCCGAAAAATACTATCTTCATCTTTAATTCCTCCTATTGTTAATGTAAGGTGTCACTCGTCGGAATACTGCCGCAGCAGGTTGCGGTACGAGTTGAATATCTTGGATTTTGACACAAAGCCGACGTACTTTCCCCGGTCAACCACCGGGAGGTTCCAGGCATTGGTGTCGTCGAATTTTTTCATTACCGACTCCATAGGCTCGTCTATCTCGATACGCTCCGGCGGCATGGACATGAACCGCTTCACGTGCATCTTCTTGTAGAGGTCGGGGCGGAACATGATGTTGCGGATATCGTCGAGCAACACGATTCCTATCAGTTCGCCGTCAGCGCCTACTACCGGGAAGAGGTTGCGCCTGGAGGCGGCTATGGTGTCTACCATCTGTTTGAGCGTCATGTCGGGCGAGACAGCTCGGAAGTCGCGTTCTATCACGTTGTCGAGCCGCAGGAGAGTGAGCACGTTCTTGTCCTTGTGGTGCGTCAGCAGGTCGCCGTGCTTGGCCAGACGCATGGTGTAGATGCTGTAAGGCTCGAAAATCCGGATGGTCATATAAGAGAGCGTGGAGACTATGAGCAACGGCAGGAAGAGGTTGTAACCGCCTGTCATCTCGGCTGTAAGGAAAATAGCCATCAGCGGGGCGTGCATGACCCCGGCCATGACTCCGGCCATCCCCATGAGTGCGAAGTTCTGCTCCGAAAGGTGGATGGTGAAGCCGAGGTTGTTCATCACATAGGCGAAAAGGAATCCCGCCAGCGCCCCGACGAACAGCGACGGCGCAAAGGTACCGCCCACGCCGCCGGCGCCGTTGGTGGCCGAAGTGGCGAAGACTTTCGTAAGCACGATGGCCGCTATCACCATGGCTATTACCCACACGTTGTCGCGGTCTATGTAGAAGAAAGAACCGTCTACCACCGAGCGGACATCCCCCTCCAGGAGACGGTTTATGGCCTCGTACCCCTCGCCGTAGAGCGGCGGGAACAGGAAAATGAGCGATGCCAGGAGGGAGCCGCCGAGCAGTATCTTGACCCACCGCTTCTTTATGTGGCCGAAGAGGCTTTCCATGCGGAAACACCACCGCGTGAAGTAAAGCGACACGAATCCGGTGAAAACGCCTAACAAAATAGTATAAGGTATCTTGGACGTGGCGTAAGGTTCGGCCTGCGCGAAGAAGAACTCCGAGTTGTACCCTTCCAGCACGTAAGCCACCGTAGCGCCTGAAATTGAAGATATCAGCAGTGGCATGACGGTGGCTCCGGAGAGGTCGAGCATGAGCACTTCGAGAGTGAAAAGCATCCCGGCGATGGGAGCGCGGAACACACCGGCGATACCTGCCGCCGCGCCGCATCCTACCAATATCATGAGAATCTTGGGCGACAGGCGGAAAGCCTGCCCGATGTTCGACCCTATGGCGCTTCCGGTGAAGACGATAGGTCCCTCTGCACCGACCGACCCACCGAAGCCGATGGTAACGGAAGAGGCAATCAGCGGAGCGTAGATATTGTGCTTCTTGAGGCGCGACTTGCGGCGCGAGATGGCATACAGGACGCGCGTCACGCCGTGCGAGATATTGTCCTTGACCACATATTTCACGAATACGGAGCATAGCAGGATTCCGACTACCGGCCATACAAGATACAGGTAGTTGGCCTGCGTTATGGAGACGCCTGAGGTGAGCAAATGAGAGATGGTGCCGATGAGGAATTTGAGCAACTGGGCGGCGAAACCGCAGATGACACCTACCGCCAAGGCAAGCAGAATCACGAAATTCCGCTCCTTGATGTGCCTCTCGCGCCAAGCCACTACCTGTAACCAGCGGCGCGTCCACCAGTTGTCATGTTCCTGATATGCCATTCTCTTTTCTCTGTCCTTTTATTGTCCGGTTGTCGTCTTATTCTCTGATGGTTGATATCTCGTTGTTGTCCGATATTTTATAGATAGCTGAGGGAGGGGTTTCACAGGGGTCGTCATGCCTGCGTGTGCAGACGTAATCGGTGCCTCTCAGAATAGCCGCGTCAATGTCGCCGAAACAACGTGCGGCAGGCTGTCCGCTGAGGTTTGCGGAGGTGGAAACCAACGGGTGTCCCAGGCGCCGGCACAGTGCGCGGCAGAAACTGTCGTCGGGAATACGTATCCCGACGCTCCCGTCGGCGGCTATGAGCATGGGGTCAATACCCTTGGCGCCGCCGTAAATCACTGTTGTAGGCCGGGTAGCGTTGGCCAAGAGCCGTTCGGCGGCTTCCGGTATCTCCCTGACGTGGCGGGCAAGCATCTCACGGTCTGTGACCAGGAGGAGCATCGCCTTGCTGTCAGGACGCTGTTTCAGACGGAAAATGCGCTCCACCGCTTCGTGGCAGGTAGCGTCGCAGCCTATGCCCCACACCGTGTCGGTAGGGTAAAGTATCACGCCGCCTGCACGCAGGGTTTGCAGCGCCTTCCAGAGGTCTTTTTCTGCGTCCGTACACATTTCAAGCTACAAAATTACTAACAATTTATCGAAAAAACAAATTACAGTTTGTCCGCTTCCTCAAGCCATAGGCGCGAAGTGGCGTCGCTGGGCATACGCCAGTCGGCGCGCGGCGAAAGGCTTACGGAACCGGTCTTCGGGCCGTCGGGGAGGCACGAACGCTTGAACTGCTGGTTGAAGAAACGGCGGATGAAAGTCTTGAGCCAATGCTTTATCACATCCCCGGGGTATCCTCCGGCGAAGGCATGTAGCGCCAGGCGGTAGATTTTCTTCGGACTGCTGCCGTAGCGGAGCATCTCGTAGAGGAAGAAGTCGTGGAGCTCGTAAGGGCCCACCAGGTCTTCGGTCTTCTGGGCGATGTCTCCCTTGTCGTCCGCCGGGAGGAGTTCCGGGCTTACAGGCGTATCTACGATGTCGAAGAGGGCACGGCGCAACTCTTCATCCTCCTCCGCGTTGGCCATCCATGCCACAAGGTGGCGCACCAATGTCTTTGGCACGGAGCAGTTTACACCGTACATAGACATGTGGTCGGCGTTGTAAGTACACCAACCCAGGGCCAGCTCCGAGAGGTCGCCGGTGCCGAGTACCATACCCCCTGCACGGTTTGCGAAGTCCATGAGTATCTGAGTGCGTTCGCGTGCCTGCGAATTTTCGTAAGTGACGTCGTGGACGGACGGGTCGTGGCCGATGTCGTGGAAATGCTGCATCACCGCGTCGCCGATGGGTATCTCGTGGTGCGACACGCCGAGCCGCCGCATTATGGTGGCGGCGTTGCTGTGCGTGCGTTTCGTGGTACCGAAACCGGGCATGGATATGGCATGTATCCCGGTGCGGGGAAGGCCGAGGAGGTCGAAGGCGCGGCAGGCTATGAGCAACGCCAGCGTAGAGTCGAGACCGCCGGAGATGCCGACCGCCAGGTTGCGGCATCCGGTGGCACGAAGGCGCTGTGCTAAGGCCCCGGTCTGTATAGAGGTCACTTCGCGGCAACGCTCGTCACGGCGCGGTCCCTCGCCCGGAACGAAGGGGTGGGGGTCTATGAAACAGAGAGGTTTACCACGGAATGTACCCGTATCCTGCGCTCCGGTATTGATGATGCGGAAGCGGGGCCGTTCACCTTCATAGAATGTCTCGAAGTGCATACGGTCGTGGCGCAGGTGGCTTATGTCAAGGTCTGCGGTAACGGTCTGCGTTTCAAGGGTGAATCGCGGTGACTGTCGGAGGATGCGGCCGTCTTCGGCTATGATGGCGTTGCCGGCATAAAGGGCGTCGGTAGAGGACTCGCCCGGTCCGGCGGAAGCATAGACGTAGCCGCACCGGCAGCGTGCCGACACGCCGCGGAGAAGGTCGAGGAGATAGTCATGTTTGCCGATGAGTTCATCCGTGGCCGAAAGGTTCACCACAACGTCGGCGCCCCCGCGCGCAAGCCGCTCGGCAGGCGGCATCGGCACCCACACGTCCTCGCAAATCTCCGCGCCGACAAGCACTCCCTTGTGCCGCAGCAGGATGTCCGTACCGAAAGGCACTTCGCCGTCGCCAATCGTGATGCTCTCATCCTTTATTCCGGCGCCGGAAGCGAACCAGCGTTTCTCGTAAAACTCGTTGTAATTGGGGAGGAAAGTCTTGGGAATTACGGCGAGGATTCGACCTCGGCAAACGGCTACCGCACAGTTGTAAAGTTGTCCCCGGCGGCGCAGCGGCGCTCCGATGAATATCAGCGGGTCATACTCCTTGGTCTCGTCGGCGAAACGGAGCAGGTAATCTTCGGTGCTGTCGAGAAGCTGCTCGTTGTGGAAAAGGTCGCCGCAAGTGTAGGCAGTGAGGCTCAGCTCCGGATATACTATTAAGTCGGATTGCGTCCTCGGCAATTCGCATTCCTCTGCCAAATCCCGGCAAGTCCCTTCACGCTTAAGCACATCGGTGCATTGGTGCAGGTTATATCCCAAATCAGCGATGCGGACCAGCGGCGAGGCTGCCGTCACGCGGAAAAATCCCATGTCGTTCATATATATTTTCTCTCCTCTTATTTCTTTGGAAATCAGATTAAAAAGCAAACCGCCGGAGCAGCTTGCGTTAAAAATATCGCAAAGTTAGCAAACCAAACGGACATTTTCAACGTTTCAATGTTAAAAAAATAAACATAATAGAAACCTAAGAAGCGCGCGGCGCAGTCACGCCTTCGTTTAAAACACACAAAAAGGTTATGAAATTTAAAAGTGTATCAAAGAAATTACGTCTCGCTGCCCTTTTACTCATAGCAGGTTCCGCAGCGGCTTTCGCCCAGACCGGCGAAAAGACTCTTGGTGTTGCCGGCGGTTTCGCATCGCATAACAACGGAGGTTACATGGACCTCTATTTCCAGTACACCGTGGCCCCGCACGTGCGCATCGCCCCTGAAATCGGTTACGTCTTCAGGAACGAGGGCGAGTCTGCCTTCATATTCTCGACCGATGTACACTTCCCCTTCCGCTTGGCCAAAGGGTTCAACATCTATCCGCTGGTAGGTTTCACCCTTAACAGCTGGAATCCCGAACACCACGACAATTACACACGCGTGGGCGCCGACTTCGGCGGCGGTTTCGACTTCTATCTGACCCGCAACCTCAAACTGACCCTCCAGGGTAAATACTCCCTGATGGACGACTGCTCGGGCGGCTTCATCGGCGCCGGCTTCGGATACATCTTCTGAACTTAAAAACAATACACATACTACTGTCGACGTACTTCCACACGCCGACAGTTTCATCGTTGCATCCCTACTACCAAAAAACAGTCGATTATAACCACACCGTGTATATTGTCAAAAATGAAATTATAAGTGATTCAAGTTTCGCAAGTTGAACTTGCGAAACTTGAATGAATAAGTTGGCAGTTAAAATGTAAAGGGACGATAGCTTAAATGCAATCGTCTCTTTTTTACTTGTATGTAAGAATTGTTTTAAATTCGCAAAGCTACGACACTATTTCAATTGTCGCAAATTTTTAAGCACTAAGAAGCTGTACTCTTTTATTTTATAACGTTCGTCCTGAGTATAATGTTGTAAGTTGAGTGAGTTATTACAAAAAAGAGTGCGGCCATGGGGGCTGCACTCCTTTTTCTATTTTAAGATTAGGGGGGTTATTTCACTTCTTCGAAGTCTACGTCGGTTACGTCTTTCTCGTCGCCGCCATGGTGTGGAGGCTGCTGCGGGCCGGGCTGTGCTCCCGGTGCGCCGCCCTGCTGTGCCTGGGCGTTGTAGATGTCCTGAGCTGCTGCCTGGAAGGCGTCGGTAACTGCTTTTTCGGCCGATTCGAGGTCTTCCACGAGTTGGTTCTTGTGAACCTCTTTCAGATGGTCGAGGGCCGACTGGATAGTGGCTTTCTTGTCTGCCGGAATCTTGTCTCCGAGTTCGCTGAGCTGTTTCTCGGTCTGGAAGATGAGTGAGTCGGCGTGGTTGAGTTTGTCGATGCGCTCTTTGGCTTTGCGGTCTGCTTCTTCGTTGGCCTTTGCTTCGTTGCGCATACGTTCGATTTCCGATTCGCTAAGACCGCTCGATGCCTCGATGCGGATGGACTGTTCCTTGCCGGTAGCTTTATCTTTGGCCGAAACGTTGAGTATGCCGTTGGCGTCAACCTCGAAGGTAACTTCGATCTGCGGAACGCCGCGCGGTGCGGGAGCGATGCCGCCGAGGTTGAACTCGCCGAGCAGTTTGTCGTCTGCCGCCATGGGACGTTCGCCCTGGAGCACGCGGATTGTTACCTCAGGCTGGTTGTCGGCTGCCGTAGAGAAGGTTTCGCTCTTGCGGATAGGAATCGTGGAGTTGGCTTCGATGAGTTTTGTCATAACGCCGCCGAGTGTCTCGATACCGATCGACAGAGGCACGACGTCGAGCAGAAGCACATCCTTGACGTCGCCGCTGAGTACGCCGCCCTGGATAGCTGCACCGATGGCAACCACTTCGTCGGGGTTGACGCCCTTGTTGGGTTCCTTGCCGAAGATTTCCTTAACCTTTGCCTGGATGGCGGGGATACGGGTCGAACCGCCCACGAGCACAACCTCGTCGATTTGGGCGGAGGTGAGGCCTGCATCCTGAAGCGCTTTCACGCACGGAGCCTTTACTGCGTCGATGAGGCTCGAGGCGAGCTGCTCGAATTTGGCGCGGGTGAGGGTCTTTACGAGGTGCTTCGGACCGGATGCCGTCGCCGTGATGTACGGCAGGTTGATTTCGGTGGAAGTGGAGTTTGAAAGTTCGATTTTGGCTTTCTCGGCAGCATCTTTGAGGCGTTGCATTGCCATCGGGTCCTTACGGAGGTCTACGCCTTCGTCTTTGTTGAACTCGTCGGCCAACCAGTCGATAATCACGTGGTCGAAGTCATCGCCGCCGAGGTGGGTGTCGCCATTTGTGGATTTAACCTCGAATACACCGTCGCCGAGTTCGAGGATCGAGATATCGAAAGTACCGCCACCGAGGTCGAAGACGGCTATTTTCTGTTCTTTTTCAGATTTGTCGAGGCCGTATGCCAGGGCGGCGGCAGTAGGCTCGTTTACGATACGTCTTACTTTCAGACCGGCGATTTCGCCGGCTTCCTTCGTGGCCTGACGCTGCGAGTCGTCGAAGTATGCGGGCACTGTGATTACTGCTTCGGTCACTTCCTGGCCGAGATAGTCTTCGGCTGTTTTCTTCATTTTCTGAAGAATCATGGCGGATATTTCCTGCGGGGTGTAGTCACGGCCGTCGATGTCTACTTTCGGCATGTCGTTCTGGCATACCACTTTGTAGGGGACGCGTTTGATTTCGTCCTCTACCTGACCGCATTTTTCGCCCATGAAGCGTTTGATGGAGTAGATGGTGCGCGTAGGGTTAGTGATGGCCTGACGTTTAGCCGGGTCTCCCACTTTTCTTTCGCCGCCGTCTACGAATGCCACAACTGACGGTGTTGTGTTTCTACCTTCGTTGTTAGGAATTACTACAGGGTCCTTGCCCTCAAGGACTGCGACGCAGGAATTGGTGGTTCCCAGGTCAATACCAATTATCTTTCCCATTTTTTATAATTTTTTCAGTTAATATTTCATTAGTAATTCTTGCGGATAACACTCGCGCGTTGTCTTTAACGCGGTTTCCGTTTCGCTTTCACTATTTAAAACAAATGACGTGCTAAAAGTTTTCGGTGATGTTAATTTTTTTGTTTTGGGTATGTAAAATTTTGGTTTTCAGTTCTGAATCCGCGATTTTTAACACTTGCGCCTCCCTGTGACATAAAATGACAACTCTGACAAAACTCTGTCAGATCGCTCGGTATAATCTCCAAGACACAAACCACAGATGCCGCCTTAAGTTCACGCCACCTCCTATAATTCTTATAAGATATATAAAACTTATATGCTTGTAAGATATATAAAACTTATATGCTTGCTGTAACGCTATGCATTCCGAACTTGCCGGTCGGAGTTTCGTCAAGTTAAAGATTGTTAAAGTCTATGATCTAATTTGGTTTATAATATAAACCGTTGTAACTTTGCGGCAGAATCAAGCGGTAATCGCGAGTGCCGCTTTTTTCTGAACCTCATGGTTTATAGTATAAACCGCTTTACTGACATCACTAACTGCCTTGTCTGTTGTGGCGAGTCTATTTCTCCGGCAGTGCAAGGTAAAACAAATCCAAATTATGGAAGAAAAGAAAATTAGCGAAAAAGAGAGTCTCGAAATCATCACGGAAATGATTTCGCGCACCAAAGAGCGCTATATCGGCGACGGCAACATCATGCTTCTATGGGGCTATCTTTCGGTAGGAATCGCAGCGCTCGTGTGGATAATGCTTGTCCTGACCCGCAATCAGATGTGGAACTGGCTGTGGTTCGCTATAGGCGTTATCGGCGGAATACTGACGCCGGTGCTGGACAAGAAACAGAAAAACCGTAACGGCGTCAAGAGCTACTGGGACAAATTCACGTCACAAATGTGGACAACGGTAGGCATCAGTGCGATGATCGCTACGGCGTTCTGCCTTGGATTCCAGCTCATCGGCGGCGTGGACACTTGGAGGATGATGTTTGCCATTGCGCTTATTATTGTCCCGTTTGGTGAAATCACGCAGGGAATAATGCTAAGGGAGAGTTCGCTGCAATTAGGCGGCTGGGTAGGCCTGCTCGCCGGAATCTTCACACTTTGCTGCATAGCGGGAAGGATTCCGCTTAACGTCGTCTGGTTCATGCCGGTGTTCATCGTTGCCTTTACTGCAATGATGATTGTCCCGGGTCATATCCTTAACGCCAAAAGCCGCCGGAAATGAACGAGTTGGATCCGTTGCTTCATTCACAACTGCGCCTTGCGGTGATGTCGATACTGATGTCGGTTGAGGAGGCGGACTTCGTTTACCTGCGGCAACAGACCGAATCGACGGCAGGAAACCTAAGCGTGCAGCTCGACAAGCTCTCGAATGCCGGTTACATATCGGTAGAGAAAGGGTTTCAGGGAAAGAAGACGCGCACCGTCTGCCGCGTGACAGAACGAGGCCGCGAAGCCTTCCGAAACTACGTGGAGACAATCCGCAAATATCTCAACCTCTGAAAAATCTGATACATAAACAAGGGTGTATCAAAATGTAGGAACGCACGGATCTATCGTCCGGTAATGATCTGAGTATCAATATCATTTTTCGAACCCTCGAACCGTGCGTACTTACATTGAGTATTTCGATAAGTAAATGGTCAGATTAAACACATATCAGAAACTTGGCATTTTTGAGCGATTTCATCGAGTTGAAGAAGGAGCGATGCGGGCATCGCGACTGATGAAACTT
>DKVK01000036.1:0-6989 GCA_002491165.1 Porphyromonadaceae bacterium UBA7180
TCTCCCGGGAGAGGCAGCGCTGCTATTATATGTATTATATGCGATAACGGCACAAGTTACTGCGCTACTTATTGATAAGCTCTGCAATTCCGAGGCTATGCTGCTGCCTTTTGGGGAGTTTGCGTGCCGCCTGGCAGTAGGAGTGGAAAATCAGCTCGCGTTGCAGCGTATCCGGCACATCGCCGTAGTAATCCACTGAAATCCAGTGCTTTTTATTCTGATGATAACCCGGCCTTATGGAGCGGTGCCGCTCCTGGAGTTGAAGACTGTAATCGGGGTCAACTTTCAGGTTGAAAAAGTCCCACTCGCCGTCGAGCGTCACGAGACAGAACATGCGTCCGCCGATTTCCAGCGACAGCGTGTCCGGCCCGAAGGGGCACCGCTCCGTAGCCTGCGGCAGTCCCAGCCCGTAAACCCTGACTTCCTCGATGTTCATATCTTACTGACATTCCCTTTCCAAAAATGTTTAAAACTTGGGATGCTGACAAAGAAAAAAGGTTTCAACCGATTCACATCGCCAGAAACCCTACTGTCGCAATTCAAATGAAAAAGAATTATTATTTATTCTAACTATCCTTATGTTGCTTGTGTCGATAAAGATTGTCCTATCCTGTTCCTTTATCGTTGCAAAATTAATATTATTTGTGTTTTTGAGCAAATTTTTTACTCTGATTTTTAGTTAAAAATAGTTAACCGACGCTGATTCTCAACGTTTTCCGGCTCTCGCATCACGCCGACTTACCAATTTCCGGTTTACCATACCTATAATTCGTGCTACAGTATAACATGCCACCATAGCCAGCACTATCGTTGCGGACGCCGGAACGGCGACAAGCGCCGAAATCACCAATCCCAGCACGCAAAGCGCTACCGAAATCACGCCCGATGCCAGCAGCATCCGAGAATAGCGTTCGGTAAACAACTCGGCCGTCATCTGCGGAAGCGTGACCATCGACATCAGCAGCATTATCCCCACCATCCTGATAGTCATGACTATAGCCAATGCGGTGAAGACAGTCATGGCGGTGTTGACGAACGCTACCGGCAGCCGGCGCGTCCGCGCGAAGTCGGGGTCAAAGCTCACAGCAACTATATAGCGGTACATCACGCCGAAGAAAGCCGCCAGCGCTGCCGTAAAGCCGCCGAACAGCCAGAGATCAGACCGCGTGATGGTCAGCACGTTGCCGAACAGGAAAGTGTTGAGCTCCGGCACATAACCGTTGGTCAGGAACACGAAAAGCGTACCCAACGCCATGCCCAGCGCCCACACCACCGCAATGGCGGAGTCGTTGCGCACGTTGCGACGGTCCATCCATTCCACTCCCAAAGCGCCGCCGATGGCGAATAGCGCCGCACCTATCATCGGGTTGATGCCCAGCCAGTAGCCCATGCCGAGGCCGCCGAAGCAAGCGTGCGTGATGCCTCCGGAGAGGAACACCATCCGCCGCGTGGTGACGTACATCCCTATCATGGCCGTGGCCGCAGCTACGATAATGATGCCTATCAGCGCGTTGATGAAGAAGGAATAATGCAACAAATCCATATCTTATGTATCACTGTGAGTGTATGTTTCTTATAAGAATTATAAATCTTATAAGCCTTACACAAAATTACTTATTCCGCAGCTCGGAGACGATAAGCAGCACCTCGTCGCGCAGGCCGGCGGGAATCTCCACCTCGCGGACGGCCAGCGAGCGCACCCAGGCAGGCACCTCCTCGGGGCGCATCGTCATCAATATCTGCCGGAACTCCTCGGTTGCTTCCGGGGAATAGTCATCCGGCATCACGCCGCGGTAGCGGTCCAGCTCCTCGTCATCGAAGTATTCCGCCTCGGTTGTGAAGGGGGAGAGGGTTTCCTTCTCGCAGATGATGTGCTGGCCGCAACATTGGGACGGCGCTTCCTCCTCCTGAGCATTGTCTTCGGGGACGGTTGCCTCCTGCCCTTCGGCGTCGGCTTGCGGGGTCTGCTTGCGCGTAAGGCGGTCGTGGATATAGAGGACAATCCCAACGGCCACGAGTACCGCCAATATTATCAAAGCTCCTTGCATGTGTAACCTGTCTGTGCCAACGCGCGGAAAAAGCCGGGAAACGACTTCGCCACACAGTCGGCGTTCTTTATAACTAAAGTGGAGAAACATGCCAGCGGCGCCATAGCCATGGCCATGCGGTGGTCTCCCTGCGGGTCGGCGGCGAGGCCGCTGTCGGCGGCACGCGGCGTACCTGCGCCGGTGATACTGTCTTCTTCCACCACGATGCTGAAACCGCGCTTCGCGAGTTCGCGCCGAAGCACGGCGCCACGGTCGCTCTCCTTGACGGCGAGCCGGCGCGTTCCCGTGAGGCGGAAGGGAATCTCCAGCGCGGCGAGGGCGGTGACAAGCGGCGGCACAAGGTCGGGCGTGTCCTCCATATTGCCGATGAATAGCTTCGGTTTTTCGGCAAGTTCACTGCGCCGTAATGTAGCCGAACCGTCACTGTTAAAACGGGTGCGGACGCCCAGCGGTTCAAAAAAACGCATTACGCGGCTGTCCCCCTGCATTCCGGCGCATTCCACATTTATTCCCTCTATCCTCAGCTCGATGTCCGGCGCGGCGAGAGCCGCCACGAGGTAGAAAAACGAGGCGGCGCTGAAGTCGGCACATATCCTCCGCTCCGCTTGCGGGCGGTACCCGTCGGGGCTTACGACGTCGGCGCGGCCGGTATCGATGCCCACCTTCACTCCGGCGCGCTCCATCACCTGAGCCGTCATCTCAATATAAGGCGCCGACACCGTCTTGCCGGTGTTTACGACGCGGACCTTACTGCCGAGCCGCGGCGCCATAAGCATCAGCGAAGAGAAAAACTGCGAGCTCTCCGAGGCGTCGATTTCCACCCGGGCGGCGTGCAACCCTCCCCCTCCGCCGACGGTCAGTGGCAGATACCCTTCGCGGCCAAGGAACGTCACCTCCACGCCGAGTCGGCGCATCGTTTCCACCAAGGGCATCACGGTGCGGCGGCGCAATTGCTCCGTGCCGTCTACGCGGAAAGTTCGGCCGCCGAAGGTTGCCAGCCACGGCAACAGGAAACGCATGGCCGTCGCCGAACTGCCGCAGAAGATGTCGCCACGTCCGTTTTGCGCCGCCGCGATGGCCTCGCGCAACACACGCACGTCATCACATTCCCCAGCCACGGTTTGTTGCGGCTGCACGCCGGAGTATGCCTGCACCATCAGCTCGCGAGCCGCTATGCTCTTCGACTCCGGAAAGTGTAAGAGGGGAGTGACCTCCGGCGCGCCGCAGTAGGATATTTCAAGCGTCCGGCTCATCGTGGTGCGAAAAAGAGGCAGGCGTCGCCGTAGGAGAGGAAGCGGTACCCACCGGCCAAGGCATGGTCATAGACCGTGCGCCAGCGCGGTGTGGCGTCGCCCGTTCCATTATCTCCAAGGAATGAGGAGACGAGCAGCAGCAACGTGGACTGCGGCTGGTGGAAGTTGGTGACCATCACGTCCACGAGGTTCCAGCGGAATCCCGGCGCTATCATGATGGCCGTCGAGGCGGTGAGGCGTTCCTTTCCGTTACCGCGCATATAATCAGCGAGTTGCTCCAAAGCTTCGGCGGCATCCGCCACCGGTGCTTCGTAGGCTTCCCATTGCTCCACGCCTGCGTCGAGGCCGCGTGCCAGGCGGCGTCCCAGATAGGGGAGTGATTCGAGCGTGCGCACCGACGTGGTACCCACGGCGGCGATGTGGCGTCCGCTTTTAAGCGCGTCCACAAGCATCTCCACGAGGCCCAGGGTAACGGTGAAGACCTCCGTGTGCATGGGGTGCTCCCCTATCGTCTCGCTCTTCACGGGGCGGAACGTCCCGGCGCCGACATGGAGCGTCAGCTCTTCGCGCCGCACTCCGGCGGCGTCAAGAGCCGAGAGCGTCTCCGGAGTGAAATGCAAGCCGGCCGTCGGTGCCGCAACGCTACCCTTTATCTTTGAGTAGACTGTCTGGTAATCGGTGGAGTCGCACTGTTCCGACTCGCGGTTGAGGTACGGCGGGATGGGGATTCGTCCGGCGGCACCGATTACGTCGGCAGCGTGCAATTCCTGGTCGTCCCACGAGAGTTCCACACTGTGGCTGTTGTCGGCGTGCGGCTCCGCGGTGAGGCGGCGCGCCGTAAGCGTCACCTCCCGGCCTTCCACCTCTATTACGCGCGTAAGGATGCCCGATTTCCAGCGCTTCAGGTTACCGACGAGGCATTTCCACACCACCGGGCCGCGTGACTGAAACATCAGCGCATAGTCAGCCGGCGTTTCCGGCTCCAGAAGGAATACCTCGATGAGCGAGCCGGTGGGTTTGCGGAATTGCAGCCGGGCATTGATGACGCGCGTGTTGTTGCACACCATCAGCGTCCCCGCGGGAAGCAGTCCGGGCAGTTCGTAGAAACGGCGGTCCTCGATGCCTCCCGAGGCGTCGCAGCGGAGCAACAGGCAGCGGTCGCGCTCCGGGAGCGGATGACGCGCTATGCGCCCGTCGGGCAGCGCATAGTCGAAGTCCGAAATCCGTATGTCGGCTACAGCCATCAGAAACCGGTATAGTTAAGCGGAGTGAGCGCCAGGAGCTGCGCCTTCACCGTGGGGTCGATGTTCAGCGAGTTTATGAAGTCGGCGATGCTGCGTTGCGTCACTTCGGTGTTCACACGCGTAAGCTCTTTGAGCGTCTCGTAAGGTTTCTCGTAGCCTTCGCGGCGCAGGACGGTCTGTATGGCTTCGGCCAGCACGTTCCAGCGGGGCTCAAGGTCGGCGCGTATGGCCTCGCGGTTGATGAGCAGCTTGTCCAGACCCTTCATGGTGGAGGCGAAAGCGATGAGAGAGTGGGCCATAGGCACGCCTATGTTGCGCAGAACGGTGGAGTCGGTGAGGTCGCGTTGCAGGCGCGAAACGGGGAGCTTGCCCGCCAGGTGCGTGTAGATGGCATTGGCGATGCCGAGGTTGCCCTCCGAGTTCTCGTAGTCGATGGGGTTCACCTTGTGCGGCATGGCGGAGGAGCCCACCTCGCCGGCCTTGATTTTCTGCTTGAAGTACTCCATGGAGATGTACTGCCAGAAGTCGCGGTCAAGGTCTATCACTATGGTGTTGATGCGTTTCAAGGCGTCGAAGAGAGCCGCCAGATTGTCGTAGTTTGAAATCTGGGTGGTGAGCTGTTCGCGTTCTATGCCGAGGCGCTCGCGCAGGAATCGGTTGGCGAACTCGGGCCAGTTTATTTCGGGGAAGGAGACGTGGTGGGCGTTCATGTTGCCTGTCGCGCCGCCGAATTTACCTGAGAGGGGCACGCGGCGCAGGGCGTCGAGCTGCGTGCGCAGACGATAGGCGAAGACGGCTATCTCCTTGCCGAGTCGGGTAGGGGTGGCTGGCTGTCCGTGTGTGCGGGCGAGCATCGGCACGTCGGCCCATTCGCGCGAGTAACCTTCCAGACGCGCAACGAGGGTTTCGAGAGTCGGTATGTAGACTTCGTTGAGCGCGTCCTTGAGCGACATCGGCACCGCCGTGTTGTTGATGTCCTGCGAGGTGAGCCCGAAGTGGATGAACTCCTTGTACTGCGAGAGGCCGAGCTGGTCGAAACGCTCCTTAAGGAAGTATTCAACCGCCTTTACGTCGTGGTTGGTGACTTTTTCGGTGTTCTTTATGGAGAGGGCGTCGTCGGTTGTGAAATTGACGTAGATGTCGCGCAAGGCATCGAGCTTTTCGGCAGGGATACCGGCGAGCTGGGGAATACCCGACTGTGCGAGGGCTATAAAATATTCCACCTCCACCTTAACACGGTATCGGATAAGTCCGAACTCGGAGAAAAATTTGTCCAGACCCTCGCATTTGCTGCGGTAACGGCCGTCGACGGGCGAGATGGCGGTAAGTTGCGTAAGTTTCATAACAGTTTGATAATCAATTAATTGAGTTCAAATTTAGAGAAGAGACAAAAATTTTTTCAAAAATTTGACACAAAATTAGCAAAAAAATTTGGTGGAAAGAAAAAAAAGGCGTAACTTTGCACTCGCAAACGGGCGCTTAGCTCAGCTGGTTTAGAGCGTCTGCCTTACAAGCAGAGGGTCGGGGGTTCGAATCCCTCAGCGCCCACTTCCCCGAACTTAAATATTCATACGACAAAAGTCGGTCCATTCGCGAGAATAGGCCGATTCTTTTTTTATCTCCTCATTTCTTCCACACCTTATATAATATACCCGCCACAAACCCGCAACTTAAGGTTGCGGACTCTCCAGGCCTCCGTAAGATTAACTGCTATAAAATTTAATTACTCAAATTTCTGATTTATTTTCGATATGCAAGACTCTATGGTCGTTAATATAGCTTACCATGCCAATGACCCAAATGTTGGTATGGCATTGCATAAGGACACCAATAGATATAAGATGTTTATGGCAGACACCGGTCTATTCATTACCCCTGCGTTTTGGGACAAGAAGTTCACAGAGAACATTATTTATGAAAATTTACTCTCGGACAAACTAAGTGCAGACCTCGGATATGTATATGAGAATATTGTAGCCCAGATTCTGAAAGCCAATGGACACGAACTATATTACTATACATGGCCTTCAGAGACAAGCAACCATCTTTACAAAGTTGATTTTCTTCTATCAAACGGTACAAAGATAGAGCCGATAGAAGTGAAGTCATCCGTCTATAAGACACATAAATCACTTGACCTATTCTGCGATAAATTCTCATCGCGAGTAAATAAGCGTTACCTTATTCTATACAAAAGATTTACGCAAAGAGGAAAGTATAACGTATCTTCCGGTGTATATGACACAGTTTCTTTAATGGGGATGAATTTTCAACTGAGGAAAAGAAACAACATCCAAAGATATGGCGTAGCTTAACGATTTTATGATGAGGATTGACCTATCGGTGCTGAATGATTATATCGCGGCTAATGGCAAGAACGTTGTATATGCCAAGGGCGAGAGGATTGTTCAGCAGGTGCAATTGTGCCGCTATGTGGGTGTGGT
>DKVK01000036.1:7365-17054 GCA_002491165.1 Porphyromonadaceae bacterium UBA7180
CTGTATGACCAGCCTTCTCTAACCACCATTGTCGCGGGATGCGATGCCGAAGTTCAGCGGGTTTCGGTGGAAGATGCGCGACGGTTTATTATAGAGCGCAATCCCGGCTTTGTAGCCGAGGTTTCCTCCAATCTGTTACAGGAGGCTTATTGCCGTTATCTGAATATGCTTATAAAGACTACAACAGAACGGTTCCATGAACTTGTCTCCCGCTATCCCGGCGTCACACACAGGCAGTTCCCGAAGAGGATGTCTGTGTGCCTGTTCAGAAGGAACAACGCCTCAATATCTTCAGTATGGTGTCGCCGGCATGCGAGTATCTCGGATTCGACTCCACGGAGTCCATCAACGGTGAAAGACTTGCGGATTATCTTGACGGTTTCTCCAGGAAAATAGACCGTCCGACATTCATAGTCCTTGACAATGCCTCCATTCATCGCAAAGGGGAGGAGGCAAAAAAGATGAAGGATTTGACAAACTACTTAAGGTATAATGAGCAAGTATCTTGGTTTGGCTTGGCTTGGCTTGGAAAGAACATGCGGACGGGTACCGGCGGCTGTAGATAACTTGTCAATAACCTGTCGGTAACCGGCTTTTTTCGGTCAATAACCCGGTTCAAAACTGTCTTATAACCTAACAGGTAGGGGTATTGTTTATTCGCCTCTTTTTTCTAAGCCGCATTGTAATTTTTAAATACAAATCCCGGGGCCCGAAGTTGTTTACCACGCTTTCGACAGGGAAAATCGGGTTTATTGACGATTTTTCAGGAGTTTTTTACGGCTTATTCAACAACATTTTATTAACTTTGCAATTATCTACAGGGTGTCGAAAAAGTGTGCATCTTTTTGATTGTCAAACCCGGTGCCCGTAGATAGTGTGTCAATAAGATGCCTTGGGCTTCAAATAACTCAGAAATGCAAATTTTCAGGAAAAAACTTATTGCAGTTATTGACGGCCATTGTTACTCTTATTTATATTTTTTTAATTTTATTTTTACCTTAAATTATAATATAAAAACATAAAAGATGGAAGCGGGAAACGAACGTGCGAAATTGCTTCGCGCTGAAATTGAACAGTTGAAAAAAGATAAGAATGCGGTCGTCATGGCCCATTACTACACGCGTCCGGAAATCCAGGAAGTGGCGGACTTCATCGGCGACTCGCTAGCGTTGGCCCGCATCGCTGCCGATACCGACGCCGACGTCATAGTGCTCTGCGGAGTGCACTTCATGGGGGAAACAGCAAAAATCCTCTGTCCCGACAAGAAGGTGCTGGTGCCCGACCCCAACGCCGGCTGCTCGCTGGCCGACAGTTGCGACGCCGCCGAGTTCGAGAAGTTCATCAGGGAACACCCGGGCCACACCGTCATCAGCTATGTCAACACCACCGCCGCCGTCAAGGCCGTCACCGATATAGTGGTGACCTCAGGCAACGCCCGCAAGATCATAGACTCGTTGCCGGCCGACGAGAAGATAATCTTCGGCCCGGATCACAACCTCGGCGAGTACATCAACGCCGAGACCGGACGGCAGATGCTGCTTTGGCCCGGCGCCTGCCATGTGCACGACCGTTTCTCCATCGAGAAAATCCTGGAGATGAAGAAGGAGCATCCCGGCGCCAAGGTGCTGGTACACCCCGAGAGCAAACGCCACCTGCAAATCATCGCCGACAAAGTGGGCTCCACCGCCGCGCTGCTCGAATATGCCGCCAACGACGACGCCCGCGAGTTCATCGTGGTGACGGAGAGCGGTATCCTCTTCGAGATGCAGCGCCGTTGCCCGGAGAAGACTTTCCTCCCCGCGCCGGCCGAGGATGCCGAGTGTCAGTGCAACGAGTGCGACTACATGAAGCTTAACACTCTGGAGAAACTGCGCGACGCGCTGCGCGACGGCGAGCCGGAAATCCACGTGGACCCCGAACTCGCCGAGAAAGCTCTGCGCCCTATCCGCCGGATGCTCGAGTTGAGCTGAAACCACGGCCCCGTATATTCTATGGAGCGTAAAAAGAAAAACATACTCGAACTGACCCGCATCACCTGCGAGGACTACCGCGCGCTGGAGAAGTTGCCGGTGGTGCTGGCGTGCGACAACGTGCGGTCGATGATGAACGTAGGTTCGCTGCTTCGCACCTGCGACGCTTTCCTTATCGGCGAAGTACTGCTGGGCGGCATCACCGGCTGTCCGCCGCATCCCGAAATCGCGAAGACGGCGCTCGGCGCTGACCGCTCGGTTAGATGGCGGCACGTAGACGACCTCTACGCCGAACTCCGTCGTTTCAAGGAAGAAGGATGGCGCATTGCAGCCCTCGAGCAGACCCACAATTCCGTGCCGCTCCAGGTGTTCATTCCCGCTTGCGATGAGCGCTATGTACTCGTCGTCGGCAACGAGGTGCAGGGAGTGGACCAGAGGATTGTTGACCTCGCGGACACAGCCCTCGAAATACCGCAGTGCGGCACCAAACACTCGCTCAACGTCTCGGTGAGCGGAGGCATCGCGCTGTGGCACTTTTTTAGCAATATCAATAATTATAAAGATACATGAAAAAACTCTATTTGCTTACTCTGATGGCATTGGTGGGTGCGCCTTTTGCGTCCCCGTCGGCGGCCGTCGCCATTGCGGCCTCCCACCCGAGTCATGTTTCCGCTATCCCGCCAGGAGCGGAAGTTTATCCCGACAGAGTGTCTTCATCCGACTTCTCTGTAACCTGGAGCGTCACAAAGAAATGCTTTATAATAAGTTACCGTGTGCCCGACACAGGATACTATTATGACGATGAGTTCAACCAGATACCGGTTGAACTCGAGAGTGTCACCAAAGTAGTGCTCAAACGAGGGGGAGACTTTTCGAAGTCGGAAATCCACACATTCACCAATCCTGCGCCCGGAAGTACCGTTACATACGAAGACCACGATGTGACGGTCGGCCGGACGTATAACTATTCGGCCCAGGCATTCGTAGGCACAAACGGCAACAATACCCTGAAGGAGAACAACTGCGCGGCAGGGTCGCTGCCGGCCGAGGTGAGCGACGTGAAAATCACCACCACTGCTGGAAATACCCCCGTAACCGCTACATTCCGTGTGCCCTCCGTTCTCTCCGACGGTGTCACTCCCCTTACCTCCGTGGACCGTGTGCGTGTCACCATGGAGGAGTATGACAGGATTTCTTACGAAACTACCGTCACTGAAATCGGCGTAGTGGAAAATCCGGCGCCCGGCTCCATGCAGAGCGTGGTTTACGACGGCTCCCTTTCACAAGGTTCATATACATGGTTCTTCACGGTGTCTGCCGCTGACGGCGAAAGCACCAAACACTCGGCTTCATTCTACATAGGCAACGACTATCCCGGTAAAGTGGAAAACCTGAAAGCCGAGGAACAGGAGAACGGCGAGATACTCGTGAGCTGGACGGCTCCTTCCACTGGCGGACGCGGCGGTTATTGTGACCCTGCCCAGCTGAAGTACCGGGTGGCCAAGGCAGCCTCGGCATCCGATTTTGCCGAAGAGACAGTACTGGTTCCGGATCTCGAAACCACGAGTTTCCGCTACAAGCCCTCCTCCAAGGGGCAGGAGCAAATCAGCTTCCGCGTGACGGCTGTCAACAGCGTTGGCAACGGCACTACTGCCCTGACGCCCCTGATGGTGGTCGGCCCGGCCCTCGAACTCCCCTTCTCGGAACTCTTCAATACAGGCAGCGGCTATAGCTGGACGCCTGACAACCTCTGGGGTGAGACCACTACCTCCTCTTCCTCTTATACCACGCGATGGAGTTTCAGCAATTGCGTCTACTTCGGCAATCAGGAGCTGAAGCCGCGCAGCAACGAGGGCGCCTTCGCCAACATACGCTATTACTCCACCGGCGAGGAAACCGAAAACGCCCTCGTATCCGGAAAAATAAACGTAGCGGGCAAGGACGCGCTGAAAATCTCCTACACATATTACCAGACAACGAGCGACAACACGGCGGAGGTAGGCGTGGACATCTCCTTCGACGACGCTCCCTACACCCGGGTGAGCCGCTCGGCCATCAAAGGGGAGGAAGCCGGATGGAAGGACGTGACCCGCAACATCGATGTCCCGGCCGGCGCCTCCACGGCGCGTGTGCGCATAGTGGCCACCAACGGCCCGAAAGGTGAAACCGTGGTCTTCGACGACCTGCTGATAGAAACCGGAGAGAGCGGTCCCGCCGTTTATCCCGCACCGGTGAGCGACTTCACCTCGCGGATGAACGACGACGGCACCGCCATAGAGATAGCCTTCACGGCGCCGACACTGTCACACCACACCTTGGGCGAAGTCAACGACCAGCCCCTTGACCATATTTCGCGTATAGAACTGCACCGCAGCATAAGCGACGCAGACTTCACCCTCATAAAATCCTTTGTCTTGCCCGCACCGGGAAGCCGCATTACATATTCCGATACCGACCTGCGCAAGGGTGGGCGCTACTATTACCGTGCCATCGTCTATGTGGACGGCCGCGGAGAGTACGGCAACTATCCAGAAGGTGAAATAACCGTGGGCCAGCGCCCGGCCGACGTCACCGAATTTACGGCCACCGCCCCGATGGGGCATGCCCCCGTCCTGGTTTCGATGCAAGCGCCGGAAACTGATGTGGACGGTAAACCCCTTACCGAGAATATAAGCGTGAAACTGACGCGCTACGATGCCGCCGACCTCGCCTGGAAAGAGGTGCGCGGCTGGAGCGACGTGGAACCCGGAATGCTTTTGGAATGTACCGACACCAATCCCAAAGAGGGTGAAATGTACCAGTATAAAGCCGTATGCACCGGCCGCGGCGGAGACTCCTACGGTGTGACCGTAGACCTCTATGTTGGCAACGATATGCCCATGCCTCCCACCGACGTAAAAGCCGAACTTGCCGCCGGAGGCGTACGCGTTACCTGGACCGCCCCCACGCAGGGTTACAACAACGGTTACATAGACCGGGCACACCTCTCTTATAAAGTGTACCGCGGCACCGGTTACAGCGACTATGACGCCACGGAGATAGCCTCCGGCCTGGACGTGTGCGAATATGTGGATACCTACACCTTTACCGACGAGGTGAATGTCCGCTACTTCGTCAAAGCCGTCAACGGTACCCTCGAAGGCTACTCCTCGTCGTCGAACATCGTCCTCGTGGGAAATCCATCGACACTCCCCTACACCGAAGGGTTCAACTCCATGTCCGGCGAGTATATAGTGGCCGACCACGGTTCCTGGACCATGACCTCCTCCGAGACCAACAGCACCTGGGCTTTCGCCGAAATGGCTTACCTCACGCTCGAAGGCCAGGTGGTGCCCTACGAAGGTGCAGGACTGGCATACTCCTACTACGGCATCTACAACTCCGACGAACGCGACGATTATCTCACCTCGGGACGCATAGACATCACCGGGGCACAGGAACCCACCGCATCGTTCTTCGCATACGTGGTGCCCGACTACGAAACCACGCTCAGTTTCGAGCTCCTCAAGGCCGACGGCAGTGTGGTAACGCTCAGCGAAACCCGCTTCGACAACTATGACGAGGCCGGATGGATACCGGTGACGTGCGACCTCACGCCGTACAAGAACGACGGTCCCGTACGCCTCTGCTTCCACTCGCACAAAGGTGCTTATTCCACTTCGGCAATAGTGGATTACCTGCGCGTAGCCGAGAAGGGCAGCGGCATAGGAGACGTAACCGGCGAAGGAGTGACGATGACCGTTACGGGCCGCACCCTGAAGGTGACAGCCCCGAATGCCGACATCGCCATCTACACCACCGAAGGACGCCTCTTGGCCACCGCCGGCGGTGAGCTGACGCAAAGCCTCGCCCCGGCCATCTACATAGTGAAGGCCGGCGCCGCAACCCGCAAAATCCGGATAAAATAACATCAGGATAAAAAACAGCGATGAGTTCGGCAATCCCCGGATTGCCGAACTTTATCATTACTATAATAAACGGTGGCGGGAAGCGTAAAGCAATAACTTCTATCACGCTCCGTTTCCTTAGTAGGATAATAATTTTGAACTCCCGGCAATTTTTAAGATATGCTGTTCAACTCGCTTCAGTTTCTCGTTTTCTTCCCACTTGTGGTGCTGCTCTACTGGATCATGCCGCACAAATGGCGTAACCCTATGCTGCTGATTGCCAGTTATTATTTCTACATGAACTGGGAGCCGGTATATGCGCTGCTGATACTTCTCTCATCAGCGACGACTTACGGTTGCGCCCTGGTGATAGGGAACGGGAAATACCGTAAGACGTCGTTGGCGCTATGCCTTATAATAAATTTCGGGATTCTCTTCCTATACAAATACGCCAACTTCTTCAATGCCACGGTGACCGACCTGTTGTCCCTTGCCGGGATAAAGATGTATGTGCCGCAGTTCACGCTACTGCTGCCTGTGGGTATCTCCTTCTATACTTTCCAGGCCATCGGGTATATGCTCGACGTCTACCGAGGCACGATAAAGCCGGAACGTAACTTCTTCACCTATGCGCTTTTCGTGTCGTTTTTCCCGCAACTTGTGGCCGGTCCCATCGAACGTGCCAAGAACCTGTTGCCGCAGTTCCACGAGACGCACCGTTTCAGTACACAAGCGCTTATGGCGGGACTGAATATGATGGTGTGGGGATATTTCATGAAGCTCTGCATAGCCGAAAACGTGGCCCCTTACGTCGATGCGGTCTTCAATAACATAGACATGCACAACGGCAAGAGCATCTGGCTGGCCTCCTTCTTCTTCGCCTTCCAGATATTCTGTGATTTCGGCGGCTATTCGCTGATAGCCATCGGCGCGGCCAAGTGCATGGGCTTCACCCTGATGCAGAATTTCCGGCAGCCGTATCTGGCGCGCGACGTCAAGGATGTGTGGCGCCGCTGGCACATAAGCCTCACCACCTGGTTCACAGATTATGTCTACAAGCCGTTGGGCGGTAGCCGCTGTTCACAGGCAAAGCACCACCGCAACATCATGATTACGTTCCTGACGAGCGGCCTGTGGCACGGCGCCGCATGGACCTTCGTGGTGTGGGGAGGATATTTCGGGCTGCTGCAGGTGTTGCTTATCCTCAAGCAGAAGTATCTGCCGTTCCGTCTTCCGTGGCGCCGCGTGGGTGTCTTCTTTTCGATGTTGCTGACCTTCCTGGCCTGGGTACTGGGATTCATGGTTTTCCGTGCCAACTCCCTGCGGGATGCCGCCACGGCCCTGACTAAAATGGCACATCCCGAAGGTATGCTCTTCAACGGCGAAGGGAAACCCGCCATCGCCCTCTCGCTGCTGCTCATCGCCCTCCTCATGGCGCGGGAAATACGCAACGAGCGGGGATGGGGCATAGCCCTGACTTCCAACAAGAATGTCTATGTCAGCGCCATATCCACGGCGGTGCTGGTGATTGTAATACTGCTGTGCGCACATTTCCAGAGCGGCCAGTTCATTTATTTCCAGTTCTAAGATTGCAGAAAGATGAAAAAGCTAATAATTTGGTTTATGGTTATTGTAGCTGTGATTCTGGCGCTGGACATGGCTTTAGGGTTCCTCTTCAGGAAATATATGGACAGCCACACGCTCCCGGGCGATTACGAGATGGCCGACCATGTGCTGCGCGGTTTCGACGAGGATGCTGTGGTGCTGGGCAGCAGCGTGGCGCTTAACAGCATAAACGCCCGCACGCTCCAGGACTCCATCGGAGTCACCGTCTTCAACGGTGGCGCCAATGGCCAGACCTTCCCCTTCTATCTGACCATGCTGAAAGCAGTCACGCAGCAAAAGACACCCCGCAAAGTGATTCTGTGCCTTACTCCCGAAAACCTTGACGGAACCGGCATCGGCGGCCGCTACAATTTCCTCGCCCCTTACTACGGCCGGGGAATGGCAGACATAGACCGGCGCATGGAGAACGATGACTGGAGGGAACGCCTCTTCCTGAAAAGCAATTTCTATCGCCTTAACAGGATATGGTTCCGCATCCTGCTCTACAATTTCATATCGGCGGGAATAAAGGGGGAGAACGGTACGATAGTGAAACCAATCCCCCCTTCGTTCCCTCCGCGAAGGGCATTTCAGGGCGATTTCAGCATGAGTGCCGAGCGGCGGAAAGATTTCGAGGAGTTCCTCAAAATATGCCGCGACAAGGGCATAGACCTTACCGTCATCTTTACTCCCCAATACGTTGAAAAGCCACCTCTGCGTCTTTCTGCCGCAAAAGAGGTCGAACAGCTTTGTCACCGCTATGGAGCGCGCTTCTTCGACGACACGCTGATGCAGCCTTTCAATTCGGACAGCACTCTCTTTTATGACGATGTGCATGTCAACCTAAACGGTACCAAGATTTACACCGACACTATAATTCCACGATTCAGATGACTAAATACCTGAAATACTTATTCATACTTCTTATTGCCGCAATATCCCCTGCGTGCGAGGACAAGGAGGCCGACACTACCCTTGATTTCATAGGCGATTCACTCGTAGCCCGCTGGGATCTCCCGGCATATTTCCCGTCACGGATGGTTGAAAACTATGGGAAAAGCGGCGCCACCATCGGTTATCTGGAGCAATATGCCGGCTATTTCGTCGGCCGCATTGTCGTGATAGAAATAGGAACCAACGATTCCTGGCAGATGGCTCCGCAGCATGTAGAGGCTTACTCGCGCCGCTACATCGAGGCGGTCATCGGACTCGGTGCCAAGAAAGTGTATCTCTTTTCGGTACTTCCGCGGGATTTAAAAAATGACGCGCCGGATACAAACCGCAATATCCTGAATTTCAACGCAATCATTAAGCAAAAGGTGAAAGAATACCCGCAGATAACATATCTCGATGTGTATCCCGGTTTTCTGATCGACGGCAAACCGAATCCCGGCCTGTATAACGACCGCTTGCATCTCTCCCCTGCCGGCTACGAGATACTTTCCGCCGCCCTTGACAAAGCGCTATGACAAACGCGCCTCCGAAGCAATCACATAACAAAACAACCTGAAATTGACCACCGGGACAATGAAAAATAGACTTCTTATTACCCTCGTATTCTTATCCTCCGCCCTTGCCGCTTTCTGCCAGTTCGGCGTAGGCGTTCGCGATTCCCGTTTCATTTACGGAGATTTCACTTTCCGCCGCCATTGGACCGTGAAACTTGAAGAAAGTGTTTTCCCCGAAAAAATAGGGTTACAGTATCTGCGTGCATACGCCGGTTACCAGGGGGACTGGAAATCGCTCGACTACGACGCGCAGGCCTACTTCGGCGCCTGCTACAACGGCGATTACCACAGCTACGGCCTGCTTGCCTCGGCAAGATACACGCTCTTCGACCGTGTAATGATAGACGGCAAAATCAATCCGCATTATGATTCCGGCTACGGCTACAAGACCTGCTTCTACGCCGGTGCCGGGGTGAAAATTACGAAAAACATCGACGTGCTGGCCGGATACACCACCATTCCGGAATATCGCATGAGCGAAAAGCGCGTACACGCCGGTTTCGACTTCCATGTCAACAGGCTTTCCGTGCAACCGATGCTCTCCATCGAGACTTCCGGCGACCGCAACGCCAAGACGCTGCGTACCCTCGTCGGCTTCCGCTATGAGTTCTGAAATTGGTTGGGAGGCCGAATTATATGGAAGGTAGGCCTCTTCCCCGGTCTGCTGTAGTGTTGTAATTTCAGCTTATCTGGTCATTAAACCATAAAACAACAGCCGA
>DKVK01000068.1:0-3778 GCA_002491165.1 Porphyromonadaceae bacterium UBA7180
CTGAAAATCGGGGAGTATTATAGTCGGTGAGCTACGACACCAACTTCGGCTCCATCTTCCGCTCCGGGCGCCGCAAGCTGAACAACGCCGACCGCTCCTCCTCGCTGCTTAAATAGTCAAAAATAGGTGCTGCGGTGCGGTGGAACGGAAAAAATTTCGTAACTTTGCACGAAAGTACTATTTTGACAATAAAACGACATCGATATATGAGCAATGACGTATCAGAGGGCCGCGTGTCCTGCGAAGATAACAACAAGAGTAAGACGCCTCAGCGCGAGCTGAGCGAACAGGAAGTGGTGCGCCGCCGTTCCATGCAGACGCTGCGCGACCGCGGCATAGAGCCTTATCCCGCCAAAGAGTTTACCGTGACGGGACGCTCGGCCGAGATAAAGGAGAATTTCCGCGACGATGCCGAGCCGCGCCCCGTGGCCGTTGCCGGCCGCATCATGAGCCGACGCATCATGGGCAAAGCCTCCTTCGTGGAGCTCCAGGACAGCGAAGGCCGCATACAGGTCTACGTGAGCCGCGACGACATCTGCCCCGGCGAGGACAAGAGCCTCTACAACGACGTCTTCAAGAAACTCCTCGACATAGGCGACTTCGTGGGCATCGAGGGCTTCGTGTTCCGCACCAAAACGGGCGAAATCACCGTCCATGCACAGTCGTTGCGCGTGCTTTCCAAGTCGCTGCGCCCGCTGCCCATCGTCAAGCTGAAAGAGGGGAAGGCCTACGACGCCTTCACCGACCCCGAGCTGCGCTACCGCCGCCGCTACGTGGACCTGGTGGTGAACCCCGGTGTCCGCGACATCTTCATCAAGCGCACCAAAGTCTTCAACTCCATGCGGGAATACTTCAACTCCCACGGCTACATGGAGGTCGAGACCCCGATACTGCAACCCATCCCCGGGGGGGCATCGGCACGCCCCTTCATTACCCACCACAACACGCTCGACATCCCACTGTACCTGCGCATCGCCGACGAGCTTTACCTCAAACGCCTGATAGTGGGCGGCTTCGAGGGCGTCTACGAGTTCTCCAAGAACTTCCGTAACGAAGGCATGGACCGCACCCACAACCCCGAGTTCACCTGCATGGAAATCTATGTCAGCTACAAGGACTACAACTGGATGATGACCTTCACCGAGAAGATGCTCGAAAAGATTTGCCGCGACGTCAACGGCACCGACGAGGTGCAGGTGGGCGACAACGTGATTTCCTTCAAGGCGCCCTATCCGCGCGTAACCATGGCGCAGGCCATCCTCGACAAGACGGGCTTCGACATCACCGGCAAGAGCGAGGAGCAGCTCCGCGACTTCTGCAAACAGGCCGGCATTGAAATCGACCAGACCTGGGGCAAGGGCAAAATCATCGACGAGATTTTCGGCGAGAAGTGCGAAGGCTCCTTCATACAGCCCACCTTCATCATCGACTACCCCATAGAGATGTCGCCGCTCACGAAGCGCCACCGCGACAACCCGGAGCTTACGGAACGCTTCGAGCTGATGGTCAACGGCAAGGAGCTGGCCAACGCCTACTCCGAGCTCAACGACCCGGTGGACCAGTACGAACGCTTCGTGGAGCAGATGCGCCTGGCCGACAAGGGGGACGACGAAGCCATGATCATAGACCATGACTTCATCCGCGCGCTGGAATACGGTATGCCCCCCACTTCGGGCATGGGTATCGGCATGGACCGCCTGGCAATGCTCATGACGGGGCAGACCGCCATCCAGGAAGTGCTCCTCTTCCCGCAGATGCGCCCCGAAAAGACACAGAAAAAAGAGGAGGAAAATCCCGAAGAAGAACAGACGCAAGGATAAGGGAGTATGGAAGGCGAAGGAAAGATAGCCGTCCTGGGGGGCGGCAGCTGGGCCACGGCGCTGGCCAAACTCATAGCCGACAACGGCGTGGATTTCATCTGGTACATGCGGCGGCGGGACCGCATCGACGATTTCCTCAAGCTCGGGCATAACCCCGTGTATCTCAGCGACGTAAGCTTCGATACCTCGAAAATCAAGTTTACCGACGACATCAACCGAGCCATCCGCGAGGCCGACGTGCTCATTCTCGCGGTCCCGTCGCCCTACATCAAGGTGCACCTCGACAAGGTGACCGAACCGCTCGACGAGAAAACCATAGTCTCGGCCGTGAAGGGCATCGTCCCCGACGAGAACGTCATTGTGACCGACTACCTGAAGAGCCGCTTCGGGTGCCGCGACGAGCAACTGATGGTCATCGGCGGCCCGTGCCACGCCGAAGAGGTGGCGCTCGAACGCCTCAGCTACCTGACCATCGGCGGCCGCGACGCCCTGCGGGCACGCAAGATTGCCAACCTGCTGGAGGGCGTCAAGATGCGCACCATCGTAAGCGGAGACGTCGACGGCATAGAATACGGCGCCGTGCTCAAGAACGTCTATGCCATAGCCGCCGGCATCATCTCCGGCATGAAGGCCGGCGACAACTATATGGCCATGATGGTGTGCAACGCTATCCGCGAGATGGAACGCTTCGTGGACAAAGCCTCCCCAATGACACGCAGCATCTGCGACTCCGCATATCTCGGCGACCTGCTGGTGACCGCTTATTCCCGATTCTCGCGCAACCACAACTTCGGCGCAATGATAGGGAAAGGGTACAGCGTGAAGGTGGCCATGATGGAGATGAGCCAGGTGGCCGAGGGATACTACGGTACCAAGTGCATAGAGGAGCTGAACCGCCACCTCGGGGTAGAAATGCCCATAGCCCACGGCGTCTACCAGATACTCTACGAAGGCCGCAACCCGCGCCGCGCCTTCGAGGACATTTCCCCCTACCTGACGTGAACCATCCCCACGGCCCCACGTTAGATTTTTAGAATGTATATGATTCCGCGCGTGCGCGTAGGGAAGCACGCACGCGCGGAAATAATAAGGTAAAAAAAGATTCAGACAATGAAAAGTATCAGTCTTGACATCCGGCACGCAGAATACTTCGCCGGAACGGAAAAACTCAAAGCCCTCGACGGCGAAGCCGCCGAAGCTATCTATAAAGTGGAGAACGGCACCGCACCCGGCTCCGACTTCCTGGGATGGGTCAAACTTCCCGCAGAAGTCCCGGCCGAAGAAATAGCCGCCATCAACAAATGTGCCGCACGCCTCCGGGAAAACTGCGACTATGTGGTGTGCGTAGGCATCGGCGGCAGCTTCCTCGGAGCCAAAGCCGTCAACACCGCACTGGCCGACTGCTTCGCCGACTTCTATGCCCCGCGCCCCAAACGCCCCCACGTGCTCTATGCCGGACAGAACATCGGCGAAGAGTACATGGCCGAACTCCAGAAACTCCTTACAGGCAAGCGCTTCGGAATCATCGTGATTTCCAAGTCCGGTACCACCACCGAACCCGCCATCGCCTTCCGCATACTCCGCGAACAGCTTGAAAACCAGGTCGGCCGCGATGAAGCACGCGACCTCATAGTAGCCATCACCGACGCCAAGAAAGGCGCACTCCGCACCCTCGCGGACCAGGAAAAATACACCACCTTCGTGATTCCCGACAACGTGGGCGGCCGATTCTCGGTGCTCACCCCCGTAGGACTGCTCCCCATAGCCGTGGCCGGACACGACATTACCAAACTCCTGGCCGGCGCACGCGACATGATGTGCTCCACCGAGCACCCGGGTCCCTCCAATATCTCCGAAACTTACGCAAAAATGCGTAACGCCCTCTACCGCGACGGCAAGAAAATCGAAATCCTCGTGAACTTCAACCCCAAACTCCACTACTTCGGAGAATGGTGGAA
>DKVK01000068.1:4095-4482 GCA_002491165.1 Porphyromonadaceae bacterium UBA7180
CAGCTCTACGGCGAAAGCGAAGGCAAGGACAACAAGGGCATCTTCCCCGCTGCCGTTGACTTCACCACCGACCTGCACTCCATGGGTCAGTGGATACAACAGGGAGAGCGCACCATCTTCGAGACGGTGCTCAGCGTGCGCGAAACACCGGTGGAGAAACGCATCCCGATGAACGCATCCGACCTTGACGGCATCAACTATCTGGCCGGCAAACGCATCGACGAAGTCAACAAACAGGCCGAGCTCGGCACCATGCTGGCACACGTGGACGGCGGCGTCCCCAACATGCGCATCGAGATACCGACGCTCGACGAATACAGCCTGGGCCAGCTCATCTACTTCTTCGAGAAAGCCTGCGGCATCTCCGGCTACCTGCTGGGCGTGAAC
>DKVK01000075.1 GCA_002491165.1 Porphyromonadaceae bacterium UBA7180
GAGAACATCGCCGACCAGGGCGGCCTCCGCGTATCCATGACGGCTCTCGAAGACGCCTACAAACAGAAAGGCGAGGATATCAACGCCGACCGCATCGACGGCCTCACCCCCCGGCAGGCGTTCTACATGAACTACGCCAATATCTGGGCACAGAACATCCGCGACGAGGAAAAACGCGCCCTCACCGTCGGCGACGTACACTCGCTCTCCGAGAACCGCGTGAACGTGACGCTGCGCAACATCACCCCGTTCTTCCAGGCTTTCGACATCAAGGAGGGCGACAAGCTCTACCGTCCCGCCGAAGAGCAGATCATCATCTGGTAACGGCCACCCGCAGAGACGGCTTTTTTGAAAAATATTCAACATTACAGGATTGCCGGACACCACCGCTCGGCAGTCCTTGTTTTCTTTTTAAACCTATAACACAGAATTATGAACGAGACAAAAGAGACCAACCGTGAGTATGAGTTCCGCGGGCTGCAAATGAACGGATTCGCGATGATATTCTTCACCTTCATCCTCATACCCATCCTCATAGGCTTTTGCTGGGTCAGCGGCATGGACGAAGGGCTTGCCGCCGTGTGCTCTACCATTCTTGCCATCATCTTCGTACTGGGCACCATCGGCTACGTAGTGCAGCAACCCAACGAGGCGCGCGTCATGATTTTCTTCGGCAAATATGTGGGCACGCTCCGCAAGGAGGGCTACATGTGGGTCAACCCCTTCGTCAGCCGCAAGAAGCTCTCGCTGCGTATCCGCAACATGGACATCGATCCCATCAAGGTCAACGACAAGGTGGGTAACCCGGTGCTCATCGGCATGGTACTCGTATGGAGGATAAAGGACACCTACCGCGTGGTCTTCGACCTCGACTCGCAGTCGCTCGGAGCCGCGGGAGGCATCAACAACGCAGCCCTCGAACACTTCGTGCGCATACAGAGCGACGCCGCCTTGCGCGAAGTCACCGGGCAGTTCGCATACGACAAAACCACCGAACACGACGAGGAACTCACCCTGCGCGACGGCGGCGATGAAATCAACGAACTTCTTGAGCGCAAAATCAACGAGCGCCTCGCCATGGCCGGCATCGAGGTAGTGGAAGCGCGCCTCAACTACCTTGCCTACGCACCGGAAATCGCGGCGGTAATGCTCCGCCGCCAACAGGCGGCAGCCATCATCACGGCACGCGAAAAGATAGTGGAAGGCGCGGTATCTATGGTAGAAATGGCGCTCTCCGACATCGAGAAGCGCGGCATAGTACGCCTTTCGGAAGAGAAGAAAGCCGACATGGTGGGCAATCTCCTCATGATACTATGCAGCGACGACGCCGCCCAGCCCGTTATCCCCACCAACGCCTGAAACGAGCTTCCGTCACATAAATTACATAAATCACATACATCACAATCTCAAACTCCCGTAGTCCAAGGCCTGCGCTCCGTTCGCAGGCCTTACTTTTTCCAGAAGACGGGCATGAACCAAAGGAGGATTGTGTAGAGTTCGAGACGCCCTATCAGCATTATCAGCGAAAGCACCCATTTGCCGGCATCCGGCACCATCATATAGTTGCCCCCTATCCCGGTGGCTTCCGTCCCCAACCCCGTATTGGAGATACATGACAGGGCACAGAAGAAGCTGTCGGCCAACGGCATCCCCAACAGGATAAGCACCGTCCCTCCCATGAATATCACGGCCACATAGAGGAACAGGAAGCCTAACACTTTGGCTACCAGGGTTGTGGGCGTCCCTTTGCCGTTCATGGAGATTGTAGTGACGGCATTGGGGTGCATGAGCTTGTAAAACTCGTTTTTCAGGAATTTTATCATCACGATGACACGGTCTATCTTCGCGCCGCCCGAAGTGCTTCCCGCACATGCCCCGACGAACATCATCAATGTCATTACCACAGTGGCGAGGGCACCCCAATCCTTGAAGTTAGGCTCCGTAAGTCCGGTGGATGAAAGGATGGAGACGGCCTGGAAAAGTGGCGAAATGGTAAGGTCTTTCACGCTCCGCGCCTCGTGGTTGATAACTATATTTATGCAGAGAAGCACATAGCATACTGCAACTATCCCCAGATACCATTTAAAGGTATCGTTGCGCAGCGTGGTTCGGAACTCCCCGTGTATCATCTTGTAAATCAGGGCGAAGTTGACGCCGCCCAGGAACATGAACACCGTGGCCACTATCTTTATATAAAGCGAGGTGCCCACAACCTGCGACATGTCGGAAGTGGCGAAACCTCCCGTCGACATCGTTGACAGCCCGTAGCACACGGCGTCGAAGAAGTCCATGTCCGAGAAGCAGAGGAATACTATCAGCAGCGTTGTCAGCGCCAGGTAAACCATCCACAGCGACTTGGCGGTAGAGGATACGCGCGGGCGCAGCTTGTCGTGCGTAATGCCGGTCACCTCCGCGTTGAAGAGCTGTATACCGCCCTGATAGTTGAGCATCGGCACCACGGCAAGGGTAAACAGGATGATACCCATACCCCCTATCCACTGCACCACGCAGCGCCACAGCAGAATCCCTTTAGGCACACCTTCGAGCGTGGCCAGCACCGAAGCACCGGTGGTAGTGAATCCCGATATTGTCTCGAAAAACGCGTCGGTCACGGAGAGGTGGGTACCGCTCATCAGGAAGGGGAGCATCCCGAAGAGCGACATTATGATCCACGTCAAGCCGGTCAGCAGTATGGCCTCGCGCTTGCGCATGTCGCGGTTGCGGGGGCGTATGTTCACCAGCCCCACTCCCGTAACGAGCGTCACCAGGGCGGCATACAGGAAATCTACCGCCACCTTTTCATGCAGGATGAAGCTCACGACCATAGGTATGAGCATGAAGGCCGTCTCTATGAGCAGCAGGAACCCGAGCACCTTGAGCAGCATCAGGAAATTGATGTACGAATACTTGCGTAGCTCAGGCGGCTTCCGGTTGAAGAGGCCGCGCTTTTTACTTGTTGTCACCCTACTGCCTGCCATACCTCTCCCTTAATAAAACCATTTCTCTATCTTATGGATAAACCCGTGGAGGCAGAAAACCACCACATAGTCGCCTTCCTGTATCTGCGTGCTTCCGTTCACGAGGTAGCACCGGCCGTCGCGCACCAGGGCAGCCAGCGTCATTTCAGACGGGAGCCTCAGCTTGCGCACCGGCTCGCGCGTTATCTTGGCGTTCTTCTTGACCAGCAGTTCCCCCGCGTCTGCGTTCGCCAGCGAGAGGCATTTGGCATTCTCCTCGTCGGCATCGAGAAGCAACTGGAAGATATAGCTCGACGCCAGCAGCTTCTTGTTTATTATAGTACCGATATTGAGGTTCTCGGCCTGCGAGATGAATTGCAGGTTCTCGACATTGGCCACGGTCTTGGGCACCGTAAACTCCTTGGCGGTCATGCAGGCCAGGATATTGGCTTCCGAGGAATCGGTCAGCGCCATGAAAGCGTCGTATTGCGAAGTATTGTTCTCGCGCAGCACATCCACGTCCAGGCCGTCGCCGCACACTATCTCGCAGTCGGGCAACATCGTGGCCAGATGCTCGCACTTGTCGCGGTCTTCGTCTATGATTTTTATATGGTATTTGTCGTGATAAACCGTAGCGAAGCGTTCGGCTATGTCGCTGCCGCCGATTATCATGAGCCGCTTCATGGAGCGCTTGCGTTTGCCGCAAAGGGTGCGGACATTCTCTATGAACTGCGGCGTAGTTACGAAGTAAAGCATGTCGCCGGGCTCAATGAAGTCGTTGCCGCGCGGTATGATGGTCTCGTTATTGCGCTTTATGGCCACGATATTGAACTCCGCCGTACCGGGGATGTCTTTTATCTGTTTCCCTTCCAGGTCATTGTCTTGTGTGAGCCTTACCCCTATCAGCAGGAGTTGCCCGTTATGGAGTTCGCCCCAATAGCGAGCCCAGTTATGGCGCAGCGACACGTCTATCTCAAGAGCGGCCAGGTGTTCCGGGTAAATCAGGGTGTCGGCGCCTATCTCTTTGAGCACCTTGCGGTTGTCATCGTCAAGGAACTCGGCGTTGTCTATACGCGCCACCGTCTTCTTGGCGCCGAGCTTCTTAGCTATTGAGCACGCAGTTATGTTACGCGTCTCGTAAGGGGTGACCGCTATATAGAGGTCGGTGTCAGAGATTCCCATGTCGCGCATGGTCTCGAGCGAGGATGCCGAGCCGTTCCACGTCATCAGGTTATAGTTGGCGTCGATAATGTCGAGGCGGCGTTGGTCGCTGTCTATCAGGATTATGTCCTGGTCTTCGTTGGAGAGCATCTTGGCGAGGTGCGTCCCCACCTCCCCGGCTCCGGCTATGATTATCTTCATTGCAGCGGACGGGTTATCTGTGCCACAATATCTGCCACGCCATATCCGCACAGCTTCTTGAGCTGCTCCACGGTACCTTGGTGTACCCACTTGTCGCCGACTCCGAGACGCACCACGGGGATTGTTCCGAAGCCGTTCTCGGTGAGGGAACGGGTCACCGCCGCGCCGAGGCCGCCGGTAGTGCTTCCGTCTTCGAGGGTAATGATACGTTTGTGGGTAGAGGCAACTTCGCGGAGCAACTCTCCGTCGATGGGTTTCAGCCACACCATATCGTAGACATCGGCCTTGACACCTTGTTCGATAGCGAGTTCCGCAGCTTTCAGTGCGTCGTTTCCTTCGGGACCTATTGAGAGCACGGCCACGTCGGCGGTGCCGTCGCCCGCTATGCGTTCCCCTTTGCCGACCTCTATCGGCCGCATCGGCGTTTTCCAGTCGGGGGTCGTCGCCTTTCCCCGCGGATAACGTATGGCCAGCGGGCCGTCGAGTTCCAGCGAGGTGCGCATCAGGTTGCGCAGCGCCTCTTCGGTGCGCGGCGAAGCTATCCTCATTCCCGGGATGCATGAGAGGTAAGCGAGGTCGAAGAGGCCGTGGTGCGTCACGCCGTCCTCCCCCACTATTCCGGCGCGGTCGATGCAGAAAGTCACCGGCAGCCCTGCGATGGCCACATCGTGGATTATATTGTCATAGGCGCGTTGCAGGAAGGAGGAGTATATCGCCACGAAAGGACGTTTTCCGGCCGAAGCGAGTCCTCCGGCGAAGGTTACGGCATGACCTTCGGAGATTCCGACGTCGAACGCGCGCGCGGGGTATTTCTTCAGCATGAGGTTCATCGACGTGCCCGACGGCATTGCCGCCGTTATTCCCATCACGCGCTCGTCTTGGTCGGCCAACTCCACCAGGGTATTACCGAAAACCTGCTGCCACAGCGGCGGTTCCCCTTCGGTAGGTTTCTTAAGCCTCTCGCCGGTCTCGGGGTCGAATTTACCGGGTGCGTGCCACGTCGTCGGGTTCTTCTCGGCCTCCTCGAAGCCCTTCCCTTTCACGGTGCGGATATGCAGGATGCGCGGTCCCTCCATATCCTTGATTTCGTTGAGCACGCGGACAAGGCGCGGCAGGTCGTGGCCGTCTATCGGGCCGAAGTAGCGGATGTTCAGCCCCTCGAAGATGTTCTGTCGCTGCGAGATGAAAGCCTTGAGCGAGTTGTTAAGGCGCAACAGGAGGCCGCGGCGGTTCTCGTTGATAAGGCCGTGGCGCTTGAAGAAGTTATATGTCTTGAAACGCCAGCGGTTGTAACCGGCCGACGTCGTGAGTTCAGTAAGGTAACGGTGCAGCGCCCCCACGTTGTCATCTATCGACATATCGTTGTCGTTCAGGATGATAAGCAGGTTGTTCGGGTTGTTAGAGACGTTGTTAAGCCCCTCGAAGGCCAGTCCGCCGCTTATCGATGCGTCGCCTATCACGGCCACGGTCTTTCGGTCGCGGTTCTCGGGGGTATTGCGGTCGGCGATGGCCATACCGAGGGCGGCGGAAATGGAATTGGAGGCGTGCCCGGCCATAAAGGTGTCGTAGGGGCTCTCCATCGGGTTCGGGAAGCCCGATAGGCCGCCGAGCGTGCGGAGCGTGGAGAAACGCTCCTGACGGCCGGTCAGCAACTTATGGGCGTAAGCCTGGTGTCCGACGTCCCACACTATGCGGTCGTCGGGAGTATTGAAAACGTAATGGAGTGCGACGGTAAGCTCCACGGCGCCCATCGACGAGGCGAAGTGTCCGGGATTCACCGAGAGGGTTTCTATGATTTTCTGACGGAGTTCCGCGGCCACGGTTTCGAGCCGGTCGGCGGGGAGCTTGCGGAGGTCGGCCGGGCTTTGGATGGCGGGGAGCAACGGTTCCCCGGACGCCGCCTGCGGATTGTCAACGCTTGTTTTTGTCATTTCTGATGAATTTTTTCCATAAGGGGACAAACACAATGCCACCGGATATGGCCACAACCAATAAATTGTAGAGGGTTACGCCGCGGGCCACGAGCATATAAACGCACAGACCCACCCAAACCAGGGCAAGCAGGCACAATCCTATATATTTGACAATGTCCATAACCAACTGCGAAATTACTCAAAAATCCCCAAACCGCCAAGTCCCCGCCCAAAAATTTATCATCCGCCCCGGCCTCGCGCCGTCATTTTACCACCTTAATACGCGGCCGGATTTGGCGGGGTGGAGAATTATTTGTAATTTTGTGCTTGTTTTTAAATCGATTTTATGAAGATTGCTATTATCGGAACCGGTTATGTCGGGCTCGTCACCGGCACCTGTTTCGCCGACATGGGTATCTCCGTCACTTGCGTGGACGTCGATGCCGATAAAATAAACCGCCTCAAACGTGGCGAAATCCCTATCTACGAGCCGGGTCTCGAGGATATGGTGACACGTAACCACAACTCGGGGCGCCTCGACTTCACCACCGACCTCTCGGAGGTCATCGACGACGTGGAGGTCATCTTCTCGGCCGTGGGAACGCCGCCCGACGAGGACGGCTCCGCCGACCTCGGCTATGTGCTCGACGTGGCGCGGCAGATAGGGTCGCTAATGGAAAAATATGTGCTCGTGGTCACAAAAAGCACCGTCCCCGTGGGCACCGCCGTCAAGGTGCGCGAAGCCATCCTGGAGGAGCAGCGCCGCCGTGGAGTGAAGATAGACTTCGACGTGGCCTCGAACCCCGAGTTCCTTAAAGAAGGAGCCGCCATCAAGGACTTCATGAGCCCCGACCGCGTGGTGGTAGGCGTGGACTCGCCGCGCGCGCGGAAGATTATGCAGAAGCTCTACCGCCCGTTCCTCCTTTCCTCCGACCGTATGCTTTTCACCGACATCCCGTCGGCCGAGATGATAAAGTATGCAGCCAACGCCATGCTGGCCACCCGCATTTCATTTATGAACGACATAGCCAACCTCTGCGACATGGTAGGCGCCAACGTCAACATGGTACGCAAGGGCATAGGCGCCGACCACCGCATCGGCACCAAGTTCCTATACCCGGGTTGCGGCTACGGCGGTTCCTGCTTCCCCAAGGACGTCAAGGCCATAATACGGACCGCCGCCCAGCATGGCTATGACATGCGCGTGCTACGCGCCGTGGAGGAGGTCAACGAAAGCCAGAAGTCGTTGTTATTCAAGAAATTGCTAAAGCACTACGGCGGCAGCGTCGAGGGCAAGGCCGTTACGCTGTGGGGGCTGGCCTTCAAGCCGGAGACCGACGATATGCGCGAGGCACCGGCGCTCGTCCTCATAGACCTGCTTCTCCGGCACGGCGCCACGGTGCGCGTCTACGACCCGATAGCGATGCAGGAATGCCGCCGCCGCATCGGCGACACGGTGACCTACTGCCCCAATATGTACGAGGCCGCTCTCGACTCGGACGCCCTCATGCTCGTCACGGAATGGAAGGAGTTCCGCGTACCCTCCTGGAACGTCATCCACAAATCCATGCGCACTCCGGTGGTATTCGACGGCCGCAACATCTACGACCGCACTGAACTCGAAAGCGACGGCTTCACTTATTACGCACTCGGCAAATGACACACCTTAACTACTATGGCTGAAAAGATTTTACTTTGCCTTTGCCACATGAGCGGCAAAGAACAGGATTATATAAACGAGGCGTTCGCCGACAACTGGGTTGTGCCGCTGGGCCCGAACGTCAGCGGCTTCGAGCAGGACCTGGAGCGCTTCACCGGCGGCGGCAAGAAGATAGCTGCCGTCTCGGCCGGCACGGCGGCGCTGCATCTCGCGCTCATCCTCGCAGGTGTGGAACGCGACGACGAGGTCATCTGCCAGTCGATGACCTTCTCCGCCTCCGCCAACCCGGTGGCTTACCAGGGAGCACGGCCGGTATTCGTCGACAGCGAGCCGCTTACGTGGAACATGAGCCCCGACCTCCTGGAAGAGGCCATACGGGACCGCATCGCCAGGACGGGACGCAAGCCGAAAGCCATCGTCGTGGTGGACCTTTACGGTATGCCGGCACAGATGGACCGCATCTGCGAGATAGCCGACCGCTACGGCATCACGCTGATTGAGGACGCGGCGGAAGCCCTCGGCTCCACGTTCTGCCGTCGGGAGTGCGGCACCTTCGGACGTTTCGGCGCACTCTCCTTCAACGGCAACAAGATGATAACGACCTCCGGCGGCGGCGCCCTTGTCTGCCCCGACGAAGAGACACGCCGGCGCGCCGTCTTCCTCGCCACGCAGGCACGCGAACCATTCCCCTGGTACGAACACCGCGAGATAGGCTACAACTACCGCATGAGCAACATCTGCGCCGGCATCGGGCGCGGACAGATGCACATCCTCGAAGAGCATCTGGCCCACCACCGCCACGTCCACGATGTCTACGCGCGACTCTTCGCCGACTTCCCCGGCATCACGCTCCACAGCAATCCCGACGACCGATTCCGCTCCAACTACTGGCTGTGCAACATACTGATAGACAGCACCGCAACCGGATTCACCTACGAAGACGCGCGCGTCGCCCTCGCCGCCGGGAACATCGAAAGCCGTCCTCTCTGGAAACCTATGCACCTCCAGCCCGTATTCGCCGACGCCCCCTCTTACACCGACGGGACCTCGGAACATCTCTTCGGCCGCGGACTCTGCCTCCCCGCCGGTCCGTGGGTCGAAGACCGTCATCTCGAAAAGATTGTCAACGTACTGAAATCACTCGTTAAATAAGCCAATGATGAACAAGTTCCTAACGCTCCTCCTTTCATTCCTCATCCTGACAACGGCCTGTGGCAATAAACAGGCCTCCTCCACGGCCGGCAACCTCCTCACAGACGCCAAGACGCTACGCATGTACCCGATGGGCGACAACGTCACCGTGGCCGAAGTCGTCAGCCCGGAAGACTCCGCCAAGACGGTCGCAAAGTATTACCTCGTGAAGCGCGGTACGGAGAAACCATCCGTCGCCGACGGCGAGGTGATAGAGGTACCGTTGCAAAAAGCCGTGGTCTACACTTCTGTCCACGCCTCAGCCCTCGACGAACTGGGCGCGGGGGCTATCATAAAAGGTGTGACCGACGCGTCGTACTTCACACTGCCGTCCGTGAAAGAGGGACTGGCAAAGGGCAGTATCGCCGACCTCGGCACCTCCTCGGCACCTGCCGTCGAGAAGATAATAGACCTCTCCCCGGACGCCATCATCCTCAACATCTACGACGGCATGGACACACGCAGCGTTGAGAAGCTCGGCATCCCCATAATCCGCATGAGCGAGAACGAGGAGCAGACTCCGCTCGGCCGCGCCGAATGGCTTAAACTCCTCGGCGCACTCACCGGCAACGTCGAAAAGGCCGACAGCATCTTCAGCGGCGTCAGGCAGCGATACGCCGCCGCAATGAAAGAGACAGCCGGACGCAAGCAGCGCCCCACCGTCTTCGCCGACAACATCTATCAGGGAGTGTGGTACGTAGCCGGAGGCGGAAGCTATACCGCCCGGATATATGCCGATGCCGGAGCCACCTACCCCTGGGCCGACGACAAGTCCGCAGGCTCGCTGAACCTCTCCTTCGAGCAGGTGCTCGACAAGGCGCGCGACGCCGACTTCTGGCTCCTTAAAGTCTTCGGGCAGAAACTGACACGCGACGGCCTCATGGCCATGGACCCGCGCTACAAGCATTTCAGCGCAGTGGACAAGGGCGGCGTCTACTATTGCGACACCTCCACGGCTCCGATTTTCGACGAGACGCCGTTCCATCCCGACCTCCTGCTACGCGAATACATCAACATCTTCAACCGCAACGACGACCGGTTGCGCTACTTCCGCCCGATGGGTAAGTAAGTAAGTATTCAAATTAAACCGATAGTAAGTGAAAGAATTAATCTCACATATCATAAACTTGGC
>DKVK01000019.1:0-154 GCA_002491165.1 Porphyromonadaceae bacterium UBA7180
CATCCAGTCGTAGTTGTTTACAAGCTCGGCACGGTTGGGGGCGTCGCTTTCGAAGTCGAGGAATTTTGCCAGCTGGCGTTTTATGGCCTCCTGGTTGTGGCGCAGCGTGGCCTCGTCGAGGAGGTTACGTTCGGCCGATTTGCCCGACGGGTCG
>DKVK01000019.1:466-12357 GCA_002491165.1 Porphyromonadaceae bacterium UBA7180
ATCATGCCGGTAGCGCCGCCCACGAGTGCCAGGGGCTTGTGGCCGCAGCGCTGCAGGTGGCGGAGCATCATCACTCCGCAGAGGTGTCCTATATGGAGGCTGTCGGCAGTCGGGTCTATGCCCAGGTAGGCCGTAGTCATTTCCTTGTTCAGTTGTTCTTCGGTCCCCGGAATCATGGAATGTACCATTCCGCGCCAGGTCAGTTCTTCAACAAAATTCATTTCAGTGCTTATTTATTATAGATGTAATTAATCAGTGTCTGGCCCACGGCGCGGAGCGTCGCGGGGTCGATGTTGGGCACGTCGTCGCGCACGGTGTGCCACGTGGCGTTGAAGCCGCTGGGGGACGACGGGTCGTACTCTATGATGTCGATTGCAGGAATCCCGGCGTCGAGCAGGGGCACATGGTCATCGGTGACGGCACCGCCCGGCTCGTTGAGGAATACGTCGGAGAAGCCGGCCTGCGCGGCTGTCTGCCAGAAGGCCTGCACCAGGTCCGGGGTGTTTTCAAGGGAGAAACCCTCGTAGCGGAACTTGGCGCCTCGGGCGCCCACCATGTCGAGCAGTATGGCCTGCGATGGGGAATAGCCGGGGACGAAGGGATTCTGCGCGAAGTATTTTGCGCCGAGCGCCCAGCTGTCGTCGTCGGCATGTGAACCTCGGTCTTCGGCGTCCACGAAGAGTATGTCGATGCCGCGTCCGGGGTTTTCGAGTCCCATCTGCCGCGCGGTTTCGAGGAGCACGGCCACGCCGCTGGCACCGTCGTTGGCACCCGGCACGGGCTTGTCGCGGTTGGCCTCGTCGGGGTCGGAGTCGGCCCACGGGCGCGTGTCGTAGTGTGCCAGCAGCAGCAGGCGGTCGTCCGCCTCCGGGTTGTAGCGTCCTATTATATTAAGGGCGTCGAGGGTCACTCCGTCGGCGCTTTGTAGCGTCATGGGTTGTGTGACGACCTCGGCGCCGTGGCGTTTGAGTTCGGCCTGCAGCCAGTCTGCACAACGTTTGTGTGCCGGCGTATTGTTGATACGTGGGCCGAAGTCCACCTGCGTTTTCATGTAAGCGAAGGCGGAGTCGGCGTTGAAAACCACGGTCGGGGAGGCCACGGTCGGGGTGGTGTCCGAGGCGGCGGTATCCTCGTGAGTACTTTTAGCGGCAGAGCATCCGGACAGGAGGCATCCGGCCGCCACAAGAAGCGTAAATCTTAGCATGTTGCAAATTTAATCAAAATTTCCCGTTCGCCGAAACTTGAGGGAGCAAAAAATGCCCGGTGGCCGCTTTTCCGTTTACGGCTCAAAATTTTTTCTTTTCCCGAGGAAAAACCCGCTGTTTGATAATATACTGGTAATCAATGAGATAATTATTAAACGCGACTTGAATAATGTTAAAAAGCGAAAATTGCGGTAAAAAAAGCGTCGCAGGGGTTTCGCTATCTGCGAAAAAATGCTTAATTTTGTGTTAACATCCGCGGCACGTCCCCTTGCTTAAAGGGGGGCCGCGCGCCGCGGTGACAAACAAAAACGCTACAGTTAACCATGACTAACGACAACAAAATAAGAGAGGCTCTGAAGTACCATTTCGGGTTCGACAGCTTCAAAGGGAACCAGGAGGCGATAATCCGTTCGCTTCTCGAGGGCCATGATGTCTTCGTGCTGATGCCCACGGGCGGCGGCAAATCCCTCTGCTACCAGCTTCCGGCCCTCTTGCAACCGGGCACGGCCATAGTGATCTCTCCCCTGATAGCGTTAATGAAAAATCAGGTGGACGCGATGCGTAATTTCAGCGAAGACAACGGAGTGGCGCACTTCCTCAACTCGAGCCTCAACAAGGCGGCCGTCGAGGAGGTGAAAGCCGACGTGCGCTCCGGACGCACCAAGCTCCTATATGTAGCCCCCGAGTCGCTCAACAAGGAGGAGAACATCGCTTTCCTGCGCGAGTCTCGGATTTCGTTCTACGCCATCGACGAGGCGCACTGCATCTCGGAGTGGGGGCACGACTTCCGTCCCGAGTACCGCAAGCTGCGCCCCATAATCAACCGTATAGGCAACCGCCCCGTGATAGCGCTGACGGCCACCGCCACCCCCAAGGTGCAGCACGACATACAGAAGAACCTGGGTATCATCGAGGCCGACGTCTTCAAGTCGAGCTTCAACCGCCCCAACCTCTTCTATGAGGTGCGCAGCAAGACCAAGGACGTGGACCGCGACATCATCAAGTACATAAAGGGCGCTCCCGGGAAGTCGGGCATCATCTATTGCCTGTCGCGCAAGCGCGTTGAGGAGCTGGCCGAGACGTTGCAGGTCAACGATATCAAGGCCCTCCCGTACCATGCCGGCATGGACTCTGCTCACCGCAACGCCAACCAGGACGCCTTCCTCAGCGAAGACGCTCAGGTGATAGTGGCCACCATAGCCTTCGGCATGGGCATCGACAAGCCCGACGTGCGCTTCGTCATCCACTACGACATCCCCAAGTCGCTGGAAGGGTATTACCAGGAGACGGGGCGCGCCGGCCGCGACGGCGGCGAAGGGCGCTGCATAGCCTATTTTTCAGTCAAAGACCTCCAGAAACTCGAGAAGCTCATGCAGTCAAAGTCTCCCGCCGAGCAGGAGATAGGGAAACAGCTGCTTGCCGAGACCGCAAACTACGCAGAGTCGTCGCTCTGCCGCCGCAAGATACTGCTCCATTACTTCGGCGAGCAGTACGGCAAGGAGAATTGCGGATGCTGTGACAATTGTTTAACTCCAAAGAACCAAGTGGAAGCTAAAGAAGAACTTTACGCCGCCCTCCAGACTGTGGCGGCATCCAAAGACAAATTCAAACCGGAATATCTCGTAAACATCCTCATCGGGCGGCGCACCGACGAAATACGTTCGCAAGGCCATGACAAGCTCGACGACTTCGGCTCCCTGCGCGAGACCGACGAGAAGTTCGTGCAGGCCGTAGTGCAACAGGCCGTGATAGCCGGGTACCTTTCCAAAGATATAGAAAACTACGGCGTGCTCTCGCTGACGCGCGCCGGCGACAAGTTCCTCGACAAACCCAAATCCTTCAAGGTGGTGGAGGACAACGAGTTCAACGACAGCGAAGCGGAAATGCAGATAAAGGGGGGCGACGCCTGCGTCACGGACCCGGCCCTCTTCTCCATGCTCAAGGACCTGCGCAAGAAGATAGCCCGCAAGCATAACCTCAAACCCTACGTCATCTTCCAGGACCCCTCGCTGGAGGCCATGTCCACCACTTACCCCGTCACCATCGAGGAGCTGCAGAACATCCCCGGCGTGGGTGCCGGCAAGGCGCGCCGCTACGGCGCCGAGTTCGTGGAACTCATAAAGCGCCACGTGGAGCAGAACGACATAGACCGCCCCGAAGACATAGTGGTGCGCACACGCCCCAAGGAGAGCAAGATGAAAATCCACCTCATCCAGGGCATCGACCGGCGAATCGACTTCGAGGAGCTGGCCCGTATGCACAACCTCTCGATGGACGAGTTGCTCACCGAGCTGGAATCCATCGTGAAGTCGGGAATGAAGATTAATATTGACTATGTGCTCACCGAAATCTTCGACGAGGAGACGGAACAGGAGATAATGGACTTTATCCGCACCCTCGACGAGGACGACCTGGATTCGGCCATCGAGGAGTTCGGCGACGAGTTCACGGAGGAGGAGATACGCCTGGCGCGCATAAAATTCCTCTCCGAGATGGGCAACTGACAATAACCGGGACAAGCGGGACGTTGAGATGAAAGGAAGCATTACAGAAAGGCGCCGGCGGCATGGCTCCGGGGGTGTCCGTGCCGGGGCATTCGTAGCTCCGGCGTTGGCCGCGTTGCTGTGTCTTCCGTCGTGCGGAGGCTCGCCGGAAGGCGCCGCGGCGCCGCAGGACAGCGCAGAAATCGTGGCGCAGGTGGGCGACTCCGTCCTTACCTTCGACGACCTGCGCGCACGCATCCCGCAGGGCCTCGACCCCGCCGACTCGCTGCGGCTGGCGTCGAACATCGCCGACAGCTGGCTCCGCGACGTACTCCTCGCCAGCGTGGCGGAAGAGAACGTGGTGGACCTCGAACATATAGACCGCCTCACCGAGGAGTTCCGCAACGACCTGATAGTGGGGGAATACATGAAGCGCTACCAGGCCGCCAAGCCCTCGAAGGCCTCCGACGCCGAGGCGCGACGTTTCTACGACGCCAATGCCGGACGGATGCTCCTGGAACGTCCGTTGGTAAAAGGTATCCTTATAAAGGTGCCTGCCGACGCGCAGGGCGTGGAGCAGTTGCGCCGCTGGATGAAGAGCGCCTCCGCATCGTCGGTGGCAAGCATCGAGAAGTATGGCCTCGGCTCCGCCATGCAGTATGACTACTTCATGGACCGTTGGGTGGACTTCTCCGACGTTGCCGCGGTGATACCTTACCGCTTCGAGACACCCGACGACTTCGTGGGCCGTACCGACGACTTCGAGACGCAGCGTTCCGGCGCGCTGTACATACTCCACATCTCGGACCGCAAGCTGTCGGGCGACACGATGCCCTACGACTTCGCGCGTCCGCAGATACTCCAGGCTCTCGAGCAGCAGGAACGCTCGCGGTATGCCGACGCCCTGATGGCCGACCTCTGCGCCCGTGCACGCAAACGCGGAGTGCTGAAAACACCCGGTTATGACCCGAAAACACATAAGCTAATCATAAACAACCCGAAAAAGTGAAAAAACTGAAACTCCTTATAATACTCGCGGTAGCGGCAGGCGTCGTCACGGCGCTGGCCAAGCCCAGGCACAACGTCATTGACGAGATAGCCTGGGTAGTGGGCGACGAACCCATCTACCTCTCCGACATAGAGGCGCAGATAGCCTCCATGAAGCAGGAGGGGACCCCCATTGCAGGCGACCCCTATTGCGTGGTGCCCGAGCAGATGGCCCTCGAGAAGCTGTACATGCACCAGGCCAAACTCGACACCATCGAGCCTCCCGAGGCACAGGTGGCGCAGCAGGTGGACCGCCGCATCAAGTTCTTCATCGACAACCTCGGCTCGCGCGAACGCGTGGAGGAATACTTCCGCAAACCCATGGCCCAGCTCCGCGAACAGCTCATGGACATCATGCGCTCGCAGTACATAGTGCAGCAGGTGCAGTCAAACCTCACCAAGAACGTGAAGGTGACGCCCAACGACGTGAAGAAATACTACGCCTCGCTGCCCGAAGACTCCCTGCCCATGATTCCGCAACAGTTCGAGGTGCAGGTAATAACCGTCAACCCGGAGATTCCGCAGCAGGAAATCGACGATGTCAAGGCGCGCCTCCGCGACTATGCCGACCGCGTGAACCGCGGCGAAACGCCCTTCTCCACACTCGCCATCATGTACAGCGAGGACGGCTCCGCCATGCAGGGGGGCGAGCTCGGTTTCCACAACCGGGCCGACTTCGTGCCCGAGTTCGCCAACGTGGCGTGGAACCTCTCCGACCCCAAGAAGGTGTCGCGCATCGTGGAGACCGAATACGGCTTCCACATAATCCAGCTGATAGAGAAGCGCGGCGACCAGGTGAACGTCCGCCACATCCTGCTGCGCCCGAAAGCCTCCAACGAAGCCTTCACCGAAGCGCTGACGCGCCTCGACTCCCTGCGCTCGCACATCGACAGCCGCGAAATGTTCGAGGAGGCCGCCCGGCTCCTCTCCGCCGACAAGGACTCCCGTAATAATAAAGGTATCATGATGAACCCGAACACCGGTTCCACGCGCTTCGAGCTCAAGGACCTCCCCACGGAGATAGCCTCCAGGGTGGAAAACATGAAACCGGGCGACATCTCCGAGCCGTTCATCATGAAGGATGTGCGCGCCAACCGCGACGTCTGCGCCATTGTGCGCCTCAAGGAACGCTCCGACGCGCACCGCGCCACCCTCTCCGAAGACTACAACCTCCTCAAGGAGATGTGTACCGACCACGAGAGCAACGAGATTATCCGCCGCTGGGTGGAAGACAAGATAAAGACTACCTACGTGAGAATCGAAGACGGTTACCGCGACTGCGATTTCCAATATAAAGGATGGATTAAAGAGGAGGAAAAGAAGAAGTAGCTCCCCGGCAGCGGGGCAAGAGCTAAGTCAGCTAAAATAGCTAAGACAGCTAAAATGCCTGTGCTGCAGAGAAAGCTCACGTTACTAAAAAAAAGAGATGCCTTCACAGATATCCGAATTACGCCGACATTCCCCCCGGCGGGTCGCCTGGATGGTGGCCCTTGCCTTCGCCATACCCCTTCTCTCGCTTATCGACCAGGCTATGGCGCAGAACGTGTTGCGGCGCCCGCAGACCCCCGGGAAGGAAACGTACACCCGCCCGAAGCCGACGCAGCCGATACGCCCGGAGATGCCTTCGCAGGACCGCTACGTCACCAACCGGGTGTTCCTGGAGCGCGCCGACTCGCTATACCATTATTCCTGGAACGGCGACAGGCAGGTGGTGAGCGGCAACGTCCTCTTCCGCCAGGGCAACATGTACCTGTATTGCGACTCGGCGTTCTACTACCCGGACTTCAACTCGCTCGACGCCTTCGGTAACGTTAAGATGGTGAGCGGGGACACGCTCCACATCTACGCCGACAAACTCTTCTACGACGGGCAGCAGCGCCTGGCGCGTCTCAAGAACGGCCCGTCGCGCTCCAAGGTTACGGTGCAGAACCGCCGCGTCACCATCACGGCCGACTCCCTTTTCTACAGTTCAACGCAGGACCGCGGATGGTACGAGAATGGCGGCCGCCTCGAAGACGCCGTCAACGTGCTGACCTCCGACCAGGGAGAATACTCCCCGTCGCAGAAAGCCGCCGACTTCTACGGCAACGTGCACCTGCGCTCCAAGCGCAACGGCAACCAGCTCTTCACCGACACGCTCTTTTACTCCACGGCGACGAACGTGGCGCGGATAGTGTCGCGAACCGACATCTGGGGAACCACCGACACCATAGTGACTTATTCCGGAACGTACAACACGCGCACCGGGCAGGCCAACCTCACGAGCCGCTCCACCGTCTCGCACACCGACTCCAACCACAATGTCACCAAGCTGACGGCGGACATCATAGTCTACGACCGCGCCACGCGCATAAGCACCGCGCGGATGTTCGACGACGCCCGCGGCAAGCCGATGGTGCTCACCGATACCGCCCACAAGACGCAGATTATCAGCCGTTACGGCGAATATAACGACGCCACGCGCTCGGCTTTCGCCACCGGCAATCCCCTCCTCATAGAGTACTCGCGCCCGGACACCAACTATATGCGCGCCGACACCATTTATACCTACGTGGTGAGGAAAAACGTCCTCCCCGATTACACCGGCGAGCAGAAGGAAATCCTGGCCGAACTCATGGAAGAGCAGCGCCGTCTCGACGCTGAATACGACTCGCTGCAAACCGCATATAAAGCACGGATAGAAGAGGGGGACACCACCGCCGTCGAGCCTGTGAAGACCGACCTCATAGCCTCCGACCGGCGCCTGCACCGCGATTCCGTCCTCAAGGAGTTTGCCGAGGCCAGCGCCGTGCGCCACGCCCGCTTCTTCAACCAGCAGATTCAGGCCATCGCCGACACCATGCACTTCCGGCAGTTCGACTCGCTGCTTTACCTCAAGCGTAAACCGATAATATGGTCGGACGAGCGGCAGGTGACGGGCGACACCATCATAGCGCACTTCAACGACTCTACCGTTGACCGCGCGCGCATAGTGGGCGGCTTCGTGGCCGAACATGTGGCCGAGGATTTCTATAACCAGATGAAAGGGAAGCTCATGCTCGCCACCTTCGCCGACCAAAAACTGAAACACCTCGACGTGGACGACAACGTGGAGGTGGTGCTCCTGCCGCAGGAGAAGGATTCCACCTTCAACAAGATAGTGAGGGCGGAGAGCGAGCACATGTCGGTGAACATGAACGGCGACGACCTGGAGAAACTGAAGATGTGGGCTGCCGTCGACGGCACGGTGACGCCGCTGTTCAAGCTGAAAGCCGGCGCGCAATACCTCCCCGGGTTCTCCTGGCAGGAGGCGTTGCGCCCCAAGCGCGAATGGTATTACGGCCGCTGGGTCTGGGTCGACGACCTCGGCGAGGAACCCGACGACATGGAGGAATATTTCAGCACCAAGGAACCCTCCGAAAACATCGAGGAATACTTTACCCCTTAGGAGAGCAGGCATGAGCGACATTATTCACAGGCTGCCCGATGCGGTGGCCAACCAGATAGCCGCCGGGGAGGTGGTGCAGCGCCCCGCCTCGGTGGTCAAGGAGCTGGTGGAGAACGCCGTCGACGCCGGTGCGCGGAACATCTCGCTCTTTATCCGCGACGCCGGGCGCACCCTCATCCAGGTTATCGACGACGGTAAGGGGATGTCTGAGAACGACGTGATGATGGCCTTCGAGCGCCACGCCACCTCCAAGATAGCGGCCGCCGACGACCTTATGACGCTCGTGACCATGGGATTCCGCGGCGAGGCGTTGCCCTCCATCTGCGCCGTGGCGCAAGTGGAGATACGCACCAGAACGCGCGACTCCGAGCTCGGGACAGCGCTGCGCATAGACTGCGCGCGCCGCGAGATGCCGGAACCCTGCGTGTGCGACGCCGGCACCAACATCATGGTCAAGAACCTCTTCTGCAACGTTCCGGCACGCCGCAAGTTCCTCCGCTCGGACGCTTCGGAACTCGCCGCCATCATGCGCGAGTTCGAACGCCTCGCCCTCGTCAACCACCGTCTGCACCTCAGCATCGACACCGGCGGCAAGGTGCTCGACCTGCGGCCCGGCACCTTCAAGCAGCGCATCGCCGACATCTGGAAAAACAACCTGAACCTCCAGCTCCTGCCGGTGGAGGTGGAGACCTCGGTGGTGAAGATTTCCGGCTTCGTATCGCGGCCGGAGTTCGCGCGGCGCCGCAACCCGCTGCAATACCTCATCGCAAACGGCCGCAACATGAAGCATCCCTACTTCCGGAGCGCCATCCTCTCTTGCTATGAGCAACTTACTGCCCCCGACACGCAGCCGTGCTTCTTCCTGCGCTTCGACGTGGACCCCGCCACAATCGACGTGAACATCCATCCGACGAAGAACGAAATCAAGTTCGAGAACGAGCAGGAGATATGGCGCATCCTGCAATCGGCCGTCCGTGCCGCGTTAGGAAAATTCAGCGCGGTGCCCTCCATCGACTTCGAGGCCGACCCGCTTCCCGCCACTCCTCGGCAGACCTCCGCTCCCGTGACGGCGCCGCCGGTAGGTCTCGACCCCACGTATGACCCCTTCGCTCCGGAGAACAATGCTGCCGCCACACCGCAGGCCGGTCCCGGCGAGTTCAAACCGGTGGAAAACTTCGCGCCGACTCAGGGTGGCTACACGCCTCCGCAGAAACCGCCGCGCAACTGGAACCGCCTTTACAACGACTTTATGGAAGGGGTGAAAGGCTCCGACCGACGCCGCGAAACCCCGCGGCAGACCACTATCTCCGCGCCGAAAACACCATCGAAACAGCCTGACGTGCCGCAAGAAAGCGACTCGCCGCTCTTCCTGCAGCAGGGACTGAAATACATCGTCACCACCTCGGCTCGCGGACTGATAATCATAGACCAATACCGTGCGCATCTCAAAATCCTGTACGAGGAGTTCATGGAGAAGGCGCGGCAGCACACCGCCGTCGGGCAGCATATCCTCTTCCCGCTCATCCTCGACCTTGAACCTGCCCAGACGCTGACGCTCGAAGGCATCGAGGACGAACTGCAACGCATGGGATTCGTGCTCACAAACGCCGGCAATGGCCGCTGGCAGATAGAGGCGGTGCCGTCGCAGCTCACCGACAGCGACCCGAAAGACCTGTTGCTCAAGATAATAGACTCGCTCCAGGCACCGGAGCATGAAGCACCGCTGACGACCGACGACGAGCCGGGACACGACGGATTGACTTCCTCCGCGGCCATGACATCAGCCGAACCGGCGATGGAGGCCACGCTCTCGAAGATAGCCAAAAGTCTTGCGCGCACCGCCGCCATAAAGGGTGGCCGCGCGCTGTCGCAAGCCGAAATGGAGCAGATAGTGAGTCGCCTCTTCCGCCTTCCCGACCCGAACTTCTCCCCCGACGGGCTGCCGGTCCTGGCGCTGCTCGACCCGGCCACGCTGCTGTGACAATTCCGGCATAAAAGCATAACAAGGGAACATAAACCACATAAACCCCATAAATCACATAAACCACATATCCCCCCTACTCCCCGCGGCTCACGTCCGGGCTGCGGCAACAAGCCCATACACTCCCGCACGACGCGCCGTTTCGCGGAGCGGTTCAGGGGAATTTTTAAGGTTTTTTAATTTTCTGTACGGCTTTTTCTTCGTATCTTTGCAGATTAGATTCCGCGTGCTTATCTCAAGCAATGAGCGTGGATTGAAATTAGAAAATTATTAACGACTTATGATAAAAATTAAAACATTCAGCCGCGCTTTGAAAGCCCTCGGCTTTGCCGCCGTCGTGGCAGTGGCCGGTACCGCCGCTTCTTGCAACGACGATGAAGTGGGCTTCAGCCCCTCGTCCATAATCTATCAGGATTATCTGGCACAAGTTACGACCAGCGGATGCGATACCCAAAATCCGGAAGTCACCATCAGTGCCTACGCCGCGCTCCGCAACACCAACGCCTCAGGCACTATCCTGCCTCTCGCCAAGGGTTCGAGTCTCACGGCCAATACCATCGACATGCTCAACATCGCCGACAATAACTATAACTACGGGGCAGTGCTTCCGAAAGGCTCCGTCTCGGCACGTTTCATCTTCAAGAAATCCGACGTCCAGACCTACACCAACCGCATAGAGTTCAAGGACTGCCCGGAGATGCAGCTCGAGAATCTCGGCGGCAAGATAGTCAACGGCAAGGAATACACCATCACGGGCGCCGACCTCATGGACTCGCAGCAGACCGTGCAGATAGTGCTCTACACTACCACCGGCGAAACACAATATCCGGCCATGATGCTGGGCGGCAGCAACTCGTTCCGATTCATCAATGTTCCGGCCGGGACATATCAGCTTTCTGCTTCCGTGACCGTAGAGCAGCGCCTCCAGGAGGCCGATAACAACGCCGGCGGCAAGATTGCCGTTTCGCGCGTTTACCTCTACTCCAACCCTGTAACCGTCGAAGAATAAGAGCCATGCTGTTACCGATATACCTTTACGGCCATCCCGTGCTCCGCGAGGAGGCCGAAGACATAGACAAAGATTATCCGGGGCTTGAAAAGCTGATAGCCGACATGTGGGAAACGATGTACGACGCCGAGGGCGTCGGCCTCGCCGCGCCGCAGATAGGGCGCCCAATCGCGCTCATAGTGCTCGACGGCTCGGTGCTCGCCGAGACGTTCCCCGAATGTAAGGACTCGAAGATGGTGCTCCTCAATCCCTATCTCGAAGTGCTGGAAGACGTCGAACCGGTGACGCGCGACGAGGGTTGCCTCTCGCTCCCGGGAATGTACGAGCCGGTGAAGCGCCACGAGCATGTGCGCCTCACATGGCAGGACGAGAACTTCGTGGAGCACGAAAAAGAGTTCTCCGGATACCTGAGCCGCATAATGCAACATGAGTACGACCACCTGCTCGGCACCGTCTACACCGACCGCGTCTCGCCGCTGCGCAAACAGTTCATCAAATCGAAACTCTCAAACATAGCACATGGCCGTGTACGCTGCGACTATCGCGTGAAAGTCGGCCCCAAAACATCCAAAAAGTAACCGAACACAATGGCTGACGACAAGAAGATAATTTTCTCGATGGTGGGGGTGAGCAAAGTGATTCCCCCCCAGCGACAGATACTTAAGAACATTTACCTCTCCTTTTTCTACGGCGCGAAGATAGGCATCATCGGCCTCAACGGCTCCGGTAAGTCCACGCT
>DKVK01000002.1 GCA_002491165.1 Porphyromonadaceae bacterium UBA7180
GGCGTACGGGGTTACGGAAAAATCTGCCTCCTGACGGAGGCGCTGACGCAATTCAGGCAACAGAAAAATGCACATATAATTTCTGTGCCTACTATAAAAGCATAACCGGCCGCGGAAACATTTTCTGCGTCCGGTATGCTATGTCGGCAAGACTTGCTATACGAGTCTCGGTTCAGGGATATCCGACTATTATTTCCTTAGGGCGAGTGTCACTTGCGGAGATACTCGTCGAAGAATTTCTCTATTGCGGCGAAGGGGATTATATCCTTTTGGTCGTAGAGGTCGGTGTGGCTTGCTCCCGGTACCACCACGAAGAGTTTGTTGTTCTCCTTGCCGGGAGTTACGGTCAGCTTCTTGTAGGCGTCGCTGCCGAAGTAGAAGGAGTGGGCCTTCTCGCCGTGCAGTATCATCACGGCATTCTCTATTTCCGAGGCACGGCTCATCAGCGGGAAGTTGATCCAGGGAATCGGCGACGTGGCGTTGCGGCCGCCGTTCGAGTTGAGCGAGCGCGGATGATAGCCGCGTTTCGTCTTGTAGTAATCGTAGTAGTCACGCAGGAATTCGGGTGCGTCCGCGGGGAGGACGTCGGGCACGCCGCCTCCGGGTTTCGGCGTGCCGTTGCGGTAATCCTCGGTGCACTGAGCGGCCAGTTTTTCGCGCAGTTCGTTGCGTGCTTCGGCACTGTCTGCGGTGTCGAAATAACCGTTGGCGTTGACACGGCTCATGTCATACATGGTGGAGGCCAGCGTAGCCTTGATGCGCGGGTCGGCTGCCGCTGCGTTCACAGCAATGCCGCCCCAGCCGCAGATGCCGATGATGCCCACGCGCTTCGGATGGACATCGGGATTGGTAACGAGATAATCTACCGCTGCGCTGAAGTCTTCGGTGTTTATGTCGGGCGAGGTCATATAGCGCGGAGCGCCGCCGCTCTCGCCGGTAAACGAGGGGTCGAAAGCTATTGTCAGGAAGCCGCGTTCAGCCATTTCCTGCGCGTAAAGACCGGCAGCCTGTTCCTTCACGGCCCCGAACGGTCCGCACACAGCTATTGCCGGCAGTTTGCCTGCGGCTCCCTTCGGTTTATACATGTCGGCGGCAAGCGTGATGCCGTATCGGTTTACGAAGGTAACCTTGCTGTGGTGTACCTTATCGCTCTTCGGGAACGTCTTGTCCCACTCCTTTGTCAATGTCAGTTTTTCCATTTTGTTTATGTTTTCTTGAGGTTTTGCGGCGCTCAGGTCTTTCGTCCCGGCTGTAAGAAACAACACACCTGCGGCCAGTAACACTTTTTTGTTCATCTCTTGTCTGTTTTATAAATACCAGTCATGTTTCTCGCGCCGTTCAAGCGCGTCAATTAACACGATGCAAAGTTACAAAAAGAGCCTCGCGGTGCCATTACCGTGAGGCTCAAATTCCGTTTCCCAACGGCTCATTTGCCGGTTTACTCCCGTATGACGGCGGTCGGCGCTATGCCATACTCCTTTTTGAATGCGGTCGAGAAGTGCGATGCGCTGCGGAAGCCAACCTCGTCGGCTACCTCCACCACTTTCCGGGCACCCCCTTGCAACAGCTCGTAGCCCCTTTGCAATCGCTTCTTTATGAGCCATTTCTCTGGCGTAAGGTCGCTGATCTTGCGGAAATCGCGCTTAAATGTTGCAAGGCTGCGCCCGGTGTAATGCGCTATCTCTTCGATGCTGAGCTCACACATATAGTTTTCCTCCATGAAACTGAGGATGTCTATCTTCCACGGCTCGTTGAAGTCGAACATCGTGGGCACGAACCGCTCGTCTATGGCCAACAGCGCCATGAGCCCTTCCTGGAGTTTCAGTTCCATGAAATTATCTTTCGGCTTCACATCAGGGTCGAGGTAAGGTGTCATGGAGGCGAAAAGGCTGGCAAGCTCCACAGTCTTGGGTAGCTTTATGACACCGGGTTCCAACTTCTCATGCTTTCCCTTGAGTTTGTTCAGCGAGAGTTTCCCATACATTTCACGAAGGAAAGTGCGCGTGAACATCAGGAAGATGCCGCAATAACGTTCCCCTTCGCAGGTCTTCTTGTGCATCACGATATGGTGGTCGCGTGGGATGAAGACGCACTCCCCTTTGCGCACATGAATCTTCTCCGTGCCGTTGTCGAGCACCATCTCGCCGGAGTATACGTAGTTGAGCGCAAACTCCCGCGAACGATGTATGCAGCCAGTCAGATCGTCGTAGAAAAAGCTGTAAAACACATTATTATAATTGAATATGAGCTTCATCGGGCCGCAATTCTCTTCCTGGTCTATCGCCATAACTTCTTTTTTTATTGTTTTGATTGCAAAATTAGCAATAAGACCGCACTCCTCCATTGCTTTGCGGCTCAAATTTCATTACTAACAGGCTCAAAAGCCGCCGAAGATGCTCCCCCTTTCGATTTAAAAATAGTTAAAGAATAGGGACGGCCGGGTTTTTCTTATTATATTTGCAGTTGATTATGGCTAAGTTGAAACGAATCCTATTGACCTTGGGTGCCATGGCGGCCCTCTCTTCGCCCCTTGCAGCGCAGATTAATGCCGAACAGATAACCTCCATCGGGCGCAATGTGCTCTCGATGGACGACTATATGCTGGCCATCCAATACTTCAACCTGGCCATTAAAGCCAAGCCCTACGTCGCAGAGCCTTACTTCCTGCGCGCCATGGCCAAGATGAACCTCGAAGACTTCCTCGGCGCGGAGGAAGACTGTTCAATGGCCCTGGAACGCAACAAATACCTGACGGAAGCATACCGTCTGCGCGGTTATTGCCGCTCCAATCTCGACAAGGATTCGCTCGCCCTACTTGATTTTGATGCCGGACTGAAATACCAGCCCGACGACAAGTATTTCCTCTATTACAAGTCCGTCTCCCTGATGCGTACCAAGCGCTTCGCTGAGTCCGATTCCATCTTCTCGAACCTTCTGGAACGGTATCCCGACTTCGACGACGTGGTGGTGGCCCGCTCGCGCGTGCGAATGGCAGCCGGCGACACCGTGGGCGCTCTCAAGGACATTGACCGTTGCATCGAAATTGACAAGGACGACATCAACAACTATCTCATCCGCGCCGAAATCAACTTCAACCGCCAGAACTGGAACGAAGCCGCCAAAGACCTCGACGAGGCAATACGCCTCGACCCCAAACAGGTTGACCTCTACATCAACCGCGCCTTCGTGCGCTACAACCTCGACGACTACAACGGCACCATCAACGACTACAACATAGTGCTGCAATACGAGCCGGACAACCTTGCCGCCCGCTATAACCGCGCATTGCTCACCTACGAGCTGCGCAACTTCCGCCAGGCTTACGCCGACTTCTCCGTCATAGTGCAGCACGACCCCAACAACTTCCATGCGCGCTACAACCATGCCCTGTTGGCCATGGACCTCGGGAAATGGCGCGACGCACTGGCCGACTTCCAGGCCATCTCCAAGCGCTACCCGCGCTTCTATCCCGTCTATTACGGCATAGCGCAATGCCAGGAAAAGCTCGGCAACCACGATGCCGCCATACGCACGATGCTGCTGGCCGAAGACATGGTACGCCGATATGTGGACAACCCGAGAGCCAACCCGCTGGACCGTCCCAAAATCGAACCCGGCAAGTACAACTCGCGCGGCGAACAGCGCGACAAAGACGAGACCGACGACGACGTGATGTCGCGCTTCAACCGCCTAATCACCGTGGCCCCCGACGACGAGCCGCAGATGCAGTATGAAGACCGCATCAAGGGGAAGGTGCAGGACCGCCGGGAACGAGTGGAGCCGCAACCCCTCTTCGCCATCACCATTTACGACACGCGCACTCCGCTGCGCCCGGTCGGCAATTACTTCAGCGAACTGGAAAGCATCAACAAGTCGCGTCTGCTCCCCTCGCCGCTCTATCTGGCCAACACCCTCTCCGAGCCGCTCGGCGAGGAGGCGGGGAAACAGCTCTTCGCCCTGGCCGACGACTTCACTTCGGCTCTTTCTTACGGCTCGCCGCGCCCCATCGACCTCCTCGGCCGCGGTGTCACCTACACGTTGCTGAAGAACTACCACGCCGCGGTGGCCGACTTTGACCGGGCCATAAGCCTCGACCCGAAGTTCGCCCCGGCATACATAGGGCGCGCTTACGCCCGGCGCATGGACATCGACGCCACCGTAAAAGCTACCGACAGCGACATCATCGGCGACCTCGACCGCGCCATAGAACTCTCGCCGCGCCTCGTCTACGCCTGGTACAACAAGGGCACCGTGCTCTACGAAGCCGCCGACTATCCCCGCGCCGCCGAATGTTTTACGCGCGCCATCGAGATAAACCCCGACTTCCCGGAAGCATACTTCAACCGTGCTCTCGTTTATCTGGCACAAGGCGACCGCGACCGCGCCTTCGCCGACCTAAGCCGCGCCGGCGAACTCGGCGTCCTCCAGGCCTACCCCCTGATGAAAAGCATGAAGTAGCCGGGCCACGCGCCCCATGCCATCTCCGCGTCTTCGCTTAGCAAACTCAGCTATCTCAACTAATTTAGCTAACCAAGCTGCCGTTAGCTAACGGCACGGCACAAATTTCAGGTTCATATCCCTCCGCTTTGATAACCCGCTTCGGCGATGTCAGACGCTTTTGACCCTTTTTTGCAAAAATTTTACACCTCCCTTTTCTTTTTTCCGAATTTTATTATTAACTTTGCACGATAATTGCTGCACGTTGTTCTTCCCGAATGCGGAAAGAGCACTTTCAGCAATGCTTAACTACGACATTTACAGACACTTATGAATATAACTTTCCCGGACAAAAGCGTCAAGGAGTTTCCCGCCGGAACCACTCCGCTGGAGATTGCGCGCTCCATCAGCCCGCGCCTCGCCGCCGATGTCCTCGCCGCTAAAGTAAACGGCAAGGAGTGGGACCTCACCCGTCCCGTGGACTCCGACGCCACCATCGAACTCTTCAAATGGGATTCCCCCGAAGGCAAACACGCCTTCTGGCACTCCTCGGCGCACCTGCTGGCCGAAGCTCTCCAGGAGCTTTACCCGGGCGTGAAATTCGGTATCGGCCCCGCCATCGAAAACGGTTTCTACTACGACATCGACCCCGGTGAGCACAAAATCACCGACGACGACTTCGCCAAAATCGAAAAGAAAATGGCCGAGCTCGTGAGCCGCAAAGAGGCTATCCGACGTGCCGACATCTCAAAAGCCGACGCCCTGAAAATGTTCGGCGACCGCGGCGAAGAGTATAAGTGCGAACTCATCTCCGAACTCGAAGACGGTACCATCTCCACCTACACCCAAGGCTCCTTCACCGACCTTTGCCGCGGCCCGCATATCCCCGACACCGGCGCCATCAAGGCCGTGAAGATCCTCTCGCTCGCCGGCGCTTACTGGCGCGGCGACGAAAAGCGC
>DKVK01000089.1 GCA_002491165.1 Porphyromonadaceae bacterium UBA7180
CGACGAAAGCTATGCCGGCGCACGCTTCTTCACGCGTGAAGAACTCGACGCCCTCTGCGGCAGCGGCCGGCTGACCCCGAACTTCGAGCAGGAATACCGCGTCTACATCCGCCCGCTGTTGGCGACGGTATATGACTTATAAATCTGATGAGACTGATAAAAGCGGTGTCACGGCGCCAGCTCTATGTACAGCCCCGGGAAAGTGGAGAAGAGCTTCTGCAGCGTTTCGCGGGCGCCGGCGCGTGCTTCTCTTACATAGCCGCGGTCGTAGGCCAGGCGTTGCTTGCGCGCCACGAGCCGCGTCTTGGCGGTGTTCTCCTCCGAGGCACTGAGCGACGCCGGAAGCAGCGGGTGCCTCACGTCCCAGACATCCACCACACGGTAGCTGCCCGGCTCTGTGGATTCCAGGAGCTCCACCTTCTCGGGCGGCAGGGTGATGCGGATTGAGTCGCGGCCGATGCTGTCGATGCGCAGTTTTTCAAGGTCGTAGCTCACCGTGCCGGTGAGGCGCACGGTGGCGAAGATGCCCTTGCCGTTGACGGTGTCGCGCATCGAGGTCTCTTCATAAATCTCGAGTGACTGGAGGCGCACCATCTCGCGGATTTGCTTCACGCGCGCTTCGGTGATGGTGCGTTTGGTCATCGGCGCAGTGTCGGCGCCTGACGGCCATAGCAATACTACCGCTGCCGCGAGGATTACTATTATGAGTACAACCAGCATACGGCCGGTGCCGAAAATACGGAACGGTTTCATTCGAAAGTGACGTTAAGTGTGTAACCATAATCGGAGAAGAGCCCGGTGAGGTAAGAGGTGATTTTCTGGCGTCCTTTCTCGGTAAGTGCCTGCGAGAAACGGGGATTCTTCTCAATCTCTGTGCGGAGCATGGTGTTCATCTCCTCTTTGAGTTGTGCGCGTTCGGCCGCTGAGATGTCGGAGCGCAGGCCGGTGACGCGGTAATGCTCTTCTCGGAGCTGCGGGTCGCGGCCGGCCGTCTCGGTGACGATGCGGGGCAGACGCAGCGAGGCGGTGTGCGCGGCGGTGTCGACGTTCAGCGCGTTGTCGGGAAGCTGCGAGAGGTCGATGTAGGCACGCAGGTATGTGTCATAGCTGTACGCACCTTTGCGGTCGCCGATTTTCAGCGAGTTGAGCACGGCCTGTCCTTTTTGGCGCAGCGTAGTGGCGTCGGAATACTTCAGGTCTTCGATGGTGCCTGTTTTGGTGACGGTCATCTCTGCGAGTACGAGTTTGCCCACCTTCCTCACGTCCGTAACCGAGGGGACGGCTGTGGCGTCGGCTTCGGGTGCGGAATTGCGGCAGCCGCAGAGCAGCAGAAACGACAGCATTAAAACACTTAAGATTTTCTTATTCATCAACAAATATCAATTAATTTACCCAGGTTTCGTATTTACCGAAACTTGAATTAATTTACCGTATAGACACCCAAAAACCGAAAAAGTTAACAAAGCCACGATAAAAATTCATATCATGGAATAAAACATCTCAAGTTCGGGATAAAAATGGCTGAGTACCTGATTTGTTTCAGAGCCATATAATCGTGATTTAGATTTCTATCATGCAGCACTATTTGGCGCGTCACTTCGTTCCCGCTCGCAGAATTTGCGTAAAAACAATAGTGCCGTGCCTTTTCGGGGCACGGCTTTTTTAATGGGTTGATGACCTGTCAGGATTTAAATGTTACGGAGACCGGAGAGGCCGCGCGGTCAGCCGAGTTTTCGTTCGGTGAATTTGGCGGCTACGGTGTCGGCGAGCTGGAGGAGCGTGACCAGGGGGTACATTTCTTCGGCTTTGCGGTAGTTGCCCACCTCTTCGGCGTTGCTGCGGTCGATGCTCCAGGGACCCATATGCCAGCGTATGGCGCACACTTCGGCATCTTCCAGCCCCAGACCCATTTGCAGTATCATGACCACCGATTTTTCGCCGTGGCCTATGGGGAGGCCGGAGTAGTCGGTGCCGTATTCGGCTTTCCCGAAGTCCACCTGCGCGCCGCGTTTGCGGAAGTAGAGGTTGGCTTTGCAGACGTCGTGGAGCAGTGCCGCTACCTTGATGCTGTCGTCGGAGATTTTCTCGAATATGTCGGGGCGGTCCACAGCCAACGCCTTTTTCAGTGCCACGGCGGCTTCGTAGACGTTCAGCGAGTGGAGCATGAGTCCCCCCTCGAAGCAGAGGTGGTTTTTCATCGATGCCGGTGCCTCGAAGAAGCCCGATTTTTCAAGTTGCGGGATAAAGTAGTCCATATCCTCGATGCCGGTGGAACGCAGCAGGTCGAGGAACTGGGTTTTATATTTTCTGAGTTCTTCCTTGTCCATGACTGCAAAGTTAGGAATTAATTCGCAATAATGCAAAAAGGATTTTTGCGGGAGTTAAATAAATATATTATCTTTGCGCCAAAATCTGATAAATGGACAATCTTTCGGTTGAATACATAGAAGACGACGGCGAGATAACGGCCGTCGACAAAGAGAAAGGGACAGTAACGGTGCGTCTGGCCAACCCGGAGGAGTGCGGCGGCTGCCCGGCGGCGAAGATATGCGGCGCCGGGAAAGACCTCTCCGACGTGACGGTGCATGTGCGCGACGCGCAGAATTACCACAAGGGACAACGCGTGACGATGCGCGGCTCCGAACGTCTGCACCGCCGCGCCATAATGCTGGCGACGGTGCTCCCCTGCATCGCCCTTGTGGCCGTGATGGTGACAGTGTTTCTCCTTACGGGCGAGCAAGGTACGGCGGCTCTTTGCGGCCTCGGCACCACCGTGCTGTTCTTCCTGATACTCTACATGGCACGAAACCGTATCGCCCACGAGTTCGTGTTCGAGATAGTGGAAAAGGGAGAAAACTGATTCCGCTTTCCATTCCCAGAAACGATTAACCTTAACGAAAAGATGAACATAATACTTACGACAATCATCGTGCTTGGCATGACGGGCATCGTCGCTGCCGTGGTGCTGTGGTTTGTGGCAAAGCGTTTCCATGTGTACGAAAACCCGCGCATAGCGGAGATAGAGGAGCTGTTGCCGGGAGCCAATTGCGGCTCGTGCGGCTACAGCGGCTGCCATGCCTTTGCCGTGGCATGTGTGGAAGCGACGTCGCTCGACGGGATTGAATGTCCCATCACGAGCAACGCCACCATGCACGAGATAGGAGAGATAGTGGGCCTGGCGGCGGCCGAAAATACGGCTCGCGTGGCCATTGTGAAGTGCAACGGCACGTGCGAGAACCGCCCTCCGCTCAACCGCTGGCAGGGACCGCGTTCATGCGCCCTCGAAGCCTCGCTCTATGTGGGGCAGAGCGACTGCGCCAACGGTTGCCTCGGTTGCGGCGACTGCGTGGCGGCGTGTCCCTTCGACGCCATTGCCATGAATCAGGAGAGCGGCCTTCCTCTGGTTGATTACGGGAAATGCGTGGGTTGCGGCCGCTGTGTGGCGGCGTGTCCGCGCGGCGTGATGGACCTCGCCGTCTTCGACGCTTCCAAACCCCTTGTCCACGTGGCCTGCAACAACCACGACCGCGGCCCGGCCGCCATGAAGGTGTGCAAGGTGTCGTGCATCGGTTGCGGCAAATGTGTGAAAGTGTGTCCCGCGGGCGCCGTTGCCGTCAAGGAGTTCCTGGCCGGCATCGACAGCGAAAAATGCACCGGCTGCGGCACATGCGTGGAAGCGTGTCCGCGCAACTCTATCACCTCTTACAACAAAGAATCATGAAGACATTCAGACGCGGAGGGGTGCATCCCGACCCTTCCAAAATAACGGCCGACGTGCCCATAGCGCCGCTGGCGGCCTCGGCGAAGGTTGAGTTGCCGCTCTCGCAGTGCATCGGCGCGCCGTCGGTGCCGGTGGTGAAGCCCGGCGACGCCGTCGTGGCGGGACAGATGGTGGCAAAGGCCGGCGGCTTCGTCGGAGCTCCCGTACATTCCCCCGTCAGCGGCACGGTGAAGAAAATAGAGAAAACCCGCTCCCCGCAAGGACTCTGGCAGGAAACCGTAATCATAGAGGCCGACCCGGAGAGCGTCAATCCGCAGCCGCTGGCCGGGCGTGCGGACGAACTGAAGCCGGAAGACCTGAAACTAGAACCCTCCGAGATAGTGAAGCGCATCTCCGAAGCAGGTATCGTTGGCCTCGGCGGTGCCACCTTCCCCACGCACGTGAAGCTCTCTATTCCCGACGGCAAGAAAGCCGAGATGATAATCATCAACGGCGCCGAGTGCGAACCTTACCTGACGTGCGACGACCGTCTGATGCGCACCTGCGCGGCGCAGATAATATCCGGGACGAAACTGCTGATGCGAGCCGTGGGCGTTGACCGCGCCATAGTGGGCATCGAGGAGAACAAGCCCGAGGCCATCGAGGCCATGCGCTTCGCCGCCACGGTGTCCCCCGGAATCGAAGTCGTGGAACTTAAGAAACGCTACCCGCAAGGGGGGGAAAAGCAACTGATCGAAGCCCTGACGGGCCGCGAAGTGCCGATGGGAGGACTGCCGGTGGACGTCGGCTGTGTGGTGGACAATGTAGCCACCGCCTACGCCGTCTTCGACGCTGTGTGCCGCCGCCGTCCGCTCACACAGAGGGTGGTGACCGTAACCGGACCGTCGCTGACGAATCCCGGCAACTTCCTCGTTCCTTTCGGCACGCCGATAAGCCGGCTCATAGAGGCGGCCGGCGGACTGCCCGACGACACCGGCAAGGTGATAGCCGGCGGCCCGATGATGGGCCGCGCCGTGAGCAATCTCGACGCCCCGACGACCAAAGGCCTCGGCGGTATACTGGTGTTGCCCGAAAGCATGTCCCGGCGTCCCGCGGTGCAACCCTGCATCCGCTGCGCCAAATGCGTGGAAGCCTGCCCGATGGGGCTCGAACCCTACCTGCTGGCCTCGCTGAGCCGACTGGGACGCTACGAGGACGCCGCGCGGCGCACCATAATGGGGTGCATAGAGTGCGGCTGCTGCAGCTACTCCTGCCCCTCGGGTCGCCCGATACTCGATTTTATAAAACTGGGTAAACTTAACTTACGCAAGAAGAAATGAAAGAACTCACGATATCCCTGTCGCCGCATGTGCACAGCGGGCGCACGCTGGACCGCTGCATGTGGAACGTAGTGATAGCCCTGATACCCACCTTCGCGGTGGCGGTGTGGACGTTCGGCGCCCCGGCGCTGTGGGTAGTGCTCACCAGCGTGGCGGCGTGCCTCGCCACCGAATACGCCATAGAGCGCTGGCTCTTCCACCGTCCCTGCACTCTGACCAACGGCTCGGCGCTCATCACCGGCCTGCTCCTGGGCTTCAACCTGCCCAGCATCCTGCCGCTGTGGATGGTAATCATCGGCGGCGTGGTGGCCGTCGGCATCGGCAAGATGTCGTTCGGCGGACTGGGCCAGAACATTTGGAACCCGGCCCTTGTGGGGCGCGTGTTCCTGTTGCTCTCCTTCCCGGCGGCCATGACCACATGGCCCGCGGTGCAGTCGGGCATGGACGCCGCGACGGGAGCTACCGTCCAGGCCGACGCCTCGACGGGCGCCACTCTGCTGGCGCAGCTCAACGCCGGTCACGACTCCATGGACGGTGCCCACCTAATGGACATGCTCGTCGGGCACATGAACGGCTCGCTCGGCGAGGTAGGCTCCATAGCCATCCTGCTGGGCCTCGTCTACCTGCTGTGCACGCGCACCATCACGTGGCACATCCCGGTGTCGGTGCTGGCTTCGGCGGCTTTCTTTTCGTGGGCCTTCGGCGGCAACCCGCTGCTCGACCTGCTGGCAGGCGGCCTGCTGCTCGGCGCCGTTTTCATGGCCACCGACTACGTTACGTCGCCCATGACGCACGCCGGACAGATACTCTTCGGCATCTGCATCGGCGCCATCACGATGGTAATCCGCCGCTTCGGCAGCTATCCCGAGGGAGTCTCGTTCGCCATCCTGCTGATGAACAGCTTCGTGCCACTCATCAACCGTTACATGCACCCACACGTACTGGGAGAAAGGAGGAAGAAGAAATGAAGAAACTCGCATCCACACTTCCCAACATGATACTCTCGCTGGGCACCGTCACGGTGGTTGCCGGGGCGATTTTGGGCGGAGTTTATGCCGTCACCAAAGAACCGATAGCGCGTCAGGACGCCGAACGCCAGGTGCAGGCCATACGCCAGGTGGCGCCCGAGTTCAACAACGACCCCACGGCCGAGAGCCGCGAGATAAAACTCGCAGACGGCATTACCTGCACCGTCTATCCGGCCATGAAGGACGGTCGCCTGAACGGCGCTGCCGTCGAGACGTCGTCGAACAACGGCTTCGCCGGCGAGATAACGGTTATGGCGGGCTTCAACGCCGACGGCTCGGTACGCGACTACCGTGTCTTGAAACAGGCGGAGACCCCGGGGCTCGGCTCGAAGATGGAGATGTGGTTCCGCGACCCTGCCGGAGCACGCTCCGTGATAGGCAAGAACCCGGAGACCACACCATTCTACGTCACCAAGGACAAGGAACAGCACGGTGCCATCGACGGCATCACGGCCGCCACCATCTCGTCGCGCGCCTTCCTCGAATCCATGCGCGACGCTTACCAGGCTTATAAACAATTCCAAGAAAAGAAATAAACAGCCATGAAATACTGGAAGATCATATATAACGGGATAGTGCCGGGCAACCCGGTGTTCGTGCTTCTGCTGGGCATGTGCGCCACGCTGGGCACCACCTCCACGGCGCTCAACGGCCTTATGATGGGCCTTGCCACCGCCGCCGTGCTCATCTGCTCCAACGGAGTGGTCTCCGCCATCAAGGACTTCGTCCCGGACAAGGTGCGCATACCCGCCTACATAGTGGTGATAGCCTCCTTCGTGACGGTGCTCCAGCTGCTCATCAACGCCTATATGCCGGGCCTCAACGCCACGCTGGGAATCTTCATCCCGCTTATTGTGGTAAACTGCATCCTGCTGGGGCGCGCCGAAGCCTTCGCCGGAAAACACGGCGTGGTGGAGTCGCTCTGCGACGGCCTGGGATGCGGCGTCGGCTTCACCCTGGCGCTGACGTTGCTCGGCTCCGTGCGCGAACTGCTCGGCACAGGGTCACTCTTCGGAATATCCATTTATCCCGAAGACTACGGGATGCTGCTCTTCGTGCTCGCCCCGGGTGCCTTCATCGCCCTCGGTTACCTTATAGCCATCGTCAACAAAATACGTAAAGCCTGACCGCCATGCTCACATACATATCAATCATCATCACCGCGATATTCATCAACAATATCGTCCTCTCCCAGTTCCTGGGGGTATGCCCCTTCCTCGGGGTGTCGAAGAAGATAAGTTCAGCACTGGGCATGGGCGCCGCCGTGACGTTCGTCATCACGCTGGCAACGGTCGTGGCATGGCTGCTGCAGTATTATGTGCTCAATCCGCTCGGGTTGCAGTTCCTGCAGACCATCGTCTTCATCCTTGTCATCGCCTTCCTGGTACAGATGCTCGAAATAGTGCTCAAGAAGATAGCGCCGCCGCTCTACCAGGCGCTGGGCGTCTTCCTGCCGCTCATCACCACCAACTGTGCAGTGCTCGGCGTGGCCATCCTCGTCATCCAGAAAGGTTTCGACCTCATGGAGGCGGTGACTTACGGCTTCTCAACGTCACTGGGCTTCACGCTGGCGCTATGGATATTCGCCGGCATACGCGAACACCTCGACATGACGGAGTCCCCGAAAGCCATGCGCGGCACGCCGCTGGCGCTCATCTGCGCCGGCCTCCTGGCCATGGCCTTCATGGGCTTCTCCGGCATCAAAATCGGGTAAGACACTTTCCTCGGAACTACAATGGTGGACGCGTCACGACGCGTCCTCTGTTTTATTAAATACCAACGCCTTATGCGGACACGCCGTGGTGTGTCTTTACCTTCGGGCGGTTAATTGAAGTTTTATGAAAATAGGAATTTTCGGGGGGACGTTCGACCCCATACATATAGGACACCTCAGATTGGCTGACTGGTTTTCGCGTCACGCCGGCCTGGACATGGTGTGGCTGATGGTATCGCCGCGCAATCCGCTGAAAACCGGCGGCGCCGCGCCCGTCAGCGCGCAGCAGCGCCTTGAAATGGTACGCCTCGCCGTGCAGGATTACCCGCGCCTGCGCGCAGACGACACGGAGTTCTCCCTCCCCGTGCCGTCATATACCATCACCACGCTCCGGACGCTCGCCGAGCGGCATCCCGAGGACAAGTTCACCCTGATAGTAGGGGCGGACAACATCCTGGCGTTCGACCGCTGGAAAGACCCGGAAGAGCTGCTCGGCCGCTTCGGCGTACTTGTATATCCGCGGCCCGGCTACGACCTCGACCCGCAGCGGCTCCCCCCCGGCGCCCGTATGGCCGAAGGCTGCCCGCAGACCGACATCTCCTCAACTGAAATCCGTCAGCTCCTCTCCCGCGGCGACCCTGCCGGCTCCGCCTTCCTTCCTCCCGCCGTAGCAGCCTACATCGCCGCCCACCGCCTCTACCTCCCCGCCGGCAAATAAAGAAACTTGCGATACTGTTTCTTTGAGTGTGT
>DKVK01000054.1:0-160 GCA_002491165.1 Porphyromonadaceae bacterium UBA7180
GTTTAGCGGACAGTAATATAAAAATTTCAACCAACGAGTCTAAATATCAATCATTGTCTTGTATACAAGACAGAAAACACCTAATTTTGTCTTGTGAATAAGACAAAAAAACATAATGGTAAAATCTGAGATTCTACGCGAGGTGATGCTTGAAAACCGT
>DKVK01000054.1:515-10964 GCA_002491165.1 Porphyromonadaceae bacterium UBA7180
CGGGTTTGACCGTCAGGTGTTGGTTGGCGCTCGTCGCGCCGGCAAATCCTATATTCTTTATGGAAAGATTCAGGAATTGATTGCAGCGGGATACACTTGGAATGAGATAGTATATATCAATTTTGAGGATGAGCGTCTTGCCGGAATGACGGTCGATGATCTTAATATGATACTTGAAGTCCACTCCGGATTGAGTGAAAAACGCCCGATGCTGTTCCTTGATGAGATTCAGAATGTCGATGGCTGGGAGCGTTTCGCGCGCAGGATAGCCGACAACAAATTTACTGTATTCATAACAGGAAGCAATGCGAAGATGCTTTCTACGGATGTGAATGCGGCTCTCGGTGGCAGATATATGACCCGTGAAGTGTTTCCCATGCAGTTCGACGAGTATCTTAAAGCCAATGGTAAAAATCCTGCCGACAAATTGCTGACTGCGACAACAGCAGCCCGTGGAGAATTCATGGGGCTGTTCGAGGAATATTTCCAGTTCGGCGGCTTCCCTGAATGTGCCACGCTGCCGGTGAAGCGCGATTATCTCATGAGCCTATATCAGAAGATATTTCTTGGCGACATCGCCGCCCGCCACAGGATTGAGAATGTTTTTGCCCTTCGTATTCTTTTCCGTAAACTGGCGGAAAGTGTAAAGCAACCGCTGTCATTTACACGCGCGACAAATATTGTGGCCTCGACCGGAACGAAGATAGGCAAAAGCACGGTGATAAACTATCTGGGCTACGCTTCTGAAGCGTATCTTATACTGCCGGTCACCAATATCGCGGACAGTCTTGAGGATAAGGTATCCAATCCGAAATACTATTTTATCGACAACGGTATAATCTCCCTGCTGGCTCTTGACATCCGCACATCGCTGCTTGAAAATATGGTGGCTCTGAAATTGATTTCGAGTTATGGATCAAAAGATGCCGTCTATTTCTATAATCATGGGGTTGAAGTGGATTTCTATATCCCCCAGACGGAGACCGCCATTCAGGTATGCTATGCGATGAATGATGCCGAAGGCACTTTTGAACGTGAAACGAGAGCATTGCTGAAATTGCGGTCACGATTGTCGTGCCGTCACAATATAATTGTGACCTACGATGATGAAGGAATTATAGAAACCGAGGGCGTAAGAATAGAAGTTATACCGGCATGGAAATTTTTGCTCCAGCCATAAGGCTCCAAAGGTGCTGTCAACCTTGACTTCTCCGGGGGCACAAAGTCAAACAGCAAAACAAGTAAATCGCAGAAGCTAAGATGGTTTCAGCGATTTTTTGTAGTACCCCTATACGGCAAAACAACGCACATTGTAGGGTTCAGCAGTGAACAATTCGTGAACAGTCTGTACGGTGAACAGTTTTGTTCACGATTTCCATAAGCCGATTGTAACTCGCTAACCTTTTATGTTTTCTGTGTTTTTGTCCGGGTGGCGGACATATTAGGGAGCAATGCGCCTGATGCCGCATGCATATTTGCAGAAAAATTATCTACAGTCATGAAAACTCTGCAAACCGCTCCCGGGACGATAGCACCGGACAAACCTTCCAATATCTGTCTCACCAACTTTCGCCCCGTATTCAAAGGGAGCGTAAGTGCCGTCGGCATGTTCGCCAGGCTGGAGGCCTGCACCGGCATGCGGCCCCTGGCGCTATCCGGCGGCGACTTCATTCTCGCTGCCGGCAACGGCATTGCCGTGCTGCGCTCCGAAACCGACAAGCCTGTGATGGTGGTGTCGGATCTGCCGTGCGAGCCCACATGCGCCCTCCGCTGCGGCAACGGCTCGGTGATTGTCAGCGGACCGGCAGGGCAGTGGAAGCTGGCAAAATGTGTCGGCGGCTGGAAACTGGTCGGCAATGGTAATCAGCAGTGGCCGGCGGTGAGCTTCCGCACCGAAAGCATAGGCACTGTGAGCGTCGCCGTGGGGCAGCGCCGGCTCGCCAATGCCTACAACGGAATAAGCTCGCTCAGCGCCGCCGACCGCAAGGCCGTAGCTGCCGATTTTGCCGGCGCATACCGCAATGCAGTGGCCGAGGCGACGGCCAGAGGAACCTTTGTGGCTCCCGTGCTGGCTTTCTGTCGGGCATACGACAGCAAGGGTGCCTTGCTGTTCTCCACTCCGCCGGTGGCTGTAATGCCTGCAGGCCGCTTTGTGCCGCGGGTCGACGTGCCTGTTGTGGATGGCTCGGCTGTGAGCGCATATTCGGTCGATGTGCCGGCATGGCGCATCAAGGCGGTGTTCGACGCTGCCGACTGCCCGGAAGTGGCCTCGGTGGAGGTGCTGGTTAGCAACCAGTTCCACAGCTATAGTCCTGAAGGCTCCGGCACCGTTTCGGCACTGCGTGGCAGTGGTGCCGCCAATATTCTGCGGGTAAGCCTCCCCGGTGCCGATGCAGGACTGGAGGCCACTGCGCCCCGGGCTTCCCGGGGGCGGCTGCGGGCGGCAATGGCGCGTGCCGAAAAAATCTGTCGCCCCTGCACGCAGCTGGCGCAGCCTTTCGGGGTGTCGGAGCGCACTGTGGATGTGCCTCCCGCGGAAGGCGACATGATTGCGGCCTTGCGCGCGCTCAATACCGCGCTGGCAACGTCTGTCGAGGCTGTTTCGCTCAGGGATGCCCTTCTGAGGGCGCCGCATTCCATGGGTGCCGCATGTGTGGCCGCCGGCAGCGGCACCGTGGCATGGGGTAATCTGAGGGCGCTGCGGAGCAAGGGATTCCCGCCGGTATGTTTCGCAGCGTCGACAGGTCCGGCGCCATGGCGGGTGCTCGCTACCGTTACATTCGGTAACTCGCAGCGAGGTGTGTCGTTCGGTGCGGAATATCCCTCGGGATGTCCCCAAAGCTTCTGGCCTGTTTTCAGCTATCCTTCACCCGATGCCACGCAGCTGCGGCTTACCGTGCACAGCGGAGGCATCACCCGTTCGGGAGTGTTCGCCCTCACGCCCGACGGCAGCGGACTGCGTTCGGTGTATATATCGCCGGATTTTGCGCCTCTGGTGTTGCCCGAGGCGCCGGCCACGACCATTGTCGATATCACCGACGCCTCCGAGGATTTTCCCGAAGCCATCGCCCTGTGTCCCCAGAGCGCTCCTGCGGCAGTGGAGCGCGTGGTGGAAAGTCCGTCCGCGGTGGCGGCGCTGTGCCACATGGGAGCCGCCGACGGCTCATGGGACTATGGCCGTTGCCGTTTTGCCGTGGGCGACGGTGCCGGATTGCATGTGCTCACAGTCGACCGCAACCGCCGCTCCGCGGCCATGCGCATGGTGGCCGAGGGCGCTGTGTGTTCACCCGACGCCATGGCGGCATCGCCGCAGGCCGTGTTCGCGGCTCTCCCGCGGGGGCTGCTGAGGCTCGACAACACCACCAGGCGCATCAGGTGGCTGGCCACCGAGAGTTTCGATACCCTTGCCTGGGAAAGCGGCCGGGGCGAGCTGTTCGCCATGGGCTACGATGAGATGGCGCACGTGTTCTCCGACAGTTTCGCGGGCCGCTTCATGCACACCGCCGGCGGAGCCGTCGCCGTGCTGATGGCCTCGGGAGTGCCTTTCGCTGTCGACGGGGATGGTGTGCTGATGCGGATCGGACGCGAGGTGGATTCCGAGGTGGATGTGGATGCCTGCTACACCGTTGTTCCGCGCGGCGGCCTGCCCGTGAGGCTTCAGGCTCTGGCGGTGCATGCCGGAGGTGTGTTCTCGGGCACGATGTCGGCGACGGCAACGGGCACCGGCGGCCATGCCTCGCCGGTGGTGACGCTTGCCTTGCGCGACCGGATGGATTCGCCGGTGGTGGTGCCGCTGATGTTCAGGCCGGTCAGGAATCTGGAGGTGAGGCTTGCGGGTCGCGCCCGCACGGGATTCTCATTCATGGGTGTCAACTTCCGCTATGGCTGATATGGATAGCAGGATAGAGGAAATGCTGGCGGAGGACAGTCGTCGCCGCCGGGCTTTCGCCGAACGCCGGAGGCACGGCCCTCTGCGCGGCACCGACGAGCCGGGACGGTGCCTGGTGGATACTCCCGAGCCGGGAGTGCCACGGGCATATGTGCCGGCGACCATGCTCGCCGACCCCGGTTATGCTCTTGCCCGCGGCGATGCCGGGGCATGGGCGCGCCTGCGCTGCCGCCACGACTTCGAGTACTGGTGCCTGCGCTGCGTTACCATAAAGCACAAGACCGAGGGCGCCGACGTGCCCTTCCGCCTCAACATGCCGCAGCGCAAGGTGCTGGCCGTGCTGGAGAGCGACCGCCTGGCCGGACGTCCCATCCGCGCCATAATCCTCAAAGCCAGGCAGTGGGGTGGCAGTACGCTGGTGCAGGTGTATATGGCCTGGATTCAGAGCTGCCACCGCCGCAACTGGCATTCGCTCATCTGCGCCCATGTGAAGGACACGGCGGCAGGCATCCGCGGCATGTACACCAAACTGCTGGCCAACTATCCCGAGAATCTCTGGGACGGCGACGAGAAGCCCCAGTTCCGCCCTTACGAGAGGGCGCAGAACGTGCGCGAGATAAGTGGCCGCGGATGCCGGGTGACCATAGGAAGTTCCGAGAACCAGGAGGCGGTGCGTGGCGCCGACTACTCGATGGCCCATCTGAGCGAGACTGCTTTCTGGCCGTCGACTCTCACCCGCACGCCAGGCCGTTTTATACGTGCGGTATGCGGTGCAATAGCGCTGATTCCCTATTCACTGATTGTGATGGAAAGCACGGCCAACGGTGTGGGAAACTATTTCCACAGCGAATGGATACGCTGCAAGGAAGGCCGCGGCGACAAACACGCTGTGTTCGTTCCCTGGTACGAGATAGAGATGAACCGTGCCGCCGTGGCCGACCCGGCTGCGTTTGCGGCCTCGCTGGACGATTACGAGACCGGTCTCTGGAATCTGGGGCTGGATCTGGAGCAGATCTGCTGGTACCGCCTGAAGTCCAGGGAGTATCCCGGCGCCGAGGAGCTGCATGCCGAGTATCCCACCACCGATGTGGAGGCTTTCGCCAACACCGGCAACGGTGTGTTCGCCGCGGCGGCCATCGAGGCTCTGCGCGAGGGCTGCTCGCAGCTTAGGGCCGAGACGGGCGATGTGGGGCTTGGCGGCGGTGGGTTCGTTCCCGATGCCACCGGCGGCATGAGTGTGTGGCGTCGCCCGCAGCCTGGTTTTTCGTATATCGCCGCGGTGGATGTCGGCGGCCGTTCCCGTTCCAGCGACTGGTCGGTGGTTGTGGTTCTGCGTCTGCCGGAAGTCGAGGGCATGCTGCCCGAGGTGGTGGCACAGTGGCGCGGCCACTGCGACCACGACATTCTGGCGCGGCGTGCCGCCGCCATCGCCGGCTACTACAACGAGGCTTTGCTGGTGGTGGAGAGCAACACTTTCGAGACTGCCGAATACGGCGGCGCCGACAGCAACCTGTTCATTCTCTCGCGGCTGGCCGACAGCTATCCCAATGTGTATCGCCGCGAGGTGTTCGACACCCTCGGCGCCCGCACCGGATGGCGTGTGGGTTTCCACACCAACCGCAGCACCAAGTCGATGCTCATCGCCACCATGATAGAGGCTGTTCGCGAGGGCGGATACATAGAGCGCTGCAGCGGCGCCTGCGACGAGCTTGCCACCTACGAGCAGTTGCCCAACGGCAGCTATGCCGCCAAGAGCGGCTACCACGACGATATGCTCATGGCGCGTGCCATAGCCCTGCATGTGGCCGGCGGATGCCAGTGCCGTGCCGAGCGCGCCGATGCCTCGCCGCGTGTATCTCTATGGTAGCGGTGCGGACTGGGCTGCCATGATGCGGCGCCATTTGGCATAGCCGAAAAGGGCTATCACAGTGTAGATTGCGTAGAGGACGGCGTAGAAAGGGCGGTCCTTGTAGATGTACAGGCCCACGCATACGGCGTCGACGGCAATCCATGCCCACCACTGCTCGAGGTATTTGCGGGCGAGCATCCATGTGGCCACAATGCTCATGGCCGTTGTGAAGGCATCCCACCAGGGCACGTTGCTGTCGGTCCATTCCACGAGCCAGTAGGCCAGCAGCGCATACACGACGGCACCCGCGGCGAGTGCGCCCAGAGCGCGGCGGACGCCTATGTGGCGCACGGGCAGTCCGCCGCCGCGTCTGCGGCGGCGGAAGCCCAGTGTCCATGCGAGGTAGCCGTAGACCGCCATCACGAAATAGTAGCAGTTCATGGCGAAATCGGCATAGAGACCTGCGCGGTAGTACACCCAGAACGACACCGTGGGCATGGCTATGTTGGCGAACCACATCCTGGGGTCGGCATGGTATTCCCAATAGAGATACAGCAGGCCGATGAGGAATCCTGTGATTTCCAGGCAGCGGTCGAGGGTGAGGAATGCCGCGGTGTCGTTCCAGAACTGTTCCATCAGAATTTCACGGTCACGGTGGCCAGTACGTTTGTGGGAGCCTGCGCGGCATAGCCGGCATAGCGGTAGATTGTTTTCTCGCCGTTTTCGCCTACGGTGTATCCGGCTCCGGCATAGCCGTTGTTCTCGTATTTCTCGTTGAAGATGTTATAGACACTCAGGCCCAGGCGGAGTTCGCGGAGTCCGAGCACGCTGCCGAAGCTGTAGCCGAGATTGAGGTCGGAGACGAAGTAGGCGTCGAGCATCTGCTCGCGCGACTGCGCGTTGCTGAGGAACTGGCGGCTAACATAATGGCTCTGCAGGGAGGCGTCGAGTCCGCGCCAGTGGAAGTTGAAGGCGTTGTTGAATAGTACTGACGGCGAGAAGGCTATGGTGGTGGTGCCGAGTTCGCGCGTGATGGGGTTGGTCCATTCGTCCTCGTAGATGTATTCCACGAAATTCTTTATTCGGTTGCGGGAGAATGTTGCGTTCAGCTGCCAGTCGAACCATTTGCATGGTTTTAGTGCGGCCTGCAGCTCTATGCCCATGCGGTAGCTTTCGGGAACGTTCACGCTCAGCGGGTTTCCGGTGTCGGATAGCTGGCCGGTGAGCACGAGCTGGTCCTTGTAGTCCATGTAGTAGAGGTTCACGCCGGCGGTGAAGAGGGAGTGGGAGTAGGTGTAGCCGAGTTCGTAGTCGAAAAGGCGTTCGGGTCGTGGGTCGTGGCTGCGGTCGCCGTCGGTGAAGTTGTCGCGCACGGGTTCCTTGTGCGCCACGCTCCAGGAGGCGAATGCGCGGTGGTGGCGTCCGTCGCTGAAGTTGATGCCGACCTTGGGATTGAAGAAGTCGTAGATTCGGTGGATGTCGAGAGCTGCCATGGCTCCAGTGTTCCAGTCGTAGTTGTCGCTCACGCCGTCGATTCTGTAGTTGATGTGGCGGTACTGGAGGTCGGCGAAGGCGCTGAACTCGCGGCTGAGCGACACATTTGCGCGTCCATAGATGTTGGCGTCGAATTTGTTGCCGGTGTTGTTGTAGTACTGCTGGAGCGGGTCGATGGCGCCGAGGTAGTTGCGCACCCATTTGATTTGTCCGAAATGGCGGCCGTGGAAGTTGTTCACGCCTCCGCCGAGCACGGTTTCGAGTCGTCCGCGAGTGTAGTTGAGGGTGGCGTTGCCGCCTACGAAATCGTTGTCGTTGAATTTTAGGCGTATGAGGTCGCTTTTCTCGATGGTGTTTCCTTCGGCATCGACGAAGGGTGCCAGGCCGTATTCCACGAGTGTGCGGCGTGTCTTGTACTGGTCGTAGTGTCCGTCGCCTTTGGTGTAGAAGAGAGTGGCGGTGAGGCGCAGGTGCCTGGTTATCTCCTGGCCGAGGTGCAGCTGGAAGTGGTGCTGTGTGAAGTAGTCCTTCTGGTCGGGATAGTATGCCTTGGCTCCGTCGGTGGCGGTGTATTCGCCGCAGGGGTTGTATCGGCGGCCGTATTTTTCCATGTCTTCTCTGGATGCGTAGTCCCATGCCATGTAGGTTTCCTCCTTGCCACCGAAGGCGAGCAGTCGCAGCGATGTTCCGGCATTGGAATATGCCACCTGTCCGAGGTAGCTCCAGAGTTTGGAGGATGCGCGGTCGATGTATCCGTCGCTTCCTATGTGGCTTATTCTGGCGTCGATTGTCCAGTGGTTGCCGAGCAGGCCGGAACCAACTCTGAGGCTTTGCTTATTGGTGTTGTAGCTGCCGTATGCGCCGGCGAATTCGGCGTATGCGTCGGGCACGGGTGCGGCGGTGATCATGTTTATGCTTGCGCCGAAGGCTCCGGCGCCGTTGGTGCTTGTTCCGACTCCGCGCTGTATCTGGATGTCGCGGAGCGATGATGCGAGGTCGGGCATGTTGACCCAGTAGACGTTGTGGCTTTCGCCGTCGTTGACGGGCACGCCGTTGGCGGTGATGTTGATTCGGGATGCGTCCGTTCCGCGGATGCGCAGGGCGCTGTAGCCTACGCCTCCGCCGGCATCGGATGTTGCCGTGAGTGAGGGTGTCATTGAAAGCAGGAACGGGATGTCGCGGCCGTCGTTGGATTTCTCAATCTGTTCGGCGGTTACAACACTGAAAGCAACGGGCGTTGTCTCCGAGGCACGGTTTGCCGCCACCTCTATGCCTCTCAGGGCGATTGTGTCGGAGGATTGTGAATGCCCTGTTGCAGGGGTATTCGCTGCCATCTGCATGGCTACTGCTGCGGCGAAGCCGCAAAGCAAGATTTTTTTCATAAAATGTTTCGCTACGCCGGTATTATCCGGATCAGGTTCAAAGGGTATGATCTCAGCTTCGCCGACTGCTCCCTCCGGAGCTGTCATCGGGCGTGGCACCCCTAAAAATTAGTTTACCGAGCGGCAAAAGTAGGCATTTGTGCTGAATCAGCAAAGAAGGCCGCATTTTTTCGTGATAATGCGATATAATAAAGAAATGGCGCCTTGCCTCGGGGCAGGGCGCCATTCTATGGAATTTCAAAAGCTATGCTTATTGGAGTTTGAATGTAACCGGGAGTGTGTAGGTAACTTTTACGGGCTGGCCGTTGTTACGTCCGGGTACCCAGGTGGGCATCGCGGAAACCACGCGTACGGCTTCGCGGTCGAGAGCGGGATGACGGGGGCGAACAACGCGAACGTTTGTGATGCTGCCGTCTTTACCTACCACGAATTCAACAACTACGCGACCCTGGGCACCTTCTTCGGATGCGGCCGGGGGATAAACGATGTTGTTGCTGAGCCAGGTGTACATTGCGGCTTCGCCACCGGGGAAGCTTGGCTTCTGTTCCACCAGTGCTATGCTGAGTGGTTCGTCATCGACTACGGGTTCAGCGATAACCTGCTCTTTGACCTCGATTTTGTTAAGGTCGTTCACACCTTCGGTGATGTCGACGGTGCCGAGCTGGGCTTCGTTCTCGCGGATGTCTTCCTGGTTCTTGACCTGCTTGTCCTCTTCGATTTCCTCGTCCTGGACGATGAGCAGGTCGGTTACCTGCTGGGAGTTTGCAACTTCTTCAGGAGCGATGATTTCTTCGGGTTCGGGAAGTTCGAAGATTTCCTCCTCCTGGATTTCCTCTTCAAATTCCTCTGCGTCGAATGTTGTCATTTCCTGTTCTGTGGCGGTGACAATCTGTTCTTCCTCGGCGCGTTTGAACACGTCGTTAACGCTGAGGATGAGCAGAACGAGAATAACCGCAACAGCAGCCAGCACCCATACAATGGCTTTAGTGTGGCGCGCGGGGGATGTCTGTCGGAGCACATATGCACCGAATTCCTTGTTCTTGCCTTCGAATACTATGTCGCGCCACTCTTTTGAGGTAAGATCTACGTCTTTTGCCATAACTGCAATCTTTTAGGGGTTAGGAGTAGATGCTTGTGCCTGAGCGTTCGCAGTTGCCTGCTGACGCACGGTGGGGCGGATAATAGTCTCGTTGTTGGCACGCTCGTACTGCTGGAGCAGGAGGGTATCGGTGTGAGTGGGAAGCTCGATGCTGTAACGTGAAATCTGGTTGATGTTCATTTCGTCGATAGCATTGATGAGACCCTCGTAGGTGGTGTTGGGACCGGGTTTGATTACCACAACAGGACGAGTCTTTGTGGAGTCGGAAGCGTTTTTCTTAGCTTCGCGGTCGAACTCTTCCTTGGTTATCTCGCGGTTTTTCCACCGCTCCTTGAGCTGCTGGTATGCCGCCATAACTTCCTGGTTCTTGTTCAGGAGGATTCGGCGTATGCCCTGTGCCTCGCGGTTCACATTGCCTATGAACTGTTCGCGGCGCAGGTAGTTGGGTGTGGCAAAAGTGGTGTCGGCAATACCTTCGTAGTAGTAGATATTGTGGACTGTCTTGCCGGTCTCGGCATCGACGGCGGGGGTGTCGCCGTTGTATTCGGTGTCGAGAATCAGAGTGATGGCTTCGGACTGTTTAGCCTGGCTCTGCTGTTCCTTGCGGACTTCCTCGTTTGTGGGGAGGATAATCTGCAGAGTCTGGCTCTTAATCATGGTTGTACACAGCATGAAGAAGGTAATCAGAAGCATGTTCATGTCCACCATGGGTGTAAAGTCCACATGGATGGCGATC
>DKVK01000107.1 GCA_002491165.1 Porphyromonadaceae bacterium UBA7180
TCAGAATTTTGATACACCCTCTTTGGCAGGGTATATATGTCGCGGCGGGGGCGGCAGAGTCCCTCAGTCGGGGGAGGAGAGCATGGCGTTTTCCTCGTCGAGGGAGCGGCGGTAGGCCTGGCGGTCCTCCTCTACCATCTTGAGGAAGCGGTCCGAGAACTCGCGCATTAGCTCGCGGCGGTCTTTCCACCTTTCGGAGAAAACGGCGGCAATCCAGCGCAGTTCGCGGTCGGCGAACTGTTCGTATGCTTCGGAGAAGACGGCTTCGGCCTCTTCGAGCGATTCGGCTTCGCGCACGCGCCGCACGTCGTCGGCCGTCACTATCTGCCCGGCCACGTCCATCCACTGCGTGTCGGCCGGCATGGAGCCGTTGTCTTCGGGGAAAGGGGCGTCGCCGAGGCGTGCCTGGAGGTAGTGGGCTATTGCCAGCTCGTAGTATTTCTTGGCGCGGTCAAGCGCCGAGGCGCGGAATTTCATCCCTTTATGGCGGATGTAGAGGTCGTCGTCCACGCCGCGCCCCAGCAGCTCGTCGATAAGGGGGAAAGCGCGGAGCATACGGCTGACGGTGGCGGGGTTGAGGACGGTGAAGTTGATGCGGTCGTGCAGCGGGATGCGGCGTTTGAGGCGCCGGTCGCGCGTGGGCCATTTCTTCTCGTCGCGGGTAAGTCCGCAACTGCGGAGCATCATCCCCGGCACCACGGTGGTGCTCCCTTTCTCGTCGCCGAAGAGGTAGGAGAAGGGGAAGTCGGAGGCGTCGGGATGGTTCTTGTGGACACCCATGAGCAGCGAGAAAGCGCCGATTTTCGCTCCCCACATTACATAAGAGGAGGAGGCGGTCTTGACTCCGCGCTGCATTATGCCCCAGTGCACGGGGCCGAGCTTGTACATGTGGTTGCTCTGGTTGGTGCCCGAGCCGGCGTTCATGAAGGAGGTCTCGCAGCCGATGAGCAGGCTCGACTTGTGCATGGAGACGGTGTAGGGCCCGGCGAAGACGGCGCAGGCCTCGCCGTTTTCGAGCGAGGTGTTGGCGAACATGAGGGTGTCGTGGGCGGTGAACCCCTTGTCCACCTCCACTCCCTGCCCCACATAGCAGTGGCGCAGCAGCGAGCCGGAGTCCACGCGGCCGTCCTCTATGATGAAGTGGTCGGCGTCTACGCCCGGGCCGACGTAAGCCATCGCCCGGCCGTGCGGCGCGTTGTTGACTATCATGCCGTTGCGCAGCGAGCGGGCGCCCTCTATGTGCACTTCGGGGTCCACGCGGACGTTCACTATCGGGCCGCAGTCGCGGATAACGGCGTCATGCCCGATGACGGAGGGTAGCGGGTCGTAGCCGAACTTGTCGAGCAGGAGGTCGGAGAGCACATCGTCGGCCCACTTGGGGAAATGCGCCGCCATCCATGCCATCTGCGCCGATAGTCCGGGATAGATTTTCACGGGACGGGAGCCGGTCTCGTCAAGCACCGATACGGAGCTAAGGAGCCCGCACTGCGCCTCGGTCTCGAACTCTATACGGTCCAGGTTCTCTATCTGCACGCGGTCTTCTATGATGCACCCGCTCAGCGTGCCGCCTACGTTGCGCACCCACACGTGGTCGCCGATGCGGCAACCGTTGATGCGCACGTTCTCGAGTCCCTCCTCCGCGCGTTCGCCGCCGAGGGCGCCTATTGATACGTCGCCGGAGAAGACCACGTTACGGATAAGAGAGAGGTCGGTAAGGTCGGTGACCAGGACGCGGTCCCAGCTTTCGGCACGGCAGCCCTGCCGCTCGAGCTGCTGCCATTCCCACCAACGGAGCCGGCGCGGCTCAGAGGAGTTCGTCTTCGTCATATTTCCGGTATAAAAAGTCGTTGTACGGGAACCGTTCGGCATGTATCTGCTTGGCCTTCTCGTAGAGCAGCTGCTTGAGGGCGTCTATGTTGATGCGCTCCTTGGCGGAGATGAAGACGCAGTTGCCGTCGGTCTTCGCCTTCCAGCGGCGCTCGAAGTCTTCGAGCGGGATATTCTCGCGAGTGGAGGGGGTGAGGTCGTCGGGGTCCTTCGGGGTGTATGTGAAGGCGTCTATCTTGTTGAAGACCATTATCACGGGTTTTTCCTGCTTGCCGCAGATGTCGCGCAGCGTCTTGTCCACTACCTCTATCTGCTCCTCGAACTGCGGATGGCTCACGTCTACCACGTGGACCAGGATGTCGGCCTCGCGTACCTCGTCGAGCGTGGACTTGAAGGAATCCACCAGGTGGGTGGGGAGCTTGCGTATGAACCCCACGGTGTCGGTGAGCAGGAAGGGGAGGTTGTCGATGGTCACCTTGCGCACGGTGGTGTCGAGGGTGGCGAAGAGCTTGTTCTCCGCGAAGACGTCGCTCTTGCTCAGGAGGTTCATGATGGTTGACTTACCGACGTTGGTGTATCCCACGAGTGCCACGCGCGTGAGCTTGCCCCGGTTCTTGCGCTGTATGCTCTTCTGGCGGTCTATGTGGCGGAGCTCCTCCTTGAGGCGAGAAATCTTGTCGAGGATTATGCGTCGGTCGGTCTCGATTTGCGTTTCGCCCGGGCCTCGCATACCTATACCGCCGCGCTGGCGCTCCAGGTGTGTCCACATGCGCGTGAGCCGCGGCAGGAGGTACTGGTACTGGGCGAGTTCCACCTGGGTGCGGGCGGTGGCCGTCTGCGCGCGCTTGGCGAAGATGTCGAGGATGAGGCTCGTGCGGTCCAGGATTTTTACCTGAAGTTCGCGCTCTATGTTGAGCACCTGCTTGGGAGAGAGGTCGTCGTCGAAAATCACCAGACCAACTTCGTGGTCCTCCACGTAGCGCTTTATCTCCTCGAGCTTCCCTTTGCCCACGTATGTGCGAGGGTTGGGGTATTCCAGTTTCTGGATGAAACGCTTTACCGGCTCGGCGCCGGCCGTGTCGGCCAGGAAAGCCAGTTCGTCGAGGTATTCGTTGCATTTGGCTTCGCTCTGTTGCTGCGTCACGAGCCCCACGAGCACTGCCTGCTCGTTCGACTCCTTGTTTATTATATGGTCTTCTATCATTGTCTTTGCGGTTTCAAGGGGCAAATATAATCCTTTTTTCGCAATCCCCCAAAGAAAAAACGCGCGGAGTCGCCGAATTGTTAAAAACGCGGGGCAAATTACGGTATCAAATCGCGGGAAATGCCTAACTTTGCAGCGTAAACGATAGGCCACCGAGGCCGTTCACTATTACTTTAAAAATCACACTGAAAATGAGAAAACCAATTACGTTGCCGGCGCTGCTGCCGGCACTGTTGCTGCTGTGCGCCTGCTCGCGGAAGGTCTATGTGCCGGTGGAAAGCCGCACCGCCACGAGCGACACCCTCCGCATAGTGGAACGTCGCGGCGACACGCTGCTGCTGCGCGACAGCGTGGTGATGCGCGTCGCCGGAGATACCGTAGTGAAAGAGGTTTGGCGGGAACGCGGGCTGCTGCGCGGCAGTGACCGCGTGCGTGACCGCACTGTGCGTGACACCGTCCTCCGCGAAGTACCTGTTGCTGTTCCTTCGGAGGATGCCGCGCAGAAAGAGCGGCGCCCGTCGCTCCTGGAACGGCTCCGCGAAGCCGTGAAATCGGCACTATTACTTGTTTGTTTAACTTTATTAATAATTTACTTATGGAAATCAAGGAAATCATAGTCCACTGTAGCGCCACGCCTGAAGGGCGCGACTTCACCGTAGCCGACATCGACCGGTGGCACCGTGCCCGCGGATTCCGCGGAATAGGTTATCACTGGGTGGTATACCGCGACGGGACGGTTCATTCAGGGCGCCCCGAAGGAACGCCGGGAGCACACTGCACCGGCCACAATTCCCGCTCCGTGGGGGTATGTTACATCGGCGGGGTGGCAAAGGACGGTAAGACGCCGAAAGACACCCGCACGCCCGCGCAACGCGCCTCCCTGCTGACTCTTCTCCGACTTCTTCGGTCCCGCTACCCTAAAGCCCGCATCCACGGCCACCGCGACTTCGCTGCGAAAGCCTGCCCCAGTTTCGACGCCACCACCGAATACCGCGGCCTCTGAGCGGCATTATGGAACGGAGGCATTCGTGACTCCGCCATAAGGCGCGCCGGCGGCTAACGGGTAGCGCTAACCCCCGATAATCAAGATAAATCAAGAAACCCGGAGACAGTCCCACCCCGGGGCTGCCTCTTTTATTTATCTCGTTCCCCATTCTCTCCTCCGGATAGCAATAATTCGCGGAAAAAGGAATTTTCGGCCAATTAAATGCGGGGATTGCAATAAAACGGGACGCCGGTGCGTTAACTAAGTGTAACTCACCAAAAAATTGAAATGCCTATGACAATAGACTCTACCAAACATTTACTTCATCAGGAAAACAGTACCGTCCACATGAAGCATCCCCGTAAAAGTTCGCTCGACTTCATCCGTCAGTTCGCACATTCATATTACATAATGCCCGGGATGATGACCTCGACGATAATAGTAAACTGATTATAGAAAAGAAACTCCACTGCCGTCGCTCCCCGCGCGGCAGTCTTTTTTTGTTTTGACTCGGAAGGCCCTGCGTACTATCCGAAGTCCAAAAAAGTGCGCCCGGCCATCCGCCGGGCGCACTGTATGACATTAAGAGAAGAGGAGAAGGATAGGTTATTTC
>DKVK01000023.1 GCA_002491165.1 Porphyromonadaceae bacterium UBA7180
TGAAAATCGGGGAGTATTATATATAGGTCCGTTGAAAGACGCAAATCAGCGCAGTTAAAAATATCTAACGGATGACAATTATTTCAAATCCATTTGCTCCGGCTTGCCGCAATCTTCTCTCAAAGTACACTATTAGTACGCTGCAATCTACAGATATTGTTGGTAATCAGGAGGATTATGGATGCATATTGAAATTTACCAGATTTCCGTTTGTCAAGAAAGAGCGTCAGTAAACGCTTTCAATAATTATGTCGCTATCTTGACTATTTTGTCAAGACGTTGTGCAAAGGTAAAACAAATTTTATGTTGCAAAACATGTATTCCGGAGGCAAAATTGTTCCTAATAATGTTTCGGATTCATGGACTTGTAAAAATAGTATGTGACTTCGGGATTTTTTCAACATTTGTTGAGAGGGGTTTCGATTATTTTGTCTAATTTTGTAAAAAATCTGTTTTAGACAATGAAAGATCGTATAGTCATTGCCGGTTTATGCCTGATAGCGGTCGCGCCTTTCGTGGGGGCTGCCCATACCGGCGTCGCCCGTATTGCGGGCGAGAGGGATAAAGTCCTTGTTCCCGCATTGGTTGAGGAGCGATGCCCGTCGGAGAATGTTCCGGTCCGTGAGTTTGAGGTTTGCCGTAAACAGAAAGCGGACGGCAGGGAGTCGGAAAGCACCGAGTTTGCACATGCCGTTTTGTCGGAAAGCGGAACGCTCGCTTCTGTGCTGGGCGAACGAGTGTATGAAATCGATTCCATCGCTGTGGAAGGCCCGGTGAACGATGCCGATTTCAACACACTGTGGGATTCCTCGTTCAACGGCCGGCTGAAAATCATCAACCTTGAGAATGCCGTCGTCGAAGGGGGAAAGATTCCGGACCGCGCTCTGTTTCATATAGATGCGCAAATGGATTGGGAAACATGGACGGTCACTACAATCCCTTTGGAAAAGATTGTTTTTCCTGATGACGTAACCGAGATAGGCGAATTTGCAGTTGCCTATGCCATTTCACTCAATGAGATAAAATGGCCAAAGGCTTTACGGACAATAGACAAATCGGCCTTCACCGACTGTATAAGTTTAACCTCTGAACAGCTCGTTTTTCCCGAGAATCTGGAAGTTATAGGTGAACAGGCTTTTTATCAATGCCGCGGACTGGAAGGCAAAATTACACTGCCTGAGTCGTTGAAATCGATTAGTTGTGCTGCGTTCTATTGTTGTAAAATATCTGAGATCAACTTTCCTCAGTCTCTCGAGTTTCTCGGATGCATGGCGTTTGCCAATTCTGCATTGGGAAAGGCTATCTTGCCGGACAACTGTAAGTTTTGTTCCGAAGGAGGTCAGTTCTACAATAATTGGTACCTCTCCGAGGCTCATCTGCCGGATAATTCGACTCTCGTTCCGTCCAGCGTCTTTTCAGGATGCTTTTCTTTGAAAGAAGTGAATGTCCCGTCCCATGTCGTCTCCATCGGCGAATTTGCATTCGATCAAGTTAAAATGTCAAAAATTGATTTCCCTGAAACATTGGAATCAATAGGACAGAATGCCTTTCAGAGTTGCAACAAGCTTACATCAATCGTTTTGCCTACTTCGCTCAAAAGTCTTGGAGACCGGGCTTTTGCTTTATGCGGCAGTCTGACAAGTATCTGGTGCAAGGCGAATATCCCACCCGTTTATGTAACGGCACAGGGATATGAATCAGACGGGACGCCTTTTACAAGCGTTAACCCTTCTATTCCAGTCTACATTCCCATAGGAACGAAGCAGCAATATGCAGCGGCTCCCGGTTGGAATTATATGACAAATTTTATCGAAACCGACACTTTCCCCTCTTCCGCCATCGACGGTGTGGTTATCGACGGAAAAGCGCAAGACGGCAATACCTACGATTTGTGCGGACGGAGGATTGAAACACCCGTTCCCGGAAATATCTATATCCAAAACGGACAAAAAATACTCGTGAAATGAAATATCTTACAGTTTTTGTGATGTCGCTGCTGTTGCTGTGCTCCTGCGACGGCGACAAAATGGAACCATCCACCGAAAAGACGTTGTGGATCGAGCAGTCTTATCCGCCTTGCACCTCGGAGTTCAATATCCATGACACAGAGTGGGTTGAGAAAATAAAGGGATGGTCTGATAAAAAGTTTATTGTGAACGATCTGTCGGAACTTCCCAATGACCCGCTGGGCTTTTCGGACCTTTATACGGGCATAGATTTCAGCAAGTACACCCTGTTGCTCACCTACGACATACATAACTGGAACATCGACGTTTACCGCAACCGGTACTACTATGACACCATCAGGGAAACCTACAACTGGACCATATTCACGGGCACATACACCAACCCCGACGAAAACTCGGAGATATGGTATTTTACCCGCTACGCGATATTGGTCGACAAACTCCCTGCCGATACTGACGTCCAGATGAAGCTCGTCTTAAGCGCAATAAACCGGGAGAAGAAATAAATAAAAAGTATGCCGCACCTCCTGGCGCGGCATACTATATGGGGTATTGGGGAAATGGTCAGAAGTCGAAGAGGACGGCGGCCGAGATGGAGACGTAGTCGTTGAAGATTTTGTGGTCGCGTACATCGAACCAGTCACGGTGCACGGCGTTGTTGCCCAGCGAGAATCGGTAGCCGGCCTGTATCTGGAGGATGTTGATTATGTCGAAACCTACGCCTACGTTCCAGCCGGGTTGCAACCTGTGAGTGTCGGCGGGCATCGGCGGCACTTTGCCAACACCTAACATGACGTCCGGGCCGGTGTAGACATAAGGGGCGAGCAGGTTCTTGGTGCTCTTGAGGTGGAATTTATATTTAACGTTGAGGGGCACGTGCAGGAAATCGGTGCGTGTCTTGTTGTCGAAGTCACCTTTCTGAAGTTTCGAGCCCACATGGGTATAAAGCAGTGAAGCGTCGGCGGCCCAGCCCGTGGTGGGGTGTTGCCACTCGAAGGTGACGCCGCCGGAGAATCCGGAGACACCGGTTACGTCATAGTCGGTGAGGTTGGAGGAGCGTGAGGTGCTGATGGCACCGCCTACGCGCACGCCGTAGCGCCATTCGGCGGAAGCTGTTGTGGATACAGAGAGGCAGACGGTAAGAAGCGCTGCCGCCGTCAGGAATTTCTTGAATCTTTTCATGGTGTCATAAGTTTTCGTTCTGCGAACTCAGTATATGCTGGTAACTTACTGATATTCAAACGGGTTAATAATTTGAGCTTCCGGAACGCCGACGCACCGGAAGGTGGGGAGGCGGGGTTGCGGAAAGGATGATGCAATAGACTGTCACCAGTCGCACGCCACAAAGTTAATGATTTTGGTTGAGATTACCAATAAAATCCGCAAATATAGCCAAAATATTCACGCAACGAGAGTTCGGGATAAGCAATGGTTATAATTGTGGGAAACTCCCTGGTTGTTGCCGACGTCATAACCCTGTCGGTATCCTTCCTCGAATCCTAATTCCCAGCCTTTCTCATGACCCTCTTGGCGTCGTTGCTCCAAAGCCGTTGCGACTTTTGTTTTAAGTAAACGGTCAGATTAAACACATATCGGAAACTTCGGCATTTTTTGAGCGATTTCATCGGATTGAATAAGGAGCGGGATTGTCAGCCGGGTCGGGCCCGGCATCGCGACTGATGAAACTCGGATGAAAACGCCAATATGAAAAAACTGAGGCCCGGGGACCTCAGTTCCTGTGATTGAGATGGGATGGCGATTATTTGAGGGTGCCGTTTTCGGCGTCCTGAATCATCTTGTCGTTGGCGGAGATGTAGATTTCCACGCGGCGGTTCTGTGCGCGGCCTTCGGGAGTGTCGTTGGAGGCTACATAGTCAGCCATGGGGATTCCCTGCGATGTGAGGCGTGTGGGGGAAACTCCCTGGTTGGAAAGGAAGGAGAGCACGCTTTGTGCACGCTGTGTGGAGATGCGGTCGTTGACCTGCATTGAGCCGGTGTTGTCGGTGAAACCGTAAATCTGCACGTTGGTGTCGGGGTTGCCTTTCAGCGACTGGGCAAACTTGGTGAGGTCTTTCTTTGCGCTGGCGCTGAGGGCTGTGCCGTTGGTGGGGAAGAGGATGCCGCCCTCGAAAGTCACCTTGATGGCTTTCAGGCCGTTGGCATCGGTGGTTTCCTCTACTTTGGCCTGCTGGGCGAGTTGCTCTTCGAGTTCTTTTTTCTGTTTGTCCATCTTGTTGCCGATGAGGGCACCTGCGCCGGCGCCTACGGCAGCACCGATGGCCGAACCGATAGCAGCGCCTTTGCCGCCTCCGATGAGGGCGCCTACGCCCGCGCCTACACCTGCACCGCCGCCGCCTCCGATGAGGGCGCCTTTGCCAGTGTTAGACATGTTACAGCTGCTGGTTGCGCAAATCATTGAGCCACCCACGAGCAGCATCACTAAAGTTTTGAGTCCTTTCTTCATAATTACTATCTGTATTTAAATAAAGTATGTTTCTAACCTTTGTACGGTAATTAGAGCGGGAAAATCCCTTTTAGTTTAATCTAACGCTCGGGAAGGGATTATTCCGATTGCGGGGTGTCATTAAATTGCCGGTCGAGGGCTTCGGCTATGGTCCAGTCGAGCGGGGTGTCGAGGTCCACGGATCGTTCGCGCGGCATCACCACGGGGAGGCGTCGCACGAAGGCCGACAGCGGCTCGCGCAGCAGCGAGGGGATGGAGATTACGTAGACGGCACCATTGTATTCCCACACCTTCGGGGCGTCCTGCCGGCGCGTGTAGTCGCCGGGGCCTTTGGAGATGTGGAGGAACCCTTCGCCGTCGGTCTCGAAGGCGTTGTAATAGGGGTTTGTGGCGGCTTCGCAGACGGTTACTGCCATGTCGCAGTCCGGAGTCCAGGCGTCCATGGCGGCGCGGATGTCTTCGGGGCGGCGCAGTGGCGAGGTGGTCTGCAGTAGCACCATACGGTCGTAGTGCCGTCCCTGCCGGGCATACCAGTCCACGGCGTGGAGCAGCACTGGATATGTCCCGGCGCCGTCGGTGGCGAGGGCGCCCGGACGCATGAAGGGCACTTCGAGGCCGTGGCGCCGCACGGTGTCGGCTATGCGCTCCGAGTCGGTGCTCACGCAGATGTCGGCGTCAGCGGCGAAGAGGCGTGCCTGGTCCACGGCGCGGCAGATGAGCGGAACGCCGTTGAAGTGACGGATATTCTTGTCCGGAATCCCTTTGCTGCCGCCGCGTGCCGGTATCACGAAGAGTGTCTTGGGTTCAGCGTATGTCATTGAATCTCTTTTTGGGATAAGGGGTGAAACTACAGTTCTCTATGGCGCGGCACATTTTAATTACAGTATCCGGCTGGTAATACGGGTTTTCGCGGCGTGCGGCCACTTTCTCCATTTCCCGGGAGAGCACGGTTTTGAGTCCGCTCACTATTTCCTCGGCAGTCTCGCCGCAGTGCACCACCGAAGGTCCGGCGGTGCGCCCCTCCTGTCGGCATCCGATGTCGAGCGTCGGAATCCCGGCCGAGGGAACTTCCACAAGTCCGCTGGAGCTGTTGCCCACCACCGCCGCCACGTATCGCAGTGCGGAGAGATAGCGGCGATGTCCCAGCGACGACACAAAATGCACGTTATCGCCACTCAGCCTAACGTATGTCTCGATGGCGTGTATCATCGTTTCTCCCTCGGAGTCGTTATTGGGCGAGGTGAACAGGAGCGGACGGTCGGGGAAGGATTTCAGCGCCTGGAAAAGCTGGTCGAGCTGCTTGAGCGGAGGCATGGTGGAAAGGGTGGCCGGATGCAGCGTTATCAGTAAGGTGTCGGGATGCAGTTCGAACCCAAGCGATTCGTCGAGTTCATCCTTGGTCATCAGCAACGACTCGTCAGGTAGACTTACTCCGATGGCACCGGTATTCACAACGTGTGCCGGATTTTCGCCCATCTGTATTACGCGGCGGCGATATTCTTCTGTCTCGACAAGATGCAATACTGCCATTTTGGTTATAGCGTGACGGAAACAATCGTCAAATGCACCGTAGCTCACGGCACCTCCGGCTATGTGGACCACCGGGATGCCGGCAAGGACCGCGGCCTGCGCCACGGACACCATTTCGTACCGGTCCCCTAAAACAATGACTGCCGAAAAGTTTTCAGCGGCAAAGAGGTCCGCAAATCCTTTCATTACGGCGGCGCAAATCTCAGCCGGGGTTCCCGCGGCATGCACTTTCAGGGGGCGGAAACCGTCTTGCTCTATTTCATGCACAGTATTGCCGTATTGCGGCAGCAAGTGCATGTTGGTGGCGGCCACGGAGATACGGTTGCCGCGCTCGCGCAGGCTCCGCGCCAACGGAGAGAGCAATCCCCAATCGGCACGTGTACTGGAGGCTATGAGATAATGTCGCTGCACAGGAGTCATAAAGCTGTGGTCTGTCAGAGTTCTATCAGTGAATCATAGGGGAAATCGCGGCGTGCGCGCGTTCCCACCACTTCGTCCCAACGCATCGGCGAGATACCATTGCCGGGACGTTTTACGGTAATGTTTTCTTCGGTGAGGAGCTCGCCGGCCTTGATGTCGCGGGCGGCAACGATGCTCTTGCGGGCTATCTCGATGTTGCCGCGCTCCGAGGGGGATACTGCCTTCTCTTCAGAACCCAGGGCCTGCTCTATGTTGCGGATGGAGCTGACCATGGCTTTCAGTTCGTCGGGGGTCAGCGACGCCTTGTGGTCGGGACCGGGGAGATTGCGGTCCAGGGTGAAGTGCTTCTCGATGATTTCGGCGCCGAGTGCCACGGCGGCGACGGGCACCTCGATGCCCCGCGTGTGGTCGCTGTATCCGGTGCGCAGGCCCAGGCGTGTGCGGAGAGTAAGCATGGCGCGCAGGTTGACGTCGGCGTAGGGAGTGGGGTACTGCGTGTTGCAGTGCAGGATGGAGATGTCGTCGCGCGTCAGGCGCGAGCGGCAGGGATGCCCCGGATGTGTGCCGGTGAGCACGGCCACGGCCTCCTCCACTTCGGCGAGCGTGGACATTCCGGTGGAGAGAATCACCGGCACACCCTTTTCGGCCACGCGGCGAAGGTAGGGAAGGTTGGTGATTTCGCCCGACGGCACTTTGCAGTAATCCTGCCCCAGCCCGGCCAGGAAGTCGATGGAAACCAGGTCGAAAGGTGTGCTCATGAAGCCGATGCCCACCTTCCTGCAGAGCGCTTTCAGTTCGCGGTAATCGTCGAGCGGGAGGTGCAGCGCCTTGCACATGTCGAGCTGCGACTCACGGGCGTCGCCGGTATTCTCCTTCTGGTAATCGGCCTTTTCGGCTATCGAGGAGATAACCAGCTCAGGGACGGCGGTCTGGAATTTTACATAATCGGCACCGGCCTCCTTGGCGGCGAGCACCATCTCGCGGGCGCGTTCCAACGACCCGTTATGGTTGACGCCGGCTTCGGCTATTATTATGGTATGCGGCGTCATGAGTTGAAGAAGATTGTCTCCTTCTGGTAGCGGGCCATCAGTGTATGGTCCGACCAGTCGGGGGTGGGATGTACCTCCACGCCGAGCGACTCGCAGAGGATATAGTCGGGAATCGGCGCCCCGGCATAGATGGAACAGATAACGCCGCCGCCAAGCCTGGGATTGATTTCCATGAGCAGGTAGCGGCCGTCGCGGCGGTCGTGCAGGAATTGCAGTGTCACCGGACCGCGGAAACGGAATGCCTCTATTACCTTTTCAGACAGTTGCTGTAGCTCTGTGTTGCGTACGGTCTCGGTGCGTGTCACCTCGCCGCCCATCACTTCGAGGCGTATGCGCGGTACGGTGCAGAGTATCTCGCCTGCCTGGCTCACGTAGCAGTCCACGGTGTATTCCTCGCAGTCTTCCAGATATTCCTGAACAAGATAGTCCGAGAGGTTGTCGAGGTGCATGAGGTCTTCGAGGTTGTAGAAAATCTTGATGCCGCGCGAGGCCGAGCCGTGGCGCGGCTTGGCGATGGCAGGCATACCGGCGTTTATCACCGAGTAGGTCTTGGGGATGGCTATCTTCTTTTCCTTGAAAGCCTTGGCGGCTTCCACCTTGTCAAACATCACCTTGGCGGTCTCGAAGTCGCTCACGGGGACGAAAACGTCGGGCATGCGCTCCTTGCAGCGTGCGGCTATCTCTATGGCACCGTCGACGAAAGGGAGGATTATGTTCACGCCGCACTCGCGGCACACGCGCTCTATGTCGTCCACCACGTCGGGGTCACTCCAGCGCAACCCCACTATCACGCGGCCGGCGACAGCTATGGGGACCTGTTTCATCAGCTCATAGCTGAGTATCTCCACATCGTAGCCCAGATGCGAGCCGCTCTTCTTGAGCTGTTCGGCCATTGACACGCGCCGTGCGCCGCCAAGCATAAGGACGGTTATTTTGGCTTGTTTCATCGGTTGTAGATATTTGACTTGTACAGTTTCAGGTTATCGCCGTCGGTGAACCAGTCGATGGTCTTCTTCAGCCCGTCGCGCAGCGACATCTCGGGACGCCAGCCTGTGAAGCGGCGAATCTTCTCGTTGGAGCCGTGCAGGCGGAACACTTCGCTCTTGGAGGGACGGAGCCGCTCCGGGTCGGTGACCCACTTCACGTCGGCGTCCATCAACTCGGCGATGAGCCGCAACGTCTCGGCCATCGAGACTTCGGTATTGGTGGCTATGTTTATCTCCTCGCCCTCTATGCCGTCGGCCTCGGCAAGCGCCAGGAAACCTCGGCATGTGTCGGTCACATAGTTGAAGTCGCGCGTCGGGGTGAGGTCGCCCACCTTTATTTCACGTGCGCCGTTGGCTATCTGCGAGATGATGGTGGGGATGATGGCGCGGGCGGACTGGCGCGGGCCGTAGGTGTTGAACGGGCGCGCAATGACCACCGGCAGGTCGAAGGCGTTGTAGAAACTCTTGGCCAGTGCGTCGGCGCCTATCTTGGTGGCGGAATAGGGCGACTGTGGCTGGCGGGGATGCTTCTCGTCGATGGGGACATACTGTGCGGTGCCGTAAACCTCTGAGGTGGAGGTCACCAGCAGGCGTCCCACGCCCGCGTCGCGCGCCGCCTGGCACATGTTCAACGTGCCTTTTATGTTGGTGTCCACGTAGCTGTCGGGCGCCACGTAGCTGTAAGGGATGGCTATCAGGGCGGCGAGGTGGAACACGGTGTCCACGCCGCGCGTAATCTCGCGGCAGAAGTTGTTGTCGCGCACGTCGCCGGTCACTACCTCCAGGCCGGGATGATGCATCTGCTCGAGCCAACCCCAGTTGTTGAAGGAGTTGTATTGAGCCAGGGCGCGCACTTCGATACCTCGATCCAGTAGGGTTTCGGTGAGGTGGCTGCCGATGAAGCCGTCGGCACCCGTCACCAGGGCTTTTTTGATTTCTCTCATTGTTCAATTCACGAATTGGTGCAAAGTTAGTGAAAAACCGCCAAACCCGCAAATCCCCGTCCGAAAATCCGCCGCCGAAACAAGCGAGCCCCGACGAATCAGAACCTAAAGTTTTGACAGCTCATCAATCAACGCAGGTCTGCGGGGGGTGCGCGATTTTTGTTCCGTTACGATTTGTTGCGCTTCGTTCGTTCCCCCATATTTGAGGAGTTTCCTTAAACATTCGACACCCTCACGGTATGAATCACGATTGGATGCATACTGGAAGTAATTTCTGACGGCAGTTGCATATAGTTTTACTATTTCGCCTTTGAACAGCTTTTTAACTTCCTCGGGAGCTTTGTCAATGTTATTTATGGCCGGATTCTTGCGAATATAATCCATGTATTCCTGCCACATGCCCTCCTGCGTGTATATATAAAGAAGATGGTCAATATCTTTCCTACCCTCCGCCTCGCTTATTAATGTCTTTGCATAGTTGTCCCATTCTTCACGGGGCACAAGAGACTTAAGCACGGAATACATCGATTCCATTGTATACTCCTTTTCTCCCCATCTTCCTTCACTGAAAAAGAAGTGTCTGGCCAGCCGGAGTTCATTGTTCTGGTCTCCTGTTGCGCGATAGGCTTTATATTCCCATTTGTGCCAATCGCTGACAAGTCCGGCATATTGGGCATCATGGTTTACACCCTCTCCTGCAAGTCTAAGCACCTCGTCGTAGTCGCCCTTATCCCAAGCCATTTGAATCAGTTTTTTGCGAAAATCCGGATTAGCTACGTTGTCATACATAAACTTGACTTGCTCCTCCGCGCTGCTGCATCGCGACATTATTTTGAGCTTATACTTTTGAGCGGTCTTAGCGTGGAATTTTGCGCTCCAACTATCGCCGTCGGGCTTTATGGCATCCAATGCCATGAATGTCCTATTTTGTTTTTCAGGGGTATCCGCAAGGTCGATTGCCATTTCAATCCAGTCCCACCACCAATCCCAACCTTCGAGATCTCTGTCATTGAACCGGGAAAGTGCGAGTTCAAAAATCTCGGCTTTAATATTTTCGGGAAGCGCCTCATTAATAGCCAGTTCATGCCATGTTGCAAAGCAGCCGTCTACTATTGCTCCTAACTCTCCGGCACTGTCATCTCCGCTGCTGATAATGTCTTCGGCTACTGAAGATATGCCGGTCAGCACGGCTATTGCGACGTCCCATTGTCCTTTTTCTATCGCTTCATCAGCCTCGTCAAGAATCTTGGTCACAGCACGGTTGAAATCAAAGGTGGCACGATACTCGATAAAGCCATACCTGTCGGAATAGGTCTTTATCAAGCTTTTCACACGTGAAGCATATTTTTTTGGTTCAGGTTTGAAGAGAGTTCCCGCCCCAAGTGCGAGAAACCTGTCTTGGAACTGTCTGTTGTTAGAGCATTCCTTCCTGATGAAATCGGCAAATTGTGTTTTGTCGAGTTTCGACAGAAGTAAGTCTATTTTATCTTTTTTCTGCTTTGCCACAATTACTAATTTTAAGAATTATTATTGAGTGATTACCAATCTTTGAAAGCCATGCCGGCGTCGAGGAGATTGAAGAAATTCCCTTCGGCACGTTGGTTGTCGATGAACTCAAGTTTTCTCATCCATATTATTGTGCGATACTATATTTTAAGACTTGATTTGATAACGTCTTTGATGTATTGTTCTGCGTTAACTACTCCGACTTGCTTGATTAACTTATTATAATCTTCAATTTCATTACCTGTAAATGTGATTACAATCCGTCTTTCTTTATTGCCGGCAATGTGATTATAGCTTTCAGGGTGACTCCAAAAACATCCGGAACAAAAATTTACATCTTTTTTTATCCAATTATCACAATGTTCACATGACCAGGATTTAGCCCTATTAGCCGATGGACTCAGCAACATATAAGCTTCAATATCTTGGCTTGCTTCTCCCCCAATTTCATAAGGCACACGATGATCGATTTGTAACAATGTTGCGTCAAGTGTTTGTTGATAAATAAAACACTTAGCTCCATATTTTTCAATCAAAGCTTCCTTAAGCGCTTTTGCAAAAGCCGTTCTTCCATGAACTTTTGATATCTGGTTGTCCATCAATGAGGGATCCCCAAATTTATATGCTGCAATACTTCTTCCGCTATTATCTTTTACTCGATATGTTACTATTGGTATCCCTTGTTCCCTTACATCTCTGATAGCTCTGGGAGGATGGTTATACCCATAAATTTCTTTAATCTCTTCTGAAGTAATATACCCGTTCGCAAGAATGTGTTTTATAATTGTTGCGGGTCTCTTAGCCGTAATTGCATTCAATCTTTTGATAAACTCAAGAGGTAAATTGTTCATGCTTCAAATAAATTTAGTTCAGGTTGTAATGAAACACCACATCCTGTTAGTCCTTGGCTTATATAAAGAGCTTCTACGGTTTCGGAGTTGCCTCCATTAAGAACGGATTGCGTAGACACCCCGGCCCGTAACATCACTTTTGAAAGACCTAATTCTTCAGGCAAGTCGATTCCGTATTTCTTTTCTCCACAAGTGCCGTCGTAACTTATTAGATAATTTATTCCACGCATATTTAAATCCTCTAAAGCCGCTACGAAATCCTGAAAATCTATTCCTGAGAAATATCTTGGATCTCTGCCATTACAAACGCCCTGATAAGGAGGATCCATATATATAATATCTCCTTGGCTGGCGTCCTTCAGAATTTCTTTGTAATCAAGAGTATAAAAAGAACATTTCCCATTTAAGAGGATGGATATTTCACTAATATTTTTCAGGAGAGTTGTAGGGTTTGTTCCATTTCTTCTTTTGTCAGGAGATTGATTAAAGTTCCCGTTTGCTCCATATCTAACCGATCCTTTTACGCATCGTGCTATCAAATATAAAATCAATTGGGATTCTTTTTTGCCATTATTAAAAAGTTCTCTGATATGATAAAAATGCTTTTCCGATCCTTCTGGATAAGAAAACTGTTGTTCCCATAAATCAGAATATTTTCTATGCAATGTTTCTGGATTTTCGATTGCATCTTGAAGTAACGATATTAAGGGGGCATTAATATCATTAATAATAAATCGATTACAACGATTTTCTGATGCCACGGCAATAGACATCGCCGCCATTCCTGCAAATGGCTCAATAAACCTGTTAAAACGACGTGGCAGATAATTCAAAATTTGTGGTGCCAGTTTCCGCTTAGATCCTTGATATTGGACTATATGAGGTGCTGTTTTTTTCATATTTTATAAAAATAGCCAATTAATACCTATTATAAAAATTGAAATTGACGCAAAGATAATACGTTTAATTTAATTATCCAAATCTTTTTTTGAGATTTTAATATTTGAAAAGTTTTTGATAGAATGACTTGGAATACCTATTCCTCTATTTTTATCCATTACTTGGAATAATGGGCTGACTGCTATTTTTGCCACTTAGTGGTATTGACCGCGGCGCAAGTTGGCGGCGCGGCGCAATAAACCGAGGACGCGGTGCGTTTATCTATAAGGCGTTCCCGCCGACGGGGAGGCCGAGGATTTTTTATGCGAATACTTCTTGTTGACGGACATAGTGAGGGCGCGTCCCGCACGGCAGCCATGCTCCGGGAGCAGGGTCACGACGTTGCGGACTTTTGTGCCGGCACGCCACAGCCTGACCCCATGGCTGCGGCAAAGGCTATTTTCGGCTTCGACGGGACGCCGTCGCGTCTCGCCGCCGCCATCGCGGAGTTCCGTCCCGACTGCGTGCACGTGCTTAACATGCACTCCACGGCGTCGCCGGCGCTCGGCCGCACGGCCCGCAGAATGGGGGTTCGTACCCTCTGGAGCCTGCATGACTACCGTCCGCTCTGCCCCGCCGGAGAGTGCCGCACGCACGACGGCGAGGTGTGCGAAGAATGCATCCACGGCTCGCGCCGCGTGATGCTGAAGCGTTGTGTGGACGGCCGCACTTTCCCTTCCTTCATGGCCTTGCTGGCCTCCCTTTATTGGGATCGCGGGCGCCTCGAACAGTGTGCCGACGTTTTCCTCACCCACTCGGCTTTCATGCGTTCCAAACTGCTTGAGGCCGGATTCCCCGCCTCGCGCGTGGAGGTATTGCCAGCGGCGTGCCCGGATTATGCCGGCGAGGTGACGGACAGCCGCGAAGACTTTTTCTGCTTTGCCGGCGACCTTACGCCCGAAAGCGGCATTGAAACGCTGGCGCTCGCGGCTCTGGAAACCGGAGTGGAACTTGCAGTCTGCGGCGACGGCCCGCTTATGGAACGTCTGCGGCAGATAGCCGAACGCGGGCTGCGCGTGAGTTTCTACCGTGCCGAGGAAGCTCCGGAGGTGTTCGCTCGCGCAAAAGGAGCCGTGGTGCCGTCGGAAACATATCTCTGCGGCGCCGACGCGCTGGCATTGGCGCTCTGCTCCGGAACACCCGTTGTGGCGTCGGCTATCGGCGAACTCACCGAAGCCGTGAATCCCCTCAACGGCGTCTGCTTCAACCCCGGCAACCGCGAAGAACTGGAAGCTATACTCCGCGACTTCGATAAACGGCACGCTTTCAAGCATCTACGCATCGCCGAAGAGGCCCGGCGCATTTACAGCCACACTTCTTTCCTCAGAAAACTATCGGATTATTACTCTGATTCAGAAAATTATTTGTAATTTTGCAATCGCTCACAGTAAGCTGAGACCCAAGCGACCCAACAGGATGAACAAACTGCCAACCGACATATCGATAATCACCACCTACCGGTGCCCCATGCGCTGCCAGATGTGCAATATCTGGCAGAATCCCACAAAAAAAGAGGAAGAGATAACCGCCCGTGACCTTGAGATGCTGCCGCATTTCAAATTCGTCAACATAACGGGCGGGGAGCCTTTCGTGCGTGAGGACCTTGACGAGATTATCGAGGTTATGCGGCAGAAGTCGCCGCGCATCGTCATCTCCACTTCGGGATGGTACGAGGAGCGCGTCATAGCCCTTGCCGAGAAATTTCCCGACATCGGCATACGCATCAGCATCGAGGGTTTGCAGGAGAAAAACGACGAGCTCCGCGGCCGCCAGGGCGGCTTCGAGAAGGGCGTACGCATACTCCACACCCTCAAGGACATGGGCCTCACCGACATCGGCTTCGGCATTACGGTGTCCAACCATAACTCAGCCGACATGCTGGACCTATACAAGCTGTCGAAGGAACTGGGCATGGAGTTCGCCACCGCCGCCTTCCACAACTCCTTCTACTTCCACAAATACGACAACGTCATCACCAACCACCGTGAGGTGTCGGAGAACTTCCTGCGCCTCATAGAGGCGCAGTTGAAGGAGAAGCATCCCAAATCGTGGTTCCGCGCATACTTCAATATGGGTCTCATCAACTATGTGAACGGGGGCAAGCGCCTGCTCCCCTGCGAGGCCGGAACCGTCAACTTCTTCATTGATCCGTGGGGCGAGGTCTTCCCCTGCAACGGCATGGAGGAGAAGAAGTGGAAACTGAGCATGGGCAACATACGCAGCGGCAAGACTTTCGAGGAGATATGGAACTCCGAGGAGGCCGACCGTGTGCGCGAGCATGTGCGCAACTGCCCGAAGCACTGCTGGATGGTGGGCACCGCCTCGCCGGTGATGAAAAAGTACATCGCCAAGCCGGCGCGGTGGGTCATAAGCAACAAACTGCGCTCCATGGCGGGACGCCCCGTGAAGTTGTTGCCGCAGGTGCTCAGGCAGATGGAAGAAAACGAGTGAACCGTATAGAATGAAGATAGTAGTAACAGGCACACGCGGAATCCCCGGCATACAGGGTGGAGTGGAGACGCACTGTCAGCAACTCTACCCGCGCATCGCGGCCATGGGCCACGACGTCACCGTCATGCGCCGTTCCTGTTACCTTGCAGAGGCCGACGATTGCGGCCCCGATTACCGCGGCGTGCATCTCCGCGACATCTTCGCGCCGCGCTTCAAGAGCCTCGAGGCGGTGGTGCACACTTTCCTCGCGGTCATTAAGGCCAAATCATTACACCCCGACGTGCTGCACATCCACGCCGTGGGACCGTCGCTGCTGGTACCGTTCGCCAAGATGCTCGGTCTGAAAGTGGTGGTCACCAACCACGGTCCCGACTACGACCGGCAGAAGTGGGGCGCGCTCGCAAAGCGGGTTCTCCGCCTTGGGGAAAAGTGGGGTTCGCGCCGGGCCGACGCCGTCATCGTCATATCTCAACCCATAGCCGACTCATTGGCCGCAAACTACGGCCGCCGCAACACCGACCTTATATATAACGGTGTGGAAACACCGGCGCCGTGCCCGGAGACGGACTATCTCGAAAGCCTCGGCCTCACTCCGGGCCATTACGTTATCGGACTCGGCCGTCTGGTGCCGGAAAAACGGTTCGACGACCTTGTGAAGGCATTCCGCAAAGCCGCGCCGGATGGCTACAAGCTCGTCATAGCCGGGGAGGCCGACCATCCTGACGAATATTCGCGTTCGCTCCACCGCCTATGCGACGAAAACGGCGTGGTGCGCACCGGTTTCATAAAGGGTGAAAGACTGCGGCAGGTTATGAGCCACGCCGCGCTGTTCGTGCTTCCATCGTCGCACGAGGGACTGCCCATCTCGCTGCTCGAAGCCATGAGCTATGGCCTCGACGTGCTGACCTCTGACATTCCTGCCAACCGCATAGCGCAACTCGAAGAGGATGACTTCTTCGCAGTCGGCGACACCGACACCTTGGCCCGGAAAATAACCGAGCGCCTCTCGTCTGCCACGCCGCGCACGCCGCGCGCCTACGACCTGTCGCCCTACGACTGGCAGACCATAGCCGAAAAGACCCTCGCCGTCTACCGCCGCGTCGCCGCCAAGTAAGCCATATTTTACCATAATAGAAAAATAAGTAATAGAAAAATAATTGTTTTGTGCAATTTGCAATAGAAGAATTGCAAATTGCACATTCACTTCTGCGTTGCCTGTAATTCCGTAACTTTAATTGCAAGTTTGGTAGTGTTTCACTGAGTGTGTCTGCAGCGAGTACACTCAAGTCTGTAGACCTCAGATGACGATGCAAAT
>DKVK01000001.1:0-308 GCA_002491165.1 Porphyromonadaceae bacterium UBA7180
GGCGTTCCTGATCGGAGCCAGCAGCCTCGCTTCGGCTGTCCTCGTGTTGCCTACGCCGGTTTGTGAATCGACCGTCAACGACGGCAACGTGAAAGTAACCTGGACTTTCGAGAGCGAAGACGCTCCCAGCCCCATCTTCCACGTCATCGTTTTCAAACAGCACACCGCCACTGCCGACGAAACCTTCGTGCTCGGCCAAAGCAACTTCGACTATATCGAATCCACGGGCACTCTCACCAAACATGAAGAGCGCGGCGCCATCTGGGACTATCTTCCGGACAATGCCGGATGGTACGTAAAATACCCCC
>DKVK01000001.1:616-1941 GCA_002491165.1 Porphyromonadaceae bacterium UBA7180
GTACATGAACGGTGCAATGGGCATAGACACCTTCAACTACTATCCCGGCGCTGACAACGACGACATCTTCGGCGGTGCCTACATCATCTCGCCGGACTACGACCTGAGCAACCTTTCAGACCCCAACATCACTATTCAGGCAGACATGGCCAATGAAGCCATCTCCGTTTCCGGCGGCTATGTAATCTACAATTACAGCACCGACTGGTGGTCCGAAAACAACTATGACTACAAACCCAACCTGGAGTGCGACGTGTTTCACGAAGACCTTACGAGCGACAGATTCAAATCTTACGAAGATGTGCTTTATCCTTTCGAGGAACTCAACCGCACACGCGTATGCTTCTATGGCACAGGCCGCAGCGCACTGTGGATAGACTCCTTCAAGGCTACAGTAAACATGAAAGCCGGCGAGACCATCACTTATCCGGCCGACATGCACCGCATAACCGACGGCTCGAAAGAATACACCATCGACACTACCGGCGACAATGCCAACGACAAGACAGTCGGTTATCAGGTGCTCGCCTCTCGCGAGGACTACGACGACTACCGCCAGTTGACCACCATCCGCTTCATGAGCGCCATGAACAAGCCCATGATAAAGGTTGGTGAAGGCTCCTCGAGCGGCATCGACGGTATCGCCGCCGACACCGACGCTCCCACGGTAACAGCTACCAACGGCACCGTCACCGTAACGGGTGTCGACAACGTGCAGATTTTCAGCACCGACGGCCGCATGGTCTACAACGGTGCAGCCGACTCCCCCATCGCTCTCGGCGCAAAGGGAATCTACATCGTGCGTGCCGGAAGCCGGTCCGTAAAGGTTATCCTCTGACAACGACCCGCCCTCTACCCATACAAAGACCGGCCGCCATGCCGGTCTTTTCTTGTTTATACATGGCAAAAACGGAGGCCGGGGTGTTTTTTCCTTTGGCAAAGTTGCGGGGGTCGGAGGTTTTTCGTAACTTTGCGTTTAAATCAGCTAATTATGAAGTCACTTGTGCGTGCGCAAGTCCTCTTTCCGTCTCTCCCCAGATAGCCGCACGCCTTCCCCGTCATAATCTATGGAGCAGATAATAAACAAGATAGACCGAGAGGAAATAATCCGCGAACTCACCGAGGAGTGCCTGCTCAGGGAGTCGAACAAAGGCGGAAACCGGATATATGTCATCGACGCGCACCATCAGCCGCAGACCATGCGCGAGATAGGGCGTCTGCGCGAGCTGGCCTTCCGCGACGGCGGAGGGGGCACCGGCAAAGCCTGCGACATCGACGACTTCGACACCATGGAGCGTCCCTGCCGCCAGCTCATAGTGTGGGAT
>DKVK01000001.1:2227-19267 GCA_002491165.1 Porphyromonadaceae bacterium UBA7180
CCGCCAGCTCATAGTGTGGGATCCCGTGGACCGCGAAATCATCGGAGGTTACCGCTTCCTGCTCGGCGAGGAGATGCACCGCGAGCCGGATGGCACCCCGCGCATCGCCACGGCACACATGTTCCGTTTCTCCCGTCAGTTCCTCGACTACTACCTTCCCAAGACGCTGGAACTCGGCCGCTCGTTCGTGGCACCCTACTACCAGTCCACCCGCACCAAGCCGAAAGCCATCTACGCCCTGGACAACCTTTGGGACGGACTCGGCGCCCTCACAGTGAAGTATCCGCAGATAGAATACCTCTTCGGCAAGGTGACGATGTATCCCGAATACAGCCGCGAATGCCGCGACCTGCTGCTCTACTTCCTCAACACACATTTCCCTGACCCCGAAGAACTTGTGCGCCCCATCGAGCCGCTTGAAATCACCAGTTCGCCGCAATGGCTCGCCTCCGTTATCAAGGGCGACTCCTTCAAGGAAGACTACAAGGCGCTCAACGCCGAGATTCGGGCCCACGCCCTCAACATACCCCCTCTGGTGAACGCCTATATGTCGCTGTCGCCCACGATGCGCATGTTCGGCACGGCCATCAACCACGAGTTCGGCGAAGTGGAGGAAAGCGGCATCTTCTTCAAGATTTCCGAGATTTTCGAGGAAAAAAAACGCCGACATATCGACACCTACCATGTCCAGTAAACGCCTCCTGTTCGCGTCAGCGATCGTCGCCGCCATCTCCGTCAACGCCGCCGCGCAAGGCCGCTGTTGCGCCGCCGACCCCATAGCGCCATGCACCGGGTCCGGCACCGAACAAGGCTACGCCATAGACTATTCCGGCTCACTGCTGATGCAGGCCTCCGACGGCAAGACCGCCCCCTATTACCTCTCGTCGCGCCGCGACGGCACCCTCTGGGTGTCCCCCTACGTTAGCGCCGCGCGCATCGGGGCACACCGCGACCGCGACGACAGCCGACGCTTCGCCTACAGCTTCGGAGCCGACCTGGTGGCCGGTTACCTCAGTGGCGTGGAATACCGGCGCTGGCTCACCGACGGCGACAAGTGGGGGAAGCATGACCTGCGGCCCTCGCCCGTGCATCTGCAGCAACTCTACGGCTCGGTAAAATGGCGCTCCCTGCTGCTACAGGCCGGACTGTGGGAAAACACATTCTCCATCTTCCCGGCGCTCGGAAGCGGAGACCTCGTATACAGCGACAACGCGCGCCCCGTGCCGCAGGTGCGCCTCGGCTTCGTCCGTTTCCAGGACGTGCCGCTTACCCGCGGATGGCTGCAGGTGATGGCCGACGTGGCTTACGGCAAATTCACCGATTCCCGCTGGCTCGAAAAGCAGTTCAACTACTATTCCGACTTCGTCACCACCGGCACTCTGATGCACCACAAGCGCCTCTACTTCCGCGTGGCCGACCGGCAGCCGCTCGCCTTCACCGTCGGTCTGCAACACGCCGCGCAGTTCGGAGGCACCCGCCGCATATACCTTGACGGCAAGATGATAGAGGAGCACAAGATGAAAGGCGGCCTAAAGCAATTCCTGAAAGTGCTCGTTCCCAGCCGCGGCGAAGGCAGCGAATACTACGACGGCAACTCGCTCGGCTCCTGGGACGCCTCGCTGCGCTGGCGCCTGCCGCAGGGCCACTGCCTGACGGCCTACTTCCAGTGGCCGTGGGAAGACGGCTCCGGCATCGGCAAACTCAACGGCTGGGACGGCGTGTGGGGACTCTCATACTCCGCCGCCACTCCGCAGTGGATAGACCGCGCTACGGTGGAATACATCGACTTAACCAACCAGAGCGGCCCCATGCACTGGGCGCCGGGCGACTTTCCCGGCACCGGCATTCCCGGCGAAGCCACCGGCGCCGATGATTACTACAACAACTTCGCCTACGACGGCTGGGCCAACTACGGCATGTCCATGGGTTCGCCCTTCGTGAAAAGCCCGGCCTATAACCTCGACGGCTACCCGGCATTCCTGGACAACCGCCTCCGGGGCTACCATATAGGCATATCCGGAACTCCGGCCGCCGGATGGAACTACGAGCTTCTATTCTCGCAGCGCACCTCGTGGGGGACGCCCAAGATTCCGGCACCGCACCGCCGCCACGACACCTCGTGGAGCGCCGCCGCCTCATGGACGCCGCGCGCCGTCCCCCAACTCGCCGTCACGGCACAACTGGCCGGAACCCACGGCTCGCTATACGGCAACTCCTTCGGCGCCCGCGTATCCCTCACCTACTCCGGCACGTTCACCTTCAAGAAAAAACACAATGGAAAATAAGACCGCACGGGGATTCCTCCTCCCGCTCATTGCGCTGGTGATGCTGACACTTGGCGGCTGCACGCACAACAACGGCGACATCGGCCCGCTCTTCGGCAACTGGAAGCTCGTCTCCGTCACCGGAGACACCGAAGGCCATGAAGTACCCCAAGGATGCTCCGTGGACTGGAATTTCCAAAACTCTACCATCCACATGTCCATGACCTTGTCCGGCCACCGCATGGACAACCGATTCGGCAACTACCGTCTGGACGACAACACGCTGTTCCTCGACTTTCCGGACACGGACACGCAATACGGCGAACCGCTGCTCGGCCTCCCCGCGCAATGCGAGCTGCAGGTGTTGCGCCTCGACGGCCGTCGCCTCGAACTCCTATACGTCCCCACCCCCGAAAGCCAAGGCACCACTTTCACCTTCCGCAAATTCTAACCCGGGCACTCCCTTAGAATAGGCGCCTTAGCTGTTTTTGCTATCTTAGCTAAGACTACATGCGCTCACAGGCCGAGGTCGGTGAGGATTTTGCGGTCGTTGGAGAGGCGCGGTATTTTGCGCTGTCCCCCGAGTCGGCCGTTGCCGTGGGTGGCGAGCCAGCGGTCGAAGGTCCCTTCCGGAACGGTGGTGACCAACGGAGGGTCGAGGAAGAGGGAATGGCTGCGCTTGGCCTGATAGTCGGAGTTGACGCTCTGCAACGTGGCGTCGAGCACTTCTGCGAAACGGGCGGCGTCGGCGGGGGGCGTTATCCATTCTATCACCCATTGGTGGCGGCCGCGCCTGCCGGCGGCTGCATAGACGGGTGCCACGGTATAATTGCGTATCCGCGCTCCGGTGGCGGCGGCAGCGGCCGAGATGGCGGCGTCGGCGTTATATTCCATCACCTCCTCGCCGAAGGCATTGATGAACGATTTGGTGCGCCCCGCTATGGTAATGAGCATCCTATCGGCGTCTTCAATGCGCACGGTGTCGCCCAGGCGGTAGCGCCACAGGCCGTTGGCCGCCGTTATCAGCATCTCATAGACTTTTCCCTCCCGCACCTGCCATGCCGGCACGGGGTCGCCCCCGCCGGGAGGCGCGAACTCGTAGAACACGCCGCCATCGAGCAGCAATTGCATACGCCCCGCTCCCGGTGTGGTGGCATATGCGAAAAAACCCTCCGAGGCGTTGTAGGTCTCCATATAGTGCATCTTCGCAGGGTCGCAGAGCGAGCGGTATTCATCGCGGTAAGGGCCGAAGGCTATCCCTCCGTGGAAGAAGACTTCGAGGTTGGGCCACACGTCGGTTGCGCGTTCGCACCCCTTGAGTTCCAACACCTCGCGTATCACCCCGAGAAACCACGACGGCACCCCGGAGAGGTTGGTGACATCCTCGTCCATGGCCGCACGTGCCAGTTGCGGGAGTTTCTCGGTCCAGTCAGGCATCAGGGCAATCCTCTTGTCGGGGATGCGGAAGAGTCCGGCGCCGAAAGGGATACGGTCGATGAGCGTGGCAGAGAGGTCGCCTATCTTCACACCGGGAGCCATAGCCGCAGAGGGCACCTCGTTGGCGAAACTGCCGCCGAGTATCAGCCCCTTGCCGGAGAACATGCGGCTCCCGGGATTGGAGAGCAGGTAGTGGCCCACGCTGTCGCCTGCCCCCCGGTAATGGTTGCGCTGAAGCGATGCGGCGGTCACGGGTATGTATTTCGACTTGCCGCCGGAGGTACCGGACGACTGCGCGAAGTAGCGGCAGCGTCCGGGCCAGAGCACATCCTTCTCCCCTCCTATCATACGCATCACCTCGGGGCGCAGTTCCTCATAATCCACCACGGGCAGAGCAAGCAGCCGTTCGTAAACTGATGCCGGAGCGGGAGCTTCCGCCACCCCGTGGCGACGCCCGTAAGCGGTCATGGCGAGGCGACGCATCAGGGCCGTGAGCTCTGCGCGCTGCAGCGCCTCGACGCGTCCCGGATACAGCGAGGTGCGTGCCGCCTTAGGGCACAGCAACCGACGGGCTATGGGTGTGAAGTCTATCATATCTTCTCTTGAAACGTTGCCGGAAGCCGAATCGTTGTACGGACGTCCCGAAAAACGGTTACAAAAGTAGCAATATCCTCCGACATATACAATTAAATCTGTCGGATAATTTTCGGATTTTGTGTGCGATTTGCGAAACAGGCTTTTAAACGTGACGGTTTTTTAGTAATTTTGCACCCGATTTAAGCTATAGACAACTACACTATGAAGCGTATACTTCTGCTCATCATATTGGCCGTCACGGCACTGCCGCCACTCCGGGCGCAGCTCGTCCCGGCGGAGAACCAGACCAATTATGTGGACTCGTTGCGCCGGGAGTTTGACAACGGCCCATACTTCGGCCTCTACAAGGACAACTATTTCACCGTAGGAACCACGGTAGGGGTGCAGAAACCTTCGCGTACCAACTCGGACGTTAAATTCCAGATTTCAATAGCCCAGAAACTCACACGTTCCGTGCTTCCGTGGCACACCTACATCTTCCTGATGTACACGCAGAAGACCTTCTGGAACGTGTTCGAGAAATCCCTGCCGATGCACGACCTCAACTTCAACCCCGGCATAGGGTGGAGCAAGCCTTTCTTCAACAAAGACCGCTACGTGGGGAAGCTGACGCTGCTGCTCGAACATGAGAGCAACGGACGCGACTCCATACAGTCGCGCTCCTGGAACCGCATCTCCATCGGCGGCTCCGTGCTCATAGACCCGTGGATTATGGTGTACGGCAAGGTGTGGATTCCCATAATCGACGGGCAGAATAACCGCGACATCCTGAACTATTGCGGCATCTACCAGACCGGCGTGGAGATAGCCACCCTGGACCGCAAGTTCATCTGGGACATCACATTCGTGAAGCGCAAGGGCTGGAATCTCAACTTCAACACCATATTCGAGTTCTCATGGCGTTTCCACAAGAAATCCAACCAGTACTTCTTCCTGCAATACTACAACGGCTACGGAGAGTCGCTGCTCGACTACAACCAGTTCCACTCGCGGCTGCGCGCGGGAATAGTCATCAAGCCGAAGTTCTTCTCCGAATTTTAGCGGCCCGAAGGGGTACGGGACAGTAGAATTTTCGGTCTTGCGGCGTGCCGGGCGCAATAAAACGGCACGCCGGATTGTTATAAACACAGGGATGGAAACCATAAAACAGGACATGTCATGACATTATTTTCATTGGAACTGCCGGTGGCGGCATGGGTGCTTCTCGGATTGGCGCTCGTGGCGGCCATTGCGGCATGGCGCATAGGATTCGCGCCGATGCGGCGCCTGCGCATCCCGGAGCCGCGCGTCCCCGAAGAGGGGGAGGCGCTCCCCTCGCTTTCGGTCATCGCGCTGATGAACTCGGACGTCAACGTGGAAGCATTTCTCCAGGCCATGCACCGGCAGAAATATCCCGACTTTGAAATCATACTGGTGCACGAAGGCTCGGCGCGACAGAACGAGGTGCTGGAAGAGCGCTTCATAGACCCCGCCGACAACACGTCGCCGCACGTGCGCTTCTGCTTCTATCCGCCGGGCTCGCATTCCCTTTCGCGCAAGAAACTGGCCATCACCATCGGCGCGAAAGCCGCCGTCGGGGAATGGCTGTTCACCACCTCGGCTCGCTGCGACGTGCCTTCCGACCTGTGGCTCTCCACGATAGCCTCGCACTTCAACCCGCACACCGACGTGGTGCTGGGGCGCTCGCAGCTATGCTTCGACGACCTCGCGAAGCGCGGCCGCGCATCCCGCCGCTTCAGCTTCCTGATGACCGAGGCGGCATGGATGGACGCAGCCCGACGCAACCTCCCCTTCCGCGGCGACGGACTGAACCTGGCTTACCGCCGCTCCCTCTTCTTCTCCAACAAGGGTTTCGCCGCCACGGCCGACCTGGTGAACGGCGAGGATGACATCTTCATCAACGCCGTGGCAACGCCGGAGAATACGGCGGTAGAGTTCAGCGACCAGGCCACTCCTACGCCTCGCTACGGCGAGGAGACGGACCGCCTCTTCGACAACCGCCGCGACCGCCGCCGCTTCACCTCGCGCTTCCTGCCGCGTCGCCCCTTCGTGCTGGCCGGCTTAAGTTCCGTCTGCCAATGGCTGGCGCTACTCTGCGGCATAGCCGGAGCTTTGCTCGCACTCCCGAGCCTCGTGGGGACGATAGCCGCCGTCGTGCTCTTCACGGCCATTTGGCTATTCGAAGCCTTCGACTACCGCCGCGGCGCCCGGTTGCTCGGCGACGCCCGCGGCTGGAAGATAGCTCCCGCACTGCTCCTCGGACGCCCCATAGGCAACCGGCTCTTCGCCATCAGGCGCCGCAAACACATACGCGCAAACTACTCATCCGACACCCTGGAGCCTTGACACAGTCCGCCGACAAAAGCCGTATGCTGGAACTCGGGAGCCGTCCAGTAGGGAAACTGCTCTTCAAATACAGCATCCCCGCCGTAGTGGGAATGGTGGTGCAGGCGCTCTACAACATCATCGACTCGATGGTCATCGGCCACGCCATAGACGACCCCAACGTGGTTGCCGGCATAGCGGTGACCTTCCCGGTGATGAACCTCGCCACGGCGCTGGGTATGCTCATAGGCGCCGGTTCGGCCACACGCATCTCCATAGTCCTGGGCCAGAAGGACCACCGCCGCGCGCAGCTCATCCTGGGCAACTCGGTGCAACTGACCATCTACATAGGGCTGGCCTACATCACGGTCTTCGCCCTGTTCCTGGACAAGATACTGATGCTCTTCGGGGCTTCCCCCAACACGCTGCCCTACGCCCACGAGTTCCTGATGTGGCTGCTGCCGGGCATGGTGCTGATGAACCTCACCTTCTCCTACAACAACGTGATGCGCGCCACCGGCTACCCGCGCCTGGCCATGTACACCAACCTGCTGGGAGTAGCCATCAACCTGGTACTGGCCTCGACGTTCCTCTTCGGCTTCAAGATGGGAATCCGCGGCGCCGCCATTGCCACCGACATAGCGATGCTCGTCACCGCCATCTTCGTGATGCGCCACTTCTTCAAGCGCGACAGCGAGGTGCACTTCGAGCGCGGTATCTACCGCATACGCCGGGACATCATCAAGTCGATCATCTACATCGGCCTTTCGCCGTTCCTCATCAACGTGGCAGGCTCCGTGGTCAACGCCATCATCAACAACTCGCTGCTTCGCTACGGCGGAGACAACGCCATTGCCGCCGTTGTGGTCTTCAACCGCTACGTCACCGTCTTCGTCTTCATCATCATAGGCATCTGCCAGGGGATGCAGCCCATCCTGGGCTACAACTACGGCTCCGGCAACTTTACGCGGCTATTCTCCACGCTGAAGAAAGCGGCCGTCTCGGCCACTGTCGTCACGGTCATCGGCTCGGCCGTCGGCGTGCTGTTCCCGGCGGCAATCGCCTCCATGTTCATGCAAGACGCCGCGCAGATTTCATGCGCCGTGGTGTGCCTGCGCATCACCGCGCTGATGTTCTGGATAGTGGGCTACCAGATAGTGGTGACGAACTTCTTCCAGTCGCTGGGCATGGCGGCCAAGAGCGTGTTCCTGTCGTTGACGCGGCAGATTATCTTCATGATACCGATGCTTCTCATCCTGCCGCCCGTCTGGGGCCTTAACGGCGTTTGGGCCTGCTTCCCGGTGTGCGACTTCATGTCGGCTGTCGTTGCCACGGTTTTCCTCATTGTGCAGGTAAAGCGCATCCGCGGGCAGAAGCGGCCGCTGTCGTGCTGAGAGTGCCGCTGCAGCGGATGTTATTTATGTGGAGGATGTCACTGATGTGACTTATGTTATTTATTTATGTTACTGATGCGGAGGATGTATGCTGCGGTTATCGGGCCTATTCGGCCTATCTCCCGCTTATAAACATATCAGAGCCGTGTTGTCGGGGTCGGTTACTTGGTACGTTTCAGACACGGAGCCTGGTAGTCGTTTTCATCATAGATGAAGTAGGTGCCGGTCCAGGTGCCTGTAATCTTGTTGGAGGCGCCACCTTTAAGGTTCGCGTCGTCGGTAAGATTGAAGGTGAGGGTCTTGGTGCGCGGCGTCGGGCCGTCGCTGATGGTGAGCGTGCCGCCGGTCAGCGGGGCCATGATCGACTGGTATCCTTCGTCGTCGGCCGAGTCATTGTCGCCGTACCAGGAGAAAATCACATTGCCGGTGAACTCTACGCGTCCCGGGAGAATCACGTTCTCGCCGAAGCCAGTGCCCACGGTATAGGTACCGTTGCCGAGTTCCTCGCCTTCCTTCTTGAGGATGGTGAACTGCACGGCGTCTTTATGGGGAATGTCCGCGGTGTCCATCACATACAGCTCGTAGGTGTCATATCCGAGCACGAATGTCTCCGGCTCTTTGTAGACAAGTGCCGCAGCCTGGTCGGCGAAGGAGACGGTACGGTCGCCTGTCAGTGTGGAATAGGGCGGTTTGGGTTCTTTCTCCTCGTTGTCGCAGAAGTTGGCTACCACTATATTGCCTTCGTATGTTCCGGTAATCTTGTTGCCGTTCTCGTCGGTGAAGTTGAAAGCCACCTTCTTGCCGTTGTTGCTGACGGTAAACTCGCCGGCGCGGATAAGAGCCAGGTAGCGGACGCCGTTCTCGTCGAGCTTTGTCAGATAAGAGCCTGTCTGCACTATCTGACCCAGGAAATCCACGGTCTCTCCGGGACGGAAAGTATAAGGATTGTATGTGCGGCTGTTCACGACATAGGTGCGTGTATCTATGCGGTAAGTGCCGTCGGGGAGCGCGGTCCTGACATTCATGGGGTCGGCGCTTTTAGGCATATAGGTGTCCAGGTTGAGCCAGAATCCCTCAGTCTGCACACCGTCCTCGGTGAATGTTCCGCTGTAGAACTGCATCATGGCGTCGTCGGCCAGGGGGAGGAACCAGTTGCCGTAGTAACGTTCCTGTGCGCCGGTGAAGGTTACGTTCTGGTCACCGGTGAAGGATTCATATTCCGAAGGTGAGGTAGTGAAAACGATCGGACCCCGGTAGCGGAGGTTAACGGGCTGCTGCTCCATGGAAATCATCTCCACGCGGATGTCATACTGCCCGTTGGCGGCATGGCGTACGTCCACGGTTCCGTCCATGAAAATCTGGAAGGAGACACCGTCTTCGCCCGCTGCGGTGCGTGTGCGCAGACCGCTGCTGTTGATATTGATGGTGAAGGGGTTGGTGGCCTGTCCCACACGGTAATACCCTTCGGGAATCACGGCATCGTACTTATCGCTGCTGGGGGTGCCTATCAGCTGAAGCGATGCCTGCATGCCACCAACGGTGGAAGGCTGTCCGTATTCGTCGGGCTCGTCGGTGCCGAGCTCTATGGTGTACACGCCGTTGCTGCCCATAGTGGCGTATGACGCCGACAGCATGTATTCTGCCTTAGTGTAAGAGGGTGCATCCTCGAAGAGCACTCCCGCTATCCTGGAGGTGGCGAGAGTCGTCTTGTTTCCGTTGGTCTCCTCTATCACCAGGTTTTCAGTGGTCTGCGCCGCGGCAGAGAAAGCGGCGGCCAGTGCCATAACTGTAATGATATGTTTTGTCATGATGCGGTCTTATTTAATGAATTTGAACTGAACACCGGCGGCGCTTACCACGTAAACACCTTTGGGCAGGGGGTCGAGCGCCAGGGAGAAGGCTCCGGCCTCATCGGCCTTGGCTCCGGCCACCGTCATGCCCGAGGTGTTGAATACCGTTACCTGGGAGCCCGGAGCCACGCCGGCGCCCGAAAGGATTCCGCCCTCGATGCGGAACGAGGGTTTGGTGCCGTCAACGGCTACCCCGGAAATGCCCGACCCGCTGCGCAGGATTTTCATGTCCTGTACATTTGCGATGACGTATGTGTACTTCTCCTGCCCATGCGTGGTGACGGTCATCTCGCCGTCGGCGAACGTGGCCACGGGAGTAGAGGCAAACTCGAACTCAACGTGCTTGCCGTCATTGAGGTTCACCTGCAGCGAGTAGTCGTAGGCCGAGGCGCTGAAAGCCGCTGTCATTAGCATCGCGGCGGCTGCTATGATATGTTTTTTCATCCTGTTCCTGTTTTTATTTGAGGTTGATACTGCGAATGCCTCCGGCGGGACGCTTCAGGGCCGGGGTCGACGAAGTGCCCGTGAAAGTCGGGGTGCCCGTTATCTCCGCATCCAATGTGAAGTGGGGACGGCGACCGTCGTCGAAGAGGAGATTCATATCCATCACATACTTGTCGCCATTCTTCTCTACGGTGACGATACCCTCCGTGATGGCGGGATTGGAGCTGGGGCGATACATGGATACGACTCCCCCGGCCACTGTCATGTCGCCGGTGCCTCCAACTATATATGTGCCGGGCATCAGAGTAGTGGCATCTGCCCCGCTGAAGAATATCAGAGGCATCTCTATATAGTAATCGGGGTCGCTGAAAGAGATGTAGAAAGTGCCCGGCGCCTGGGGATTCTCGTTGTATTTGGCCTTGTCAAGAACGAGGTCGAAATATTCGGAGTATGTTGCCGAGGGAAGCGTCCCGCTCCATCGGGTCTTTACCTCCTGCCGTCGGCAAGGGTGATGTTCACGTCGATGGTGTAGACCTTCTGTTCGTTCGAGACTGTGAGGCTACCCGAAGCGAGGGCCGTGCGGGCGTCCTCCTTTTCATAATAGGAGTAGCTGGAAATGTCCACGCGGTTGCCCTGGTTGGTGTTGGTTACCACATACTCTCCGGGGCACAGATACTGAGTGTCGGCGGGGCCGTAGAGGTCGCAGACCAGTTTGCCGCCGTCCGAGAGGTCGAAGGTCAAAGTAGCATTGCCGCCGCTGTAAACATCCGTCCCCAGACTGTTTACCTTGAGGTCAGAACCCTGGGAGACCTGCTCGAAGGTCATGCTCTGAACATAGTCGGCACCGAATTTGTGGGAAAGGTCGTTCTCCATCACCACAGTCACGCTCTGTGCTGCGGCGCCAAGGGAACACAAGGCCAATGCCATCACGATGATTGGTTGTCGTTTAATCATAAAAAATACTCTTTTGCACGCTGTGATGCTTCCTCATTGAATCTTCACAATTCGCCAACTTACCTCATCCGCGCAGGTTAACATTGTTTTTCAAAGGCAAAGTAAACTAATTTTTTTCTGAAAAAAACAAATAATGCACCGAAATCTATTCAATAAACCAAATCTTTCCACCAGCCGGAGTTCTCCAGATTCTCTCGGCACTCTCGATTAATCGAGATTTATCAGGATTAATCCCGAATTTCGGAAAAAGTCCGAGAACCACAAGAACCCCGAAATTGCCGAAAGAGCTGACTGCCGCCGGGGCTAAACGAAAAGGAAGGCGGCTCCGCGGCGGGAGCTGCCTTCCTTATTATGAGAGGAGTTGGATTACTGTTTGCACTTGGCGGCGATGAACATACGGTTCATGCGGCCGATGTTGTAGAGCTTGATATTCTTCGGGCATTCGGCCGAGCAGGCACCTGTGTTGGTGCAGTTTCCGAATCCGAGTTCGTCCATCTTGGCCACCATTGCGCGCACGCGGCGGTCTTTCTCCACCTGGCCCTGGGGCAGCAGCGCGAACTGGCTGACCTTGGCAGAGACGAACAGCATGGCGGAACCGTTCTTGCAGGCTGCCACACAGGCACCGCAGCCGATGCAGGTGGCGGAGTCCATGGCCTCGTCGGCAGCCTCCTTGGAGATGGGAATCGCGTTGGCATCCTGTGCGCCGCCGCAGTTGAACGATACGTAGCCGCCGGCCTGCTGGATTTTGTCGAAGGCGTTGCGGTCCACCATAAGGTCCTTGATTACGGGGAACGCAGCGGAACGCCAGGGTTCTACGGTGATGGTCTCGCCGTTATGGAAACGGCGCATGTAGAGCTGGCACGTGGTGGCGCCCGTAGCGGGTCCGTGGGGGTGTCCGTTTATGTAGAGCGAGCACATGCCGCAGATGCCCTCGCGGCAGTCGTGGTCGAAGACTACGGGCTCCTGGCCCTCCTCTATCAACCGCTCGTTCAGGATATCGAGAGTCTCAAGAAACGAGGTGTCAGGGGTGGTTTCGACATCGGTATAAGTCACGAATCCCCCCTTCGACCGTGCGTCCTTCTGGCGCCAGATCTTGAGATTGACTTTCATTATGCTATCTTCCATGATTTTTCTTTTTTTATTGCCGAATGGGCAGATTATGACTTGTAGTTACGTGTCTGAACCTTGATTGCCTCGTAGTGGAGCGGTTCGATGATGAGTTGCGGAGCTTTGGTGTCGGAACCGGCATAGTCCCAGCACGATACGTAGAAGTAGTTGGCGTCGTCGCGTTTGGCCTCGCCCTCTTCGGTCTGGTATTCCTCGCGGAAGTGGCCGCCGCAGCTTTCGTTGCGGTTCAGGGCATCGTATGCCACGAGTTCGCCCATCGTGATGAAGTCGCGCAGACGGAAGGCCTTGTCAAGCTCAACGTTCATGCCCTCCTGGTCGCCCGGGATGTAGAGGTCGGTGTTGAATACCTCGCGCAGGCGCTTGAACTCCACGAGCGCATGTTCCAGACCTTCGCGGTTGCGGGCCATGCCCACATATTCCCACATGATGTGGCCCAGCTCCTTGTGGATGGAGTCCACCGAGCGCGAACCCTGGATGGCCATGAGGCGGTCCATCTCTTCCTGGCATTTCTTCTCGGCGGCGTCGAACTCCGGAGTGTCGGTGCGGAAGTGGGGAACGGTAATCTGGTCGCTCAGATAGTTCTGGATGGTGTAGGGAAGCACGAAGTAACCGTCGGCGAGACCCTGCATCAGGGCGGAGGCGCCGAGTCGGTTAGCGCCGTGGTCGGAGAAGTTGCACTCGCCGATGGCGAAGAGGCCTTTGACCGAAGTCTGGAGCTCGTAGTCTACCCAGATGCCGCCCATGGTGTAGTGGATGGCGGGGAAGATCATCATCGGGTTGTAGTACTTCACGCCGTCGATTTCGCGGGCCAGCTCGCCGGGATTGACATCGGTGATTTCCTCATACATATCGAAGAGGTTGCCGTAGCGCTGGCGCACGGTGTCAAGGCCGAGGCGGTTGATGGCTTCGGAGAAGTCGAGGAATACGGCCAGGCCGGTGTTGTTGACGCCGAAGCCGGCGTCGCAACGCTCCTTGGCGGCACGCGAGGCCACGTCGCGGGGCACGAGGTTACCGAAAGCCGGGTAGCGGCGCTCCAGATAGTAATCGCGTTCCTCCTCGGGGATGTCGCTGCCCTTGATTTCGCCGCTCTGCAGCTTGCGGGCGTCCTCGATGTTTTTCGGCACCCAGATACGGCCGTCGTTACGCAGCGACTCCGACATGAGGGTCAGCTTCGACTGCTTGTCGCCGTGAACGGGGATACATGTGGGGTGGATCTGCACGTAAGCGGGGTTCGCGAAGTAGGCGCCCTTGCGGTAGCAGGCCATGGCGGCGCTGACATTGCAGCCCATGGCGTTGGTAGAGAGGAAGTAGGCGTTGCCGTAACCGCCGGTGGCTATTACTACGGCGTGGGCGGCGAAGCGCTCGAACTTGCCTGTCACGAGGTTCTTGGCGATGATGCCGCGTGCGCGTTCCACACCGTCCTTGTCCTTGATTAGCACGACGTCGTGCATCTCGTAGCGGTTGTAGCTCTTCACCTTTCCGGCCTGTATCTGGCGGTTGAGCGAGGAGTAGGCGCCGAGCAACAGTTGCTGGCCGGTCTGGCCCTTGGCGTAGAATGTACGCGACACCTGTGCGCCGCCGAACGAGCGGTTGGCCAGCAGGCCGCCGTACTCGCGTGCGAACGGTACGCCCTGTGCCACACACTGGTCTATGATGTTGTTCGACACTTCGGCCAGACGGTAAACGTTGGCTTCGCGGGCACGGTAGTCGCCGCCCTTCACGGTGTCGTAGAACAGGCGGTAGACGGAGTCACCGTCGTTCTGGTAATTCTTGGCAGCGTTGATACCGCCCTGCGCGGCGATGGAGTGCGCGCGGCGGGGTGAATCCTGAATACAGAAGTTCAGGACGTTGAAGCCCATCTCGGCCAGCGACGAAGCGGCGGAAGCGCCGGCGAGGCCGGTGCCCACCACGATGATGTCGAGGCGGCGCTTGTTGGCGGGATTGACGAGCTTCTGGTGAGCCTTATAGTTGGTCCATTTCTCAGCGATAGGACCTTCCGGGATTTTGGAATCGGCCGGATTCATTGTTTTAACATTCAGATTATTTTCCATATCGCGTAAGAATTATTTTTGTTTGTCATTGGGGTTAGCGGGCTCCTGTGCGGGAGCGTCGTCAGCTGCCTGCTGCTCGGGAGAAACCTGCTTCGGTTCGCCCTGCGGAGCCTCCTGGGGCTGTGCCTGCGGCTGAGCCTGGGGCTGGCCCATCATCTGCGGCATCTGCGGCTGCTGCGTCTGGCCGTCGGCGGCGCGCTGGAGGGCTTCTACGGGCAGGTTGGCCGTGGGATCAAGGTAATTGACGAGGTTAACGATGTTGAGCATCTGCTGCCCTACAGCCTGGATGTCCACACCCGGCATCTGCATTTTCATCATGCCGAGCATCATGTCGGCCTGCGGTGCTATCTGCGCCATGGTCATCTTGACGGTCTGCATGTCGCTGGGCATATTGAGCATCGGAAGTGTCTCGTTAAGCGGGGCAACGGCCATCTCGATATACTGCGACTGGAGTTCCGGCTGTGTGGAATAGTAATCCTTCTGCGACTGAACGAAGAAGACAACGGCCTGGGCCACGAAGAGGGCTACGACGATGGATGTCCACCAGTCGCCGATTTTCTTCCAGCGGGGAATCCAGGCTGTGCTGTCCCAACCGATGGACTGGAACATGGACCAGAAACCGTGGGTCATGTGGAACCACAGGGCCACGAAACCGATGATGTAGACGATGGGAGTCCAGATTTCCTTGAAGGCTTCCTGGATGAAGAGTGTGCCGGCGGCAGCGGGGACGGTGCCGTGGTGGCCGAGCACTTCCTCGAGCTGCATCTTTGCCCAGAACTGGATGAGGTGTACCACCAGGAAAGCGAGGATGACGATACCGAGCACCAGCATGTTCTTCGACGACCATTCGACGGCCTTGGGAGTCTTGTTGATGAGGTAACGGTCGTTACCGCGGGCCTTACGGTTCATCACCGTGAGCCATACGGCGTAAATGATATGGATGATGAAAAGAAGCGCGAGGCCCATGGATGCTATCAAAGCATACCAGTTGGCGCCGAGGAACTCACAAATCACATTGTAAGCCGCCGGCCAAACTATCGCGATGCTGTTCATCAAGCAGTGAAAAGTAACGAATAGGACCAAGCATATGCCCGTCAGAGCCATAATGAACTTACGTCCTACAGATGAGCTTGTTAACCACATAGCAGTTTAATTTAGTTGTTATTATTGAATTTAGTTTATGTTTTATCTGTTTACATGGTATATCTGCCGTGTCTGCGCTGCTGCTGCCTAAGCCCGGGTCGTTACTGATGTAACGGATGTGGCGGATGCCCCGGAATCGTACGCCGTCGGCTCGCCGCCGTAGCCGGTTGTCGCGCTTGCCTCAGGGAGCGGTCCGCAATCAACGGAAGACGTGGAAAAACGGCCGGCTATACGGCAAAGCACACCACGGCAAAGCCGCAGTAGCGTAACACACTGCAAAATTATGATAAAATCGGCAAACGGCAAAAGGAAACCGCCAAAAAATCCCCAAAAAAGATGAGAAAAACGCACACCACCCCTTTCTTCCGCTCCCCGCGGCGAAAATTCGTACAAATTTTCAGGCAAAAACTTGCACCGCCAAAAATAAATGCCTAACTTTGCACTCCGAAATCGCCCGCGCCGCCGATGCGGCCGCAAAGCAGCCGGCCGATACATGATGTCGTTAATGTAACGGATGTTATTAATGTGACTGATGTGACGGACGCCGCGCTATAAAAGAAAAAAGGTCTGGTAGCTCAACTGGATAGAGCAACAGCCTTCTAAGCTGTGGGTTCCGGGTTCGAGTCCCGGCCGGATCACTGATGGTCACCTTCCGGTGACCATTTATTTTTTTAGATTATGAATGGTCATCTCAGTATGGCTATTTTTATTAAGAGTGCAAATGGTAGTGTTATTTCCGGGAACAATATAACAATTATCTACTGCTATCGACTCCTACTGACGTCGGTGCCTACTGACATCGGTGCCTATAAAGCTTAAAAAACGTGTTAAAATTCCGACTAACTAATACCAAACCATTTTGTTGATCTCACCGAAAAGGTTTCTATGGGTTATAACGTCAAGCGAACAATTAAGGGGAGGTCTGTTTTGCGATTTTTCAGGGACCGGTGATAGATTGGGTGGCTTCTGGATGTCTGTATGGCAGATTCCGGTTCGGAATTGCGGAGAAGCTTAGGTTTCTGCGGCAACCGGATGGAATCGGAGAGTTTTCCACTATTTATAGTTGTATTGTTGAAATTGATAAGGTTGCGCCCGGCACGTATCAGGGTATTACTACGATGAAAAAATACATATTGTCAGCAGCATTGGCTATCGCCAGCCTTACGTTTGGAGGCATCTACGCCGCAACATCAGATGTAGCATCCTCTCAGAATAGAATTACTACCGAACAGTGCCACACCCACGCCGAAGGGCAACACTGCCGCGGCACCGTGGGGTACGACTGCCGGGGATTCTCCCCCATCAACAACGGTAAGGAATGGCAAAAAGAATACTGCCGCCATTGTGCCCACAAAAAGTCCTACCATAGATGATGATTAGTTAGTTGGAGCATCTCGTATCCGTTTATCTTAATCTTGCGGATACACAATCATCTGAATTTTCGATTAATTTG
>DKVK01000071.1 GCA_002491165.1 Porphyromonadaceae bacterium UBA7180
TCAGAATTTTGATACACCCTCTTATTTGATATTGATAGCCTTGATGATATTTCAGCTTTTTGAAAATGGCTTGTAACGCAGGCTTGGAAGCCTGCGCTGCATATCAAGGCATGGGTTGGGCGTTTGGCGGATTTTTTGTAACTTTGCGGTGCTGAATCTTTGCGGCTGCGGTATTCCTATAATACGCCGCAGTTGCTTTAAATCTTTTGCTATGAACTCGAGGACCAAGGGTTATATCTGCGGTATCGTTTCGGCGGTTTGCTACGGCACGAATCCGCTGGGCGCCAACTTTCTTTATGCCGAGGGAATGAATGTGCCGTCGGTGCTGTTCTCTCGCTTTGCCCTGGCGGCGGTGATTATCGGCGTGCTGATGGCGGCGCACCGCGACTCGTTCCGCATCACGCTGCGCGAGGCGGGATTGCTGGCTTTGCTCGGCGTGCTCTTCGCCATGTCGTCGCTCTCGCTCTTTTTCAGTTTCCAGTTCATGGATGCCGGCATCGCCTCGACGTTGCTTTTCGTCTACCCGCTGATGGTGGCCGTCATTATGGCGCTCTTCTTCAAGCAACCGCTGACGTGGCGCATGGGCACGGCCATAGCGCTGGCGTTGGGCGGCATAGCCCTGCTCTACCGCGGGGGTGACGGCGCCCCGTTGTCGGCCATTGGCGTGACGCTGGTTTTCGTTTCGTCGCTGACCTACGCCTTATATATAGTGGTGGTGAACCGCAGCGGCATGAAGATGCCGGTGCTGAAGATGACGTTCTACGTAATCCTGACTGTAGTGGCCACGGTGGCTGTTTACGGCCTCACGGTGCCGGGCGAGGGGTTGATGATGCCTCCGACGCCTTTCGCGTGGGGAATGTCGGCGATGCTGGCCGTAGTGCCGTCGGTAATGGCGCTGATATTGCTCACCGTCGCCGTCAAGGAGATAGGCTCCACTCCGACGTCGATTCTCGGCGCGCTGGAACCGCTCACCGCCGTGGTGATAGGGATAACGGTCTTCGGCGAGGCGTTCACCGGTAGGCTGGCCATAGGCATCCTGCTCATCCTTGCGGGGGTTACATACGCAGTCACCCCCTCGCGGCGGTCGCGAAGGGGTGACGTCAAGAAGGCGTAAGCCTTTTATTTCTTCTTGGATTCTTTCTGGAAATACTGGCACCAAGGGGTGAGGCCGCAGGCTTCGCACTCGGGGCGCCGCGCCTTGCAGACGTAGCGGCCGTGGAGTATAAGCCAATGGTGCGCCAGCGGCACCGTCTCTTCCGGGATGTAGCGCATCAGCGTTCGTTCCGTTTCAAGCGGCGTCTTGGAATTGCGCGTAAGGCCGATGCGGTTGCTCACGCGGAAGACGTGCGTGTCCACCGCCATTGCGGAGCGTCCCCAAACCACGGCCAGCATCACGTTGGCCGTCTTGCGTCCCACGCCGGGTAGCTTCACCAGCTCGTCGAGCGTGCCGGGCACTTCGCTTCCGTAGACGTCGCGCAGCATCCGCGCGGCGCCGATGAGGTGGCGTGTCTTGTTGTTGGGGAAACTTACCGATTTAATATATGAGAAGACCTCCTCTTCGGTGGCGTCGGCCAGCGACGCCGGGTCCGGGTATGCCTCGAAGAGCGGCGGGGTGACGATGTTGACGCGCTTATCGGTGCATTGTGCCGACAGGATAACGGCCAACAGCAGATGGAACGGACTGTCATATTTCAGTTCCGTCTCTGCCGTCGGGTTATTTTCTGCGAACCAGGCGAGCACCTCCCGGTATCTGTCTGCGATTTTCATCAAACGGAGATTCGCTTAGTGTGCGGCGTCGAACTCGTGGAGGAAGCGGACGTCGTTTTCGGAGAAGAGGCGCAGGTCGCTGACCTTGTATTTGAGGTTGGCGATGCGCTCGATGCCCATGCCGAAGGCGTAGCCGGAATACTCTTCGGGGTCTATGCCGCAGGCGCGGAGCACATTGGGATCCACCATTCCGCATCCGAGGATTTCAACCCAGCCGGTGCCCTTGCACAGCGGGCAACCCTTGCCGCCGCAAATGTGGCAGGAGATGTCCATCTCGGCCGACGGCTCGGTGAAGGGGAAGTAGGAGGGACGCAGGCGAATCTTCGTCTCCGGACCGAACATCTGCTGTGCGAAGTATAGGAGCGCCTGGCGCAGGTCGGCGAAGGAGACGTTGCGGTCTATGTAGAGGCCTTCCACCTGGTGGAAGAAGCAGTGGGCACGCGCCGAGATGGCCTCGTTGCGGTACACGCGGCCGGGGCAGACGATGCGGATAGGGGGCTTGACGCTCTCCATGACACGGGTCTGAACCGACGAGGTGTGGGTGCGCAGCAACACGTCCGCCGGGTTGCGGGCTATGAAGAAGGTGTCCTGCATGTCGCGGGCGGGATGGTCGGCGGCGAAGTTCAGCGATGAGAACACGTGCCAGTCATCCTCTATTTCCGGCCCTTCGGCGATGGTGAAACCCATGCGTGCGAAGATGTCGAGCATCTCGTTCTTGACCAGAGACAGGGGATGGCGTGTTCCGAAGGGCGCGGGCGTGGCGGTGCGGGTGAGGTCGATGCCGGCCAGGTCGTCTTCGGCGGTGGTGGCAAGCGCCTCGCGCAGGGAGTTGAGTTTGGCGGTGGCGAACTCCTTCAGCTCGTTGAGCTTCTGTCCCATCTCGCGTTTCTGCTCGGGCGGAACGCTGCGGAAGTCGTTGAAGAGAGCCGGAACGAGTCCCTTCTTGCTGAGATATTTGATGCGGATCTGCTCAACCTCCTCGGGCGAGGAGGCTGTCAGACCCTCTATTTCTTTCCTTAGTGAATTGATTTTATCTAACATATCAGTACGGTATTGTCAAATCCAACCACAAAGTTAGTAATTTTTGTCGGAATTGAGGGCTTTAATGTCTGATATTTTTTCTAATTTTGCGATATGAAACTCAATCCGCACTTTTTGGCCGTGCTCGGCGCGGCGGTAACCATCAATGCTATGGCTCAAAAACCGGTAACACTGACACAGGCCGACCTCCGCTCCGGCAACTGGAAAACGGATGTCACCGCAGGCGAAACCCTCGATATAACGCTCTCGGCCGATGTGACGGCAATACCTGCCGATGCCTTCGCCGATGCTCCGGTAGTGCGCGTTGACGGCACTCCCGCGCGACGCCTCACCAAAGTGGAAGCATACGCATTCGCCCGTTGCAAGGAGTTGCGCGAATTGCTGCTCCCGGAGTCGGTCACGACGATGGGGGAGGGGTGCTTCCGCGAATGTGAAAGTCTGGAACGGCTCACGGTTCCCTCCGGCGTCACCGAGTTGCCGCAGTATATGTGCGTGTGGTGCATGGGATTGAAAGAGGTGACGCTTCCGCCAAGCCTGCACAAGGTGGGACGCTTCGCCTTCCAGTACTGCTCGTCGTTGCAGTCGGTGGAGTTCCCGGCCACAGTCACTACGGTGGGAATGAACGCTTTCGCCTATTGCTTCGCGCTTAAAGAGGTGGAAGTGCCGTCGTCGGTGCGTCAGCTCGAAGCCTACGCCTTTTCGGAATGCACGTCGCTGCGGCGCGCCAAATTGCCGGGCAACAGCGCCGAACTCGGCGAACTGATATTCGACGGCTGCCGTGCGCTCGAGGTGCTGGAGGAACCCTCTGCCGTGCCGCCGAAATTTGAATGTACCAGCACCATTTTCGACCCAGAGGAAGGGGCGATGTACCGCAAATGCCGCCTCGTGGTCCCCGCCGCCTCGGAAGACAGTTATCGCCTCGCTCCCGGCTGGAACCTCTTCTATGAATGAAAGATTTAGATTTGGAGCAGACATAAACCAAGAGCGGGCGTCCCTTTCAGACGTCCGCTCTTATTCGATTCAGGCTGTCGTCCGGATATTTCAGATGCAGATTTTGGCCGTGCGGTTGCCGGCTTTCAGCAGGTAGATGCCGCGCGGGAGACCGCTGACGACAGGCGACACGCCCTCATACACACGGCGTCCCGACATATCGTAGATTTCAATCATGCAGCCCTCAACGCCGGTGACGGTCAGCACTCCGCCCGACACCGTGAATCCGATCTCCTCCTCAGCCATTACATCCCCGATACCCGACGCATCGTATTCTATTATGTTGTGAAACTTGCTCCATGTAGAAGACTTTAAGTAGGTCTTTTTACTATTTTTCGGTATATGGAGCGTAGCATGGTCATAAGCAAAATAGAAACAATCATTGCCCGCGGAAGGAGGAACCGGATTGCCGATAAAGAAATCTGTCAAATGACAAAAGGAAAATGCTAAATCTCCGATAGTCTTTATTGAGTTGCCGACAGTGACTTTTTCAAGATTGAAGCAAGAAGCGAACGCCTTATTTTTAATTTCCGTAACTGAATTTGGAATTACTGCCGTCTTCAGATTACGACAATGACTAAAAGCTTCGGCTCCAATTTCTATAACTGTATTAGGAACAGCAACCGATTCTATAGATTCGCAACCGTAGAAACCTCTTGCCGGAACAGTTTCCACACCCTCCGGGATGATAAGGCTATTCACCGGCTCCCCGTTTAGATAGAGATTTTTTCCTCCCGGTATGTCTCCGGTGACATTGCACCATGCAGCAAGATCTGACAAATATATTGCCAACGTGTCGTAGTAATCATTTTCATAGCCACTTATAGCGCGTGTGCCTATTTCCTTAACGGAAGGAGGGAACGTTACAGAAAGGAAATTATGACAAAATGCATATTGTTTAATTGTCGCCACCCCATCGGGTATGACCAGGTCATAAGTTTTTTTTCGGTTCAAATAAAGATTCGACCGTTTGTTTGAAAGTGGATTTGCATATTTATCTGCAAAATCGACATCGCACCATGCAGCCAAATCAGATATTTGTACCTTAATTTCCTGTTCCCCGGAAGCAGGAGAGTCGCAATCTTTGAACGCACATTCACCGATAACTTTTATTGACGGGGGTATTGTGACCGAACCAAGACGACATTCGGAAAAAGCGTAAGCTCCGATTTCATTTACAGTATTCGGGATTTCCAGATACTCGACAGATGCATGTTCAAATGCATTCTCGGCAACTCTTGTCACTGTGTACGTCTTGGTCCTGTAAGTTACCTTTTCAGGGATTTTAAGTTTACCGTTGTCGGGTGTCCCGCCGCAGACCTCGACCTCGTCGCCGTTTTCCAAAACTCTGTAATCAATGTAATCTATTGTGAAATCCGCTTTTGCAACGAACGAGAGCACGAGGACAGAAAGCAAAACCGCCACCCTGCCAAGCGCCATGCTCCACGCGTGTGTTAAATTTTCAGTTTTCATATTTGCCGTTGATTTAAAGTTTTTTTGATTCAGGCTGTCGTCCGGATATTTCAGATGCAGATTTTGGCCGTGCGGTTGCCGGCTTTCAGCAGGTAGATGCCGCGCGGGAGACCGCTGACGACAGGCGACACGCCCTCATACACACGGCGTCCCGACATATCGTAGATTTCAATCATCGCGCCGTCAACGCCGGTGACAGTCAGCACTCCTCCCGACACCGAGAATCCGATTTCCTCCTCAGACGTTACATCCTCAATACCCGAAGCATCGTCTACTATGAGGGGGAACTGACTCCATACCGAAGACATACGGTAGTCCGGTATGCTGTTTCTCGGCACATGAAGCGTCGGTGAATTATTAAAAGTAAAATATCCAAAAGCATCATGGTCTGCGGTAGGCGGGACAGGGTTGCATATAAAAAAATCTTTCAAAGATTCACAATCGCCAAATGCGTTTTTTCCGAGAGTCTTTAAGGAGTTGCCGATAGTTACAGTCTCGAGAGTGCTGCAATTTGCGAACGCCTTTTCTTTAATTTCCGTAACTGAATTTGGAATTAATACATTATTGAGATTTTTACAAGCATAAAAAGCTGACTCTCCAATTTCTGTAACGGTATTAGGAATGGTAACCGATGTTATAGATTCAGAAAGCCAGAAAATATATGGTGAAATAGATGTTACACCCTCGGGTATGACAAGGTCAGTCAGCAGTTCTCCATTCAGATAGTGGTTTTTTACACGTGGAATGTCACCGGTAACTTTACACCAAGCT
>DKVK01000008.1:0-229 GCA_002491165.1 Porphyromonadaceae bacterium UBA7180
ATCGGCCAGATTTCAGGCGCTGCAGACAACGCCTCGGGCCACTCAGACTACCATTACGAGAAAAAGACTTACGCCGCTCCCGCATCATCATCAGTGCCGGCGGCTGAAAAACCCGCCGCTGCCGACGGCCAGGAACGCCCCAACACATATGAGCGCCCCTCAGGCTACCAGCCCCGTCCCTACCAGCCCCGTAACAACAATTACGGCCAGGGCGGTTACAACAACAACC
>DKVK01000008.1:584-10553 GCA_002491165.1 Porphyromonadaceae bacterium UBA7180
CAACAACCAGAACCGTCAGGGCGGATATAATAACCGTCAGGGTGGTTACAACAACCATGGCGGATACAACCGTTACAACAACAATTACCAGCCGCGTCCCTACCAGCCCCGCACAGAAGGCACTCCCGCCGAGGGCGCTGAGAACAAGACCCCGGCTGCAGGCGAACAGCAGGGTGGATACCAGCCCCGCCAGAACAACTACCAGCCCCGTCCCTACAACAACAACCGCCAGGGTGGCTACAACAACAACCGCCAGGGTGGCTACAACAACAACCGCCAGGGCGGCTACAACAACAACCGCCAGGGCGGCTACAACAACCAGGGTGGTTACAACAATAATCGCCAGGGCGGCTACAACAACCAGGGTGGCTACAACAAGGGCGGCTACAACAACAACCGCCGCCCGCAGAACGGCCCGATGCGCCAGGGCAAGAGCTTCGTGCCCCGTCCCAAGCGCATCGAGTATGAGCTGCCGTTGCCCGATCCCAACGAGCAGATCCGTCTCAATAAGTTCCTGGCCAACGCCGGCCTCTGCTCGCGCCGCGAGGCCGACGAGTTTATCCAGCAGGGTCTCGTTAAGGTCAACGGACAGGTCGTGACAGAACTTGGCACCAAGATAACCTACAAAGATGTTGTGGAATACGACGACAAAGTCGTTACACAGCAGAGCAAGTGCTATATTCTTCTGAATAAACCTAAAGATTGCGTTACTACGAGCGATGATCCCAACGGTCGTCTCACGGTGATGGATCTTGTGAAAGGCGCATGCCCCGAGCGTATCTATCCCGTAGGCCGTCTCGACCGCAACACGACGGGTGTTCTTCTCCTGACCAACGACGGCGACCTTGCCTCGAAGCTCACGCACCCCAAGTTCGTGAAGAAGAAAATCTACCACGTGTGGACCGACAAGGACATCGCCGAAGAAGACATGCAGCGCATAGCCGACGGCATAGAGCTTCCCGACGGCGAAATCCACGCCGACGCCATCAGCTACGTTTCGGACACCGACCGCAACCAGGCGGGCATCGAAATCCACTCGGGCCGCAACCGCATAGTGCGCCGCATCTTCCAGAGCCTCGGTTACCGCGTGGTGAAACTCGACCGCGTTTACTTCGCCGGACTCACCAAGAAGAACCTGCCGCGCGGCCGCTGGCGCTACCTCACACAGGAGGAAGTCAACTTCCTGCGCATGGGGTCTTTTGAATAAACAAGACTTGACATTAGTTTCAGATATGCCGGGTCCCACGTGGCCCGGCATTAGAAATATTTTATAATGAAACAGATTAAACGCACCGTCATCACCACGCTGCTCCACGACCCCGCAAAATACGTCGGCTCGCTCGTCGATGTCAAAGGTTGGGTACGCACCCGCCGCGGCAACAAGAACGTGCAGTTCGTGGCCCTCAACGACGGCTCCACCATCAACAACATCCAGATAGTTTTCGACCTCTCGAAGTTCTCCGAAGAGGAACTGCGCCCCATCACCACCGGAGCCTCCATCCATGTACAGGGACACCTCGTGGCTTCGCAGGGCAAAGGGCAGTCGGTGGAAATCCAGGCCGAAAGCCTCGAAATCTACGGCACCGCCCCTACCGACACCTATCCCCTCCAGAAGAAAGGGCACACCCTGGAGTTCCTGCGCGAAAAGGCTCACCTGCGTCCCCGCACCAACACCTTCGGCGCCGTGCTCCGCATACGCCATGCCCTCGCTTTCGCCGTGCATAAATTCTTCAACGACAAGGGCTTCTACTACTTCCATACGCCGCTCATCACCGCCTCCGACTGCGAAGGCGCCGGCGCCATGTTCCAGGTGACCACCCTCGACGTCAGCAACCCTCCGCGCACCGAAGACGGCAGCGTGGACTATTCGCAGGACTTCTTCGGGCGCCAGGCCAGCCTCACCGTCTCCGGACAGCTCGAGGGGGAACTCGGTGCCACCGCCCTCGGCTGCATCTACACCTTCGGCCCCACGTTCCGCGCCGAAAACTCGAATACCCCGCGACATCTCTCCGAGTTCTGGATGATTGAACCCGAAATGGCCTTCTACGAGATAGAAGACAACATGGACCTGGCCGAGGAATTCATCAAATATTGCATCAACTACGCACTCCAGCACTGCAAAGACGACATCGCCTTCCTCAACGAGCACTTCGACAAGTCGCTCATCGACACGCTGAAATTCGTGGTAAACAACGACTTCGTGCGCCTCCCCTACACCGAGGGCATCAAGATACTCGAAGAGAGCGGCAAGAAGTTCGAGTTCCCCGTATATTGGGGCGTTGACCTCGCCTCCGAACACGAACGCTACCTCGTGGAGGAACACTTCAAGAAACCGGTAATCCTCACCGACTATCCGAAGGAAATCAAAGCCTTCTACATGAAACTCAACGACGACGGCAAGACGGTGCGCGCCATGGACGTGCTCTTCCCGAAAATCGGCGAAATCATCGGCGGTTCGCAACGCGAGGAAAGCCTCGAGAAGTTGCAGAAACGCGTCGACGAACTGGGCCTCACCGGCATGGAGTGGTATCTTGACACACGACGCTTCGGCACAGTACCCCACAGCGGCTTCGGCCTCGGCTTCGAGCGTCTGGTGCTCTTCGTGACCGGAATGCAGAACATCCGCGACGTCATCCCCTTCCCCCGCTACCCGAACAACTGCGAATACTGACCCCGCATCCACGACACATACAGCCGGATTCCCCCAGCCAGGAGGATCCGGCTTTTCTATGCGCGTTGTGCCGCAGTAAAGCCCCCGTCCCCAACAGGCGCCAGATAAGCCCGATAACCGGCCGCCCAAAAGCAGGCCGCGCCGTCCAGGAGAGGAAATCTTAATATGGAGCGCAGGCCTCCCGGCCTGCGTAATCGGCCAGGAAGGGGAGACTGGCCAATGTCCATTGGGGCAGCCCGGGAGGCCTACCCTCCATAAACATCGGCTCTGCTATGTAATAAAAAGCCGGGGAAGCCCTTGTCGGGGTTTCTCCGGCTTTTATGGTTGATTACGGGGATTATATATTGATGGTCAGGCCTGCTTTGAGGAAGGCGTTGTTGTCTGCCGCGCCCCAGTTTATCCACTGGCCTTCGGAATCGAGGTTCCAGAAGTTGAAGAGTTCGTAAGGCTTGCCTGCCCACTTGCCGGCTGCATTGCCCGTAGAATTTCTCAGGATGTTGCCGGTGAAAGTAACCCCGGCGGGATTAACCTGATACACACCAACCGCTTCTTCCCTGATGTAACGCGGCATCGGGAATGTGTTGTTGGTGATGTTTACCTTGCATTCGGACATCGGGACCATATAAGTGCCGTCCTTTCGGAACTCGATATGGATGTACCGCTGGCAGGTCAATGTCCATCCGCGTGCGCTTCCCGGGAAGTTACATTTATTGATATTGATCTCTTCGAGAGTAGGCGAAGTTATCTGTATACCGTCCCAAGTGAAATGGTCTAAATTCACATTGTTTACAGTTACTTTCTTGGTTCCTGCTTCATTTACATATATTGCGGATTGATCTTTGCCGCGTGCCGTAACAAGCGAACCGTTGGCAATGGAGAAACTCTCGCAGGACCCTTTAACCTCGAAGCATCCGCTCATGCTGGAAATTTTGTGGCCACCCAGGTCAATAGTCACATTTCTGCCTGTAACGACAAAGTTACCGGGAACATCATGAAGGTCGTTACCGAGATCCTTTGTCAGATGGATGGTTACATAATCCAGCCCCAATGCTGCCGTCAGTTCTCTGTAATTCTTGACGGAAACTTCGGTAACGTTGTAATCCGGCTCCTCGAACGACGGGTCGATTACCACCTGGAACTCTGCGGGAGCGGTGAGCAGCCGGCCGTAGATGTTGGTACGGTAGTTGCGCTGGAAGGGCACGTTCTCGAAGGTGTAGGGAGTATAGTCGGTGTCGTTGCACGAGAATGTTACGCTTGTGGTCATCTTGTCGGCGGGAACCAAGATGTAGTTCATCGACAGATACTTGATGTTCGCGGGATCGGTTACCGGGAAAGTCTCCCCGGCAGCGGGGAGGTCGGCAAGCGCGAATACCGCATCCTTCTTTGAATCTTTTGCCACATCACCCTGTTCGCCATCCATGAAGTTGAACTGTGTGTAGACATCTTTGACTGTTACGGCAGTCTGCGTCACTTTGAGCCCCAGCATGTCCGCCATATCGTAATCGGTAGTACCGATGTTGAGCTGGGCGAAGGGACGTTTCAGCGTTACGGTCTGCGACGTGGCCGTAGTGATGGCGAAGTTTTTCAGCACATAGCTGAAAGCGTCGTTTTCCTCGGTGTAACCGGCCTCGTAGTCAATGGTCACGTTGCGGTTTTCGGCCGAGAAAGTGTAGGGGGCATCCGGGTTCTGTGCCCAGAAGATGATGTCATAGTGCTTGCCGCGCGGAAGGTTCAGCGACACCGTAGTCTGCAGGTTGTTAAACTGGGCGGTGCCGAAATTCTCGCCATCGGACAGAGTGATAGGCTGGATAGAACCGTGCTCGTAAACGGCATATTTGAGGGTAGTGGCACTTTTCCCGTCGCCGAATGTACGGGAACCGAGTTCCTCCGGAAGCCGGACGGTAAAGGAAGTTTCCCCGTCAGCGGCGACTTGTGGAGCATCGTCACTTGAGCAGGAAGTGACCCCGAGCATTGCTGACAATGCCAGAGCCGACAATAAATAATTTTTTTTCATTCCTATATAATGATAGAGTTTATAAATCAATACTAATCAGCGATATATAGCCACGCACATAAAACTTCGGACACCCGTGTGGACGAACTCCGGCCGCTCTGAAAAAGATACCCGTAAGCAACCTGGTGTCGTCATTACCGCTAATCAGATGCAAATTTACGAAAATAACACCTAACTGCCGCGAAAATACCGTTAATGATTGTTAATTGCTGAAATTTGTATCTTTCCGAGCCGAAGCGGCACCACCCTTCTTTCCTGCATTTTCAACCTGCGTGCCGGTTCAGAAGAGGTCGCGGAAGATACGGTCGGTGGCGCCGAGTTTGGAACGGATGTAGGCGGAGGCTTTTTTGCCTGCGGTGCGGCGGGTTTCTTCATCCAGGAGGACTCCGGCCGTCTTGGCGAAGGTATCGGCGTCAGTCACCTCGAAGCCGCCCCCGGCTTCGCGCAACTCGCGCGCCTCTATGAACTTGCGGTTGTTGGGGCCATAGATTACCGGTATGCCGTAGACGGCCGCCTCGTTGATATTGTGCAACCCCGCGCCGAAACCGCCACCGACGTAGGCCATATCGGCGTATGTATAGGCGGAGCTAAGCAGCCCGAAGCAGTCCATTACCAATACCTTTGCGCTGTCAACGAGCGACGGGTCCTTCTCGGCGCCGGTGTACGTCACTGCGCCGGGGAAGAGTTCTTTCAGCCGCGCGATGCGCGCGTCGTCAAACTCATGGGGAGCTATCACGAGGCGCACGTCGTGGCCGTTCACCCAGTAGGCATACACTTTCTCATCTTCAGGCCACGAGGAGCCGGCCATTATCACGGGCTTCTCCCCTGCCGCGCGGCGAAAGCGTTCGAGCAAAGGTATCTCGCGGCGCTGGCGCATGATGTCGATCACACGGTCGAAACGCGTATCACCGGCCACGGTTACGTTTTCTATGCCGTAACGCTCAAGGAGCGTGCGGCTTCCCTCGTCCTGCACGTAGATGTGGCTATAGAGCTTGAGCCACTGGCGGTACCACGCGCTGGAACGGCGGAAGAAGGCCTGGTCCTTGCGGAAGACTGCGGAGATGAGGTAAGTGGGGACATTACGGTCCCACAGCGCGTAGAGGTAGTTGCGCCAGAACTCGTATTTCACGAAGATGGCCTTTTCGGGGCGTATGATGTCGAGGAACCGGCGCACGTTACGCGGGGTGTCAAACGGAAGGTAGACCACGGCATCGGCGCCTTTCCAGTCCTTTCGCACCTCGTAGCCCGAGGGCGAGAAGAAAGAGAGGACGATGCGCTTCTCCGGATGCTCGCGGCGCAGCATCTCGAGCAACGGACGCCCTTGCTCGAACTCGCCCAGCGAAGCGGCGTGGAGCCACACCACCGGCTCGCGCCAGGAATCGACAGCCTGTTTCAGTCGCGTGAAGACTTCGCGGTGGCCGGCCACCATCTTCCTGGCCTTGGGATGGCGCAGGGACGCGAGTTTCACCCCGCCGGCATATACATATATTCCGGCGGAGTAAAGCATCGGCTCGAGGGTCCGGCGGCAGAGTTCGGCACCCCAGGAGCGGAATTGTTGCAGTCGGGAGGGTCGGCGGCTCACTTCCCTATGGTGTCAATGGCGCGGCGTATGCGGGCCGTGACCTCGCTGCGCGGCATTAGTTCCGTGATGTCGAACATGTGCGGCCCGCGGCAAGCACCCACCACGGCCAGACGGAAGGCATTCATGACGTTGCCCAAATGGTAGCCGTTCTGCTCTATCCAGCCCAGCACTATCTTTTCGGCGTTGGCCGACGTCATATCGTCGATGCCTTCGAGCACGCCTATCAGTTCCTCCATGATGCGCGGCGTTTCCTCTTTCCAGCGTTTGCGCACATCCTTTTCGGCGTATTCCGTCGGGGCGCGGAAGAAGAAGTCCCCCTGGTCCCAGAGTTCGGCCACGAAGTTGACGCGACCTTTCACCATGCCGACGGCGCATGCCACGTATTCCGGCGAAAAACCGGTTATGCCCTTGGCCTCGAGCACCGGCATGAAGAGTGCCGCCAGCTCATCGTCGGCCATGCGCATGATGTATTCGTGATTGAACCATGCGCCTTTCTTATAGTCGAACTTGGCGCCGGCCTTGGAGCAGTGCTCGAAGGAGAATTTGGAGATGAGGGTGTCCATGTCCATCAGTTCGGTGTCGTCGCCGGGATTCCAGCCCAGGAGCGCCAGAAAGTTGACCACCGCTTCGGGAAGGTAGCCGTTTTCACGGTAACCGGCCGAGACGGCACCGGTCTTCGGGTCGCGCCATTCCAGCGGGAAGACGGGGAAACCGAGTTTGTCGCCGTCGCGTTTGGATAGTTTGCCGTTGCCCACGGGCTTGAGCAGCAGGGGGAGGTGCACGAACTCGGGCATAGTGTCGGTCCAGCCGAAAGCTTCGTAGAGCAGCACATGGAGCGGCGCCGAGGGGAGCCACTCCTCGCCGCGGATCACGTGGGTCACCTCCATGAGGTGGTCGTCCACTATGTTGGCGAGGTGGTAAGTGGGAAGCTCGTCGGCGCTCTTGTAAAGCACCTTGTCGTCGATGATGTCGCTGTTGATGACCACCCGGCCGCGGATACGGTCGTTTACCACCACGTCACGTCCCGGCTCCACAAGGAAGCGCACCACATACTGCGTGCCCCCGTCGATGAGGCGCTGCACCTCTCCGGCGGGGAGCGTCAGGGAGTTACGCATCCCGCCGCGGGAATGTGCGTCATACTGGAAGTTGGGTGTTTTCTCACGCGCTTCGGCCAGTTCCTGCGGGGTGTCGAAGGCTATGTAGGCGCGGCCGGCGTCGAGCAGTTGCTTCACATATTTCTTGTAGATGTCACGGCGTTCGCTCTGGCGGTACGGGCCATGGGGACCACCTTCGCGCACACCCTCGTCGATGCCGATGCCGAGCCAGCGTAGCGACTCGTTGATGTAATCCTCGGCACCCGGCACGAAGCGGGTGGAGTCGGTGTCCTCGATGCGCAGTATCATCTTGCCGCCGCCACGGCGAGCGAAGAGGTAGTTGAAGAGAGCGGTGCGGACGCCGCCGATGTGCAGCGGCCCGGTGGGTGAAGGTGCGAAACGCACGCGTATAGGTCTGTCCATGATGTCGTCAGGTCAAAAAAAGCCGGCTCCGGCACCCCCTCTTTCCGCAGGGTTCCGGAACGCGGAATGTTTTTTATTTTTTCAGTTTATAGCCCTTGCCGTCCCACTGCCATGTGAGCTGCGGAAGCAGGAAGAGCTTCATTATATTATAGTCGTCAGCGTCGATGTACTGCCCCACGGTGAGGCGTCCCTCGAGGTTGGTGTTGTCTGGTGAGAAACGGTACTCTATGGTGGGGAATTGCACCATCGCAACAAGTTCATCCATCTTGGTGAGGCTCCCTTTCTCTATTTTGAAGAAGTCCTTCACCTTGGGGGCGCGCAGGATCTTGTCGGTTTTCAGGGGCTGCATCTGCGAGTCGAAGAAGAATAGCTGCGAGTCTGCCTGTTGGCCGTTCGAGTCCACGGTGTAGCTTACTCCCACCACGTCGCCCTTGCGGCCGGGGAGTATCTTGATTTCCATACGGCTCACCTGCGTCAGCGCCACGCGCATATATGTGGAGTCCATAGCCTCGATGTAGGAGATGCCGTCCATGGCATTGGTGCAACGGTACACGCTGTCGGCGTGCCAGTATTCTACCATATTCATGCGCGAAAACTTGTTGAGCAGTTCCAGCACGCTCGGGGGCATATCGATGAAAGCTTCCGGGGCGGTGATGCGGGCGCCGGGAGACGGCGCGGCACCGGCGGCGCGGGCGGCGAAACCCAACGCTGCGGCCACGAGCACTATTATTATACTTAATTTCTTCATTTCCAAACAGTTTTTTGTCAGCATCGGGGCGCGACGGTAACCCTTACCGGGCGGAACGCGCCGCAGCCCTTATGCGCCATCTTCACGAAGCCTCATTTCTTTTTCTTCATGAAGATGTCGTAGTTGCCGTTATACTTGGGCTTCTTGGCAGCGGCCGCGGCGCCCTTCTTGCCTTTCTTCTCCTTTTTGTCCTTTTTGTCTTTCTTCTTCTTGAACCCTTTCCCGGCGGCATCGCCGGCATCGCCGTAGTCCTTGTCGGGCTGGGCTATCTCGGCATAAAGGCGGCGTCCGAAGAAGTCGGCGTTTTTCAACGCGCGCACCACGCGTTGGGCGTCGTCGCTCCGCACGTCGAAGAGGGTGTAGCCCGGCAACAGGTCTATGCGGCCGATGTCAGGCTTCTTCCCCGTGATGTTACGGTTGATGGTCTCCATCAGGTTACCGGGGAAGAATCCCTCGCTCTTGCCGATGTTCACCATTATTCGTTCATACCCCTTTTCGGCGGTGCGGCGGTTCTTGTCTCCGCGTTCGCGCTGGCGCCCTTCGCCGCGTTCGCGGCCCTGCTTTCCGTCCTTTGCGTTGAGGTCGATGTCCGGCATGTCCTGGTAATACTTCAGCAGACGGTTGAACTCCAGCGAAAGCACGCGTTTCAGGAGATCCTCCTCGGAGAGCCATTCCAGCTTCTTGCGCACGCCGGGCAGATATTTGTCTATCTGCTGCTCGTCCACCTGCACGCGTTCCAGCCGGTCGGCCAGGTTGTAGAGCTGCTTCTCTATGATGTGCTCGGGGGTGGGTACGGGGCGGTACTCGAAAGTCTTCCCTATCTTCTTCTCGATACGGCGGAGGTGCCCCTTTTCGCGCGAGTGGATTATGGCTATTGAGACGCCCGTCTTGTTGGCGCGGCCGGTACGGCCGGAGCGGTGGGTGTAGACAGCGTCGTCGTCGGGCAGCCCGTAATTAATGACGTGCGTAAGGTCATCCACGTCGAGGCCGCGCGCCGCCACGTCGGTGGCCACGAGCAGTTGCGTCACGTGGTCGCGGAACTTACGCATTGCCAGGTCGCGCTGCGCCTGGCTCAGGTCGCCGTGCAGGCAGTCGGCGTTATAGCCGTCGGCTATAAGCTTGTCGGCTATTTCCTGCGTCTCGCGGCGCGTACGGCAGAAGATTATGCCGTAGATATTGGGATTATTGTCGGCTATACGTTTGAGGGCCAGATATTTGTCGTTGGCCTTCACCATATAATATATGTGCTTGACATTCTTAGAACCCTCGTTGCGGTTTCCGGCCACGAACTCCACCGGGTCGTGCATGAAGCGCTTTGCTATCTCGGCTATCTCCTTGGGCATCGTGGCCGAGAACATGAGCATCTTGCGCTCTTCGGGCACATGGCTCAGGATTTCATTGATGTCGTCCACGAAACCCATGTTGAGCATCTCGTCG
>DKVK01000008.1:10827-24783 GCA_002491165.1 Porphyromonadaceae bacterium UBA7180
AAGCCCATGTTGAGCATCTCGTCGGCCTCGTCGAGGATTACGGTGTGGACGTCGTCGAGGTGTACTACGCCGCGTTTAATGAGGTCGATGAGTCGGCCCGGAGTGGCCACTATAACCTGCACGCCCTTCTTGAGGGCACGGATCTGCGAGTCGATGCTGGAGCCGCCGTATACTGGGAGCACGCGCACGTTGCCGAGGTATTTCGCGAAGTCGGCCAGGTCTCCGGCTATCTGGAGGCAGAGTTCGCGCGTGGGGGCAATGATGAGCGCCTGTGTGCGGTCGTTGTCGCGGTCGATGCGCTGGAGCACCGGGAGGCCGAAAGCGGCGGTCTTGCCCGTGCCGGTCTGCGCCAGGCCCACCACGTCGCCGTCCTCGTGCAGAAGGTGCGGGATGACCATCTCCTGGATGGGCATCGGATGTTCGAACCCGAGTTCTTCTATAGCTTGCAGCAACTGCGGCTCTACGCCTAATTCTTCAAATGTCTTCAATTTATCTTCTTCCATAATTACAGTCGGTTGGTGAATGTCTTGGCGCCGCGAAAGCGTGGCACGCTAAAAGATAAACACCCTTCCGGCGGTAATTCTTTATTCAACAGTCAAATAATTTGCAAAATTAGTTAAAAACCCCGAACTTGCCAAACCCACGCCCAAGAATCTGCCGAAATCCCACCGTTTCTCAGCCAATTGTCATAATACCGGTACACGGATGCGGTTTTTGCGGTTACGGAAATATTTTGTAATTTTGCCGCACTAACAGTTACGGATATGTCTACTAATACTGAAGATAACAAACGGAAAGTGACTACGCGGCGCCTCATAGAAATGAAACGGCGCGGCGAAAAGATAGCGATGCTCACGGCCTACGACTATACCATGGCCCGAATCCTCGACCAGGCCGGCGTGGACGTGCTGCTGGTCGGCGACTCGGCCGCCAACGTGATGGCCGGTTACGCCACGACACTCCCCATTACCCTGGACCAGATGATCTACCACGCGCAGTCGGTGATGCGCGGCGTGCAGCGCGCCCTCGTGGTGGTGGACATGCCCTTCGGCACATACCAGGGCAACTCCAAGCAGGCCCTCGCCTCCGCCATACGCATAATGAAGGAGACCGGCGCCGAAGCCGTGAAGATGGAGGGTGGCGCCGAAATACGCGAGTCCATAGAACGCATTCTCTGCGCCGGCATCCCGGTGATGGGTCACCTCGGCCTCACACCGCAGAGCATCAACAAGTTCGGCACTTACAGCGTGCGCGCCCGCGAAGAGGCCGAAGCTGAAAAACTCCTCGCCGACGCGCGTATGCTCGACGAGATTGGGTGTTTCGGAATTGTCCTCGAAAAGATTCCGGCGGCGCTGACGGCCCGCGTAACCGAGGCCATATCAATACCGGTAATAGGCATAGGCGCCGGCAACGCGGCCGACGGGCAGGTGCTTGTAACCCAGGATATGCTGGGCCTCAACGACGGCTTCGCCCCCCGCTTCCTGCGCCGCTACGGCCACCTCGGCGAGGAAATTTCAAACAGCGTTTCCCACTATATCATCGACGTGAAGAGCTGCGACTTCCCCAACGAAAAGGAACAATACTAAAACTTCATTGAACAGACATTTATGACCAAGACCATGACCGCCATAGCCATGGCCCTCTTCGCTGGCACCGCCTACGGAGCGGTTGCACCTCACAACCACATTTCCACTCCCGCCGAAGAGAAGGCGCTCAACGAGGCCTTCGCCTGGAGCGCTCCCGAAGAGCAACCCGACGGCGCCACGCCGCGTTTCGTGCTCCGCAGCCGCGACGGCAAGTTCATCCTCGGCACCGGCGCGAAGATAAAAGCCGTCGCCATGTTCGACTTCGGCGCGCCCATCGACAATCCCAACGACTTCGACCCCTCATCCATCCCCTCGGCGGTAGAGCCGGGCGAAGGGGCGCGCTGGCAATTCTCGGCACAGTCGTCGGCCCTGTGGCTCAACGCCGTGGCTTTCCCGGACTCGAAAAACCGCGTCGGCGCTTACATCAACGTCAACTTCCACGGTGACGACTATATGCTCCAGATTCAGTATGCCTACCTCAAATGGCGCTCGCTGACGGCCGGTTACGGCTATTCGCTGTTCGCCGACGTGCCGGCGGCTCCCGCCACGGTAGACTATGAAGGCCCCAACTCCTTCACCGGAGTGCAGGGAGCCGTCTTCAACCTCGAAATGCCGCTGGGCCGCAACGGCCGCTGGACCCTCGGCGCCGGAATCAACTCTTCCATGGCCTCGATAGCGCCCACAGAGATGACAAAGCAGGTGTCGCAGCGCCTCCCCGACATCCCGGCCTACATACAGTATAATCACCCCTTCGACGGCCACCTGCGACTCTCGGCCATACTGCGCAACCTCTACTACCGCGACCTCCGCGCCGGGCGCAACCTCGACATGGCCGGCTGGGGCGTGAAACTCAGCGGCATGGCCTCGGCCGGTCCATGCAATTTCTATATGCAAGTGCTGGGCGGACGCGGCATTACTTCTTATTACCAGGACCTTATCGGCGACGGGCTGGACCTCGCCATTGCAGCCGACGACAGCCGCCGCTCCCTCACCGCCTCGTGGGGAGGATATGTGGGCGTTGACTACGCCTTCGCGCCGCGCTGGTGCGTGCTGGCCACCGCCTCGACGGTACACCTTTACCCCGGCGACGGCTACCGCCTCCCAGACGTGGAAGGCGCATACCGCCACGCCGAATACCTCTCCGGCACCCTGACCTACTCCATAACCGGGCAACTCAGCGCCCAACTCGAATACCTCTACGGCATACGCCACAACCCCGGCGGCACCACACGCCACGACACCCGCCTCCAGACCGCCCTCACCTTCGCCTTCTGATGTCATAGGTTCCGCCTAAGGCAAGAGTATAAATGTTTTGTTTGCGCCAATACCGGAAAACGGGGGAGACACCGGACGAGTTCTGACGGCTTTCATAAATTTTTCTGAAAGTCGATGATAGGAACCCCCCGAGGATTTTCTCAATAAATCAGAACTCAAACAAAAAACAAAACATCATGAAACAATTATTACTCCTTTTGGGGTTGTTTATCAGCCTCAGCATGGCAGCCCGCGACTTCAAGTATGATGGCATCATTTACACAGTGATTGACTAAGCCAACAAGTGTGTGGAAACAAAAGCCGGATACAGCGAAAAAGTCAATGACGACACCAAGTATTATGCCGGCAACGATGTGACTTACTACAGCCTGGACCTTCCGGCAAAAGTGTATGACGGTGATGAGGAATACACCCTTACCCGCATCGGCGACATCTCTTTCAGCGGTTCAACCATCTTCAAGCTCACGCTGCCCGAAACCGTCACTGAAATAGGTTTCAAAGGTTTTTCAGTATGCACCTGGCTTTATGACGTAAAGTTGCCTGAAGAGATGGAAACTGTCGGCGAAGAGGCATTCAGCGGCTGTATTCGGTTGACTGAGGTAGACTTAGCGAATGTCAACACCATCGGTAAAATGGCATTTGCATTATGTATGGGTCTGGAACATATCGATATTCCGGAATCGGTAAAGACTATAGAATCGCAGGCCTTCACAATGAGTGCGCTGAAGTCTATCTCAATACCGCATGTAAGAGAAATCGGCAGCAGGGCTTTCTGGGTGTGTGCCAATCTCGAATCTGTTCAACTCGGAAATGACCTTATCGACTTAGGCATCATGGCATTTTCCGGATGTCCGCTGACTAAGATTTATTACAATACGGAATTTCCTGCGCTTACGTTAAATCCACTTTCGATGATGAAGTCTATGAAAAGGCAACATTATACGTTCCTGCATCTTCAAAATCAACATTTGAAAGCATTACGCCATGGTCATATTTCACCAATATCCAAGAGAACGATTTCTCCCACGTAGACAATATTGAAATCTCCGATACAGCTGAATGCGAATACTATGACCTGAACGGCCGCCGCCTTCTGAATCCTGCCTCGGGCCAGATTGTCATCAAACGTCAAGGCAATAAGACCACTAAAATCGTTCTGCCCTGATAAACAAATTTAAAAACTTATTGACAATCTCCGGAATCACTTCGACTGTCAGATTCGATAGACCAGACAGCGGCGGAATCGTCCCAACAAGGCGCTTCCGCCGTTTACATTTGGCAAAGTAAAAGCGCCCTTACTTTTCCCGTGAAATGGCATCTATTTACGGTTCTCCTGGGATATTTTCATTATTTTTAAGCACCTGCGAAGAATAAATGTGCAAATCTGAGGAGCTTATTTCCGCGACGTTTTTGGAGTCCAAAGAGGGAGCCATGCGGGCATCGTGACCGATGAGGACTGCGAAAACGACCGGAAAGAAGCCCTCAGATAGACATATTTAAAAACCATATGTTCATTTACTCTTCGCAGGTACTTAAATAACAAAAATTTGGAGATAATTCAAAATATTGTTATTAAATTTACGTTTGAATAGTACAACCATTAAAAAAATATAGCCGATGAGACTATTAAAATTAACACAGTTTATACTGCTTATAGTCTGCATTCTGTCTGGATTATCGTTATCCTCGTTTTGTCAAAATGCTAAACAATGATGCCCGACGGAACGTCAAACGTTACTAAAATCATGGTTCAATGAAAGCGCGATTTATTATATTCATCATTCTGCTGGTTACTCTCTGCATTAGCCAAAAAGCAAATGCAGAAGAATCAGAATCCGTTATCGCCATCGAGAATGTTTCATATCAGTATGAAATGTTCCACGACCGTGACGGAATACTTGACTGTACGGGTACTTTTGCAATCACCGCTCGGATAAACTCGGCTGACGAAGTGTCGCATGTCGTGTTGGAGCGCACCGTATCACACTATATCCCGGGTAATCATTTCTTTTTCAGCATCAAATCTGATGTTGATTTTGAACCGGGGAAAGCTGAAATAACAGTTGACCGCGATGATATTTCCTGGGGCACATATTTCGATATATGTGTGCACTATAAAGACAAGACTACCGCCAGAACGGAAATTGTTTGCACCAATGACTATATGAATCCCGATGATTTGGAATCAATTTTGAAAGACTCGGGCATTGATGATGTTGACAGTGACCCTGTTTCGATTACAGTCAATGACAAAACACTGACAATCGAAACTTCCGGGTCAATGCCCTTAAGAATTTTTGATTTACAAGGGACAACGTTGTATTCCGGAATTGCGGAAGGGGAAGTCTCGATTTCAGTGAACGCTCCGTTCGTCATCGTCCAATATGAAATCAACGGCAAGATCACCACAAGAAAGATTATCATAAAAAGACTTTAACAGGACATAGACTTTAGACTGCGTGTTCCGGGCGCATCCCATGTATCGTATGCGTCCTTTGCTATAAAACCGCAGCAGGCATGGGCTTGCTGCGGTTTGTTCGGTTTATATACTATAGTTTCTTACCGGACGGCTATCTTGGCGGTGCCGGCGGCGGTCGTTACCAGGTAGAGGCCCCGGGGCATCGGGAGGCGGCTGGACGCGGTGGTACAGAGGGTTTTCAGAAGGCGCCCCTGAAGGTCATAGATTTTGGCCTCTCTCGTTTCGCCTCGGAAGATTATCTCCCCTTCGCCGCCGATGACGGCGCCCCCGGCTGCGTCTATATCACCGATGCCACTGCCGGGAGCTATGCGCAACGAGCAGGTGGCGTCGCCCCAGCCGTCGGCGAGCGTCGAGGCGTCTTCGGTCCACGTCCGGCTGTCACCGTCGAGGAATCTCCCTTTGTAGAGTGTCACGGTGTAGCCGGGGGTGACTTTCAGCGAAGCCACGTCCTTTGCCGTCACGCCGTAGAGCGCCATTTCGGGTTGCGAGAACTCGCCGGCGGGGAGTTCCACGGCATAGCCGCCGAAGTCGGCGTTGCCATACGCCGTTGCGGCCACCTTGTCGGCCTTCACGGTTGGGAAAATACGGTTGATGGCGGTAGCCCATTCGTTGAGGTTGCGGCGCTCGTCGTTGTAGTTCCATAGGAAACCGCCCTGCACATCGGCATTCTCTTTCCAGTTTTTGAACTTGCGTTCCATGGTGGTGCGGCTGGAGCTCGACTCGCAGTCGAAGCCTACGTACATCGGTATGTCGCCGAACACTTTCCACGAGGCTGGGTTGTTGCCGCTGCCGCCGCCGTAGGTCTGGAGATAGACTATGTCGCAGGTCCCGGGCGTCTCGTTGAGATTGGCTACGAGCGTCTGCCAGAACGTCTTGTTGGTGTAGGGGGCGATGGTTGTCTTGTAGCCGATTTCGGCCATCATGCGGTGGAAGGCGGTTGCGGCTTCAACGTTGTAGTCCTGCTCCTGGTCGTTGTTTATGGCCACGACTTCGGGGATAGCCTCTTTCAGCGCCTTGAAATTGCGGTAGAGGATGGTTTCCGGGCCGGTGCCGTCGCGCTCCACGAGTTTGCGGATGTTGCCGTACGAGCCGTTGCCCCAGCCGCCGATGCAGAACTCCAGGCGGCTGATGGAGGTGGGTTGCTTTAGGAGCGACTGCACGTCGGAGACGTATTCGGGCTGCACCTCGCCGAAGACGTACTCGCCGTCGCGGCAGATAATGCCGCCGGTCTCGGCCGGACGCTGGTTTTTCCAATCGTAGTCGGTGGTCAGCGTGCCGTCTTCCTCCACCGTCACGTTGAAGATTATGGCGGTGGTGTATCCGGAGTTGCGGAGGTTGTCGTATGCTTCGGTGCGGTTGCGGCGTATGTGGCCGCAGGCGTAGATGGCCGACTGGGCGTAAAGCTCCGGCGCGGCGCACAGACCGGCAACGGCAAGAAGGAGGGCTAATTTCGTTTTCATATTTATGTCAGGTTCTTTTCAAATTAAAGATAAACATCAACGGCGGTGGTGCCTCCGGCGGTGTGTGGCGTTGCCGCTTTTCTTGGTGCCGGTGGCGGCAGGCACGGTGTAATTCACCTTCCTGTGTTTGCGGCCGTAACGGCTCTTCCTGGCTTTATAAGTCTTCGGCGCCGCGGTTTTCCGCGAGCCTATGGTGCAGAACGTGGGTGCCACTGTGTCGGGGGTAATGATTATCTTTGTGCCGACGTCCACGAGCTGGCGCAGTTTCAGGAGGTCTTCGTTGTGGAGGCGAACGCACCCCAAGGAGGCGCGCGTGCCTATGGATTCGGGGCGGTTGGTGCCGTGGATGCCTACATGCTCCCACTGTCCGCTCAGGCGCATGAACCAGGGGCCGTAGTCGCTTCCCGAGGCGTCCCCCTCCCAGCCGCTGGAGTCCTCTATGGAACGGATGGAGAAAGTGCCGTCCGGGGTGCGGTGATCGCCGCGGCGCTGTTTCTGTCCGTAATTGATGCCGAGTGCTACCGGAAAACTTGCTACCGTATCGTTTTCCTGTTCCACGACATAGAGCCGGAAGGCCGGTTTGTCGATTATGATGGTGCGGTCCGTGGGCTTCACGGCATCGGGAGACACCGACTGCAACATCATCAATAGGGTGAATAGTACGTAGTTCATATCTCTGAATTGACACACAAAGTTAGCAATTAATTGCCAATAAATGCAATTATTAACGTCCGTTAACTTAATTAAATCCGATAAATCAGTAATTTTGCACCCGTGAAGGATAGCATTCGCATAGCGCCCGGTTTCGAGCATCTGCGGGCTGAGTTTGAGCGTATTCCGGAGGGTGGCTACCCGGTGGAGCACGTATTCTGCAACAAGCGCAACGTTGTGGAGGCGTCGGTCATCGGCGGCATCCCTGCTGTCATCAAGCGTTTCCGCACTCCCGGCACCGTCAACGCCTTCGTCTACGGCCGGTTGCGCCCTTCGAAGGCGGACCGTAGCTTCGACAACGCCCTGCGGCTCCACTCCCTTGGTATAGACACTCCCGAGCCGATGGCGGTGATAACGCGGCCCGACGGCGCACGCTTCGCACGCTCATGGTATGTGTGCCGCCGCGTCGACGTTCCTTCCATGAAAACGCATCTTCCCAACGAAAAGTTGCCGCAACTCATGGAGCTGCTGCAGGGCGACGAAATCCTCGCCGCCTTCCTCGACACGGCTGCCGGTTTCTTCGGTGCCGGAGTGTATCCCATAGATTTCAACCGAGGCAACTTCCTGCTGCTGCGCGGTGCCGACGGCCGCTGGCACTTCCCGATGGTGGACCTCAACCGTATGCGCTTCGGCCGCGTGTCGCCGCACATGGTGGCGCGCGCACTCTACCTTTTCACCGACGGCGTGTCGCCCGGGGCGCTGCGCGAGATGACGCTGCGCGTATGCCGACGCATGGGCCTCCCCGACGCCGTGACGCTGCGCGGCCTCCGCTCCTTCCGCCGCGCGCTTCCGTGGCGCACTATGCGCCGCAAAATCAAAAAAAATCTTAAAAAAATCCTACACAGGAATAAATGACACTCCCCGCGGTGTTTTTATAATGATATGCCCCGGGGAACTCCATACCTTCCCTATATAACCCTTCCGCTACCGCTATGAAAATTGTAGAAGAAAACTTTATAAAGATTTATGAAAAAAGCTTCATAGAGAACTGGGATCTCCCCGCCCTCTCGGAATACACCACGCGCCAGTCGCTCACCTACGCCGAACTGGCGCAGAGCATCGCCCTCTGCCACATGCTCTTCAAGAGCATCGGCCTCAAGCAAGGCGACAAAGTGGCCATCTGTGGCAAAGACTCCATCTCCTGGGTGGTGACCTACATGGCGGTGGTGACCTACGGCGCCGTGATAGTCCCCATACTGCCGGAGTTCAACCCGCTGGACATCACGCACATCATCAACCATTCGGAGGCCGAGCTGCTCTTCATCAGCGAAAGCATCTGGGAACACATAGACCCGTCGTCGCTGCTGAAGGTGCGCGGCGTAATGTCGCTCGACAACCGCACGCTGCTCTTCGAGTCGCAAGGGATGGAGATAAGCCGCGAACAACGTCTGCTGCGCCGCCGTTTCCGAACCAAATACCCGGACGGCTACAAGTCCACAGACATCCATTACGCCCGCCGCGACAACTCCAAGCCGGTGGAAATAAACTACACGTCCGGCACCACGGGCTTCTCCAAAGGGGTAGTCCTTACGGGACGCAGCCTGGCGGGGAACGTCTGCTTCGGCATCGCCACGCAGCTGCATTTCCGCTCGTCGCGCGCACTGGCCTTCCTGCCTCTGGCCCACGCCTACGGCTGCGCCTTCGACATGCTGACGCCGCTGGCCGTAGGCTCGCACATCACCCTGCTCTGCAAGGTGCCCTCGCCGCGCGTCCTCCTGAAAGCTTTCGCACAGGTACGCCCCAACCTCATCATCTGCGTGCCGCTGATCCTCGAAAAAATCTACAAAAACCAGATTCTCCCCATGATTTCCAAAGGGGCGATGCGCTGGACACTGGCCATCCCCTTCCTCGACAACGTGATTTACGCCAAGATACGCAAGAAGCTCATCGAGGCCTTCGGCGGCGAGTTCGAGCAGGTGATAGTGGGCGGCGCGCCGCTCAACCACGAGGTAGAGGAGTTCCTGCACCGCATCAAATTCCCCTTCACCGTCGGCTACGGCATGACGGAGTGCGGCCCGCTCATCAGCTACACGCCGTGGCGCAAGTTCCGCGTCGGCTCCTCCGGCAAGGTGCTCCCCAACATGGAGGCGATGATTCTGAGCGAAGACCCCGAAAACATCCCCGGCGAAATCTGCGTGCGCGGCATGAACGTGATGAAAGGCTACTACAAGAACCCTGAAGCCACGAACCTCGTGCTCGACAAAGACGGCTGGCTGAAGACCGGCGACATGGGTACGCTGTCGGCCGACGGCACCCTCTACCTGCGCGGCCGCTCCAAGACGATGATCCTTACCGCCAGCGGCCAGAACATCTACCCCGAAGAGATAGAAGCCAAGCTCAACAATATGCCGTTCGTAGCCGAGAGCCTCGTTGTGGAACGCGACGGAAAGCTCGTGGGTCTCGTCTACCCGGACTACGAGGCGGCCGACCGCCTGGGCGTCACCGGCCCGGATCTCCAGGACTCGATGGACAATATCTGCAAGGAACTCAACAAACTGGTGGCACCCTACGAGCGCATAAGCCGCATCATCCTGATGCCCAACGAATTCGAGAAAACCCCGAAGCGCAGCATCAAACGCTTCCTCTACACCCAGTAAATATGAAACGCCGGCCTCGCGGCCGGCGTAAATTGTGTAAACGCATGGTTTTACGCAGGCCTCCCGGCCTGCGCTCCATATTGATGGCCTCTACTCGCCGAGGAGGTCGGGGCGCAGGCGCCGCGTGCGTTCAAGGGCCTGGTCGTAGCGCCATTGGTCTATCTTGGCCTGATGGCCGCTCAGCAGGATGTCAGGCACTTTCCACCCTTTGTAGTCGGCCGGGCGGGTGTAGACCGGCGGCGCAAGCAGGTTGTCCTGGAACGAGTCGGAGAGCGCCGACTGCTCATCGCCGATAACGCCCGGAATGAGGCGCACCACCGCGTCGGCGATAACCGCCGCCGGCAGTTCGCCGCCCGTCAGCACATAGTCGCCGATGGAGATTTCACGCGTCACGAAATGCTCGCGTATACGGTAATCGATACCTTTATAATGTCCGCAGAGGAGAATGATATTGTCGAGCAGCGAAAGGGCGTTGGCCGTAGGTTGGTCGAAGGTTTTGCCGTCGGGGGTCACGAAAATCACCTCGTCGTAGTCGCGTTCGACGCGCAGCTGCGTTATGCACTCGTCCACGGGCTGCACTTTCATCACCATTCCGGCTTCGCCGCCGAAGGGGTAATCGTCCACCTTGCGGTGCCGGTCGTGAGTATAGTCGCGCAGGTTGTGCACGCATATCTGCGCCAGTCCCTTCTCCTGCGCGCGTTTAAGTATCGAGCAGTTGAGAGGGGATTCAAGCATTTCGGGCATTACTGTCAGTATGTCGATTCTCATTTTTCAGAAGGTTTTACCCTGCAAAGTTAACCAAAATTCCCCGCACGGCAAAAACACCTTCTTCTCCCGGCGAAATGTTAAATTTCAATCCGGCAAAGTGTTAAAAGCATTTAATAAACCTTCAGGTTTTACACTTTGCTATTAAATTTCACTAAACTATCTTATAGAATACCAAGGGAATTTGACATTTGCTTCTCTTTGAACTACCTTTGCAGTCGAAAATGAAACTGACCCAAAGATATATTTCCTCACTTTTCGCACTCGCACTGGTTTGCACGGCATGCGGCCACAAAGCCGGCAAGAGTTCCGACTCCGACTCCGTGGCCGACGCCAAGGAGCAGCAGGAAAAGGATCTCGCCCCTTTCCCGGACACTACGTTCGCTTCCGTGGAGCAACTTAACTACAAGGTGGAGATTCTCGACAGCACCGCGCAGAAACCCCTCTCGCCGCTGCACGACCTCTACGCCGACGCTCCCGGTATCATGACCTTCCGCGGCAACGCCCACCGCGACGCCTCCTTCACCGGCTCGGTGGACAAGCGTCCCTCGCGGGTCGATGTGGTGTGGCGTTTCGAGACTTCCTCCGACGCCAAATGGGGCGGTGGCAGCGGCTGGACCGGGCAGCCCGTCTACGTGACGTGGCCCGACTCACTGGTCAAGAAGTTCCGCGCCGCCAATGTGGTGAACGCCGACTTCTCGGGCAATGAAGTGATAGTGGGCTCGCTCGACGGCAAAGTCTACTTCCTCAACCCCGAAAACGGCAAAACCACCCGCGAACCCGTGGACATGGGCAACCCCATCAAGGGCAGTGTCTCGCTCGACCCCACGATGAACGGCTACCTCTACGTGGGCCAGGGAATCCCCAACGTGCAGCCCTTCGGTGCCATGACCATCGACCTGAAGAGCAACGAGGTAATCTCGAAATTCGGCGTCGACTCAAAGGCACAGCGCGCCTGGGGCGCCTACGACTCCTCGGCGGTGCGAGCCGGACAGTATGTGTTCCGTCCCGGCGAGAACGGCACCCTCTACAAATGGCTCCCTACCCCCACCGGGATGACGCTGGCAGCCTGCCTGCGCTTCACGCGCAACGGCTCGGCGCCCGGCATCGAAAGCTCCATGAGCGTGTGCCGCAACTACGGCTACTTCAACGACAACGCCGGCAACGTGCTCTGCGTGAACCTCGACACAATGAAACCCGTCTGGTATTACGACAACCACGATGACTCCGACTCGTCGCCAATCGTGATAGAGGAGAACGGACATCCTTACGTCTACACCGGCACGGAAATCGACAGGCAGGGACAAGGGCAGGCCTACTACGTGAAACTCGACGGCCTCACGGGCGAGAAGATATGGGAACACCAGGTGCCCGGACGTCAGGCCACAGTAGGGGAAAAGCACTTCGACGGCGGCTTCTACGCCACGCCGCTCCCCGGCCGCGCCGACTGCCTGGGTATGCTCTTCGCCAACGTAGTGACCAACACGCAGGGACAGAACGGCCATCTCGAGGCCATAGATATAAAAACAGGCAAAATGCTATATAAGACAGACTTGAAACACTATCCGTGGTCGTCGCCGGTAGCCCTTACCGGTAAGGACGGAAAGATGTACATCTTCACGGGCGACACCGCCGGAAACGTGTATGTAATAGAAGGTAAAACAGGTGAAATCCTCGTGACCAAATCTGTAGGAAACAATTTCGAATCGTCGCCCGTGGTGGTCGGCAACGAAATCTACCTCGGCACCCGCGGAAACACCATATTTAAAATGAAAATTTCATGATGAAGAAACTGATAATACTTTTCATGGCCCTCGTGGCAACGGTAGGCGCTTTCGCCGGCAATCTCTCCGCCAAACACGGCACAGTGAAAGACAGCTACAACTTCTGGTTCTACGATCCTGCCGACTCGGTACAGTCTTCCGACGCCAAACCGCTGGTCATCTTCCTGCACGGACGCTCCCTCTGCGGCCATGACCTCAACCGCGTGAAACGCTACGGCACCATCGATGCCATAGAGAAAGGCCGCGAACTCGATGCATACGTAATAGCCCCGCAGAACCCCGGAGGCGCATGGAAACCCTCCAAAATCAACGCCCTGCTCGAATGGGCCTGCGAAAACTATAACGTCGACGCCTCGCGCGTTTACGTCCTCGGAATGAGCCTCGGCGGCTACGGCACACTCGACATGGTGGCCGCTTATCCCGAGAAAATTGCCGCCGCAATGGCATTCTGCGGCGGTTCCACCGCCAAGGAGTTCGACGGAATGAGCCGCGTGCCCCTCTGGATAGTACACGGCACCGCCGACGCCGCAGTCCCCGTCAGCGCCTCCGACAAGGTGGTGGCCGGTATCCGCCAGACCGGCGACGACTCACGCCTAATCTACCACCGTATCCCCGGCATGAACCACTCGCGCCCCGCCCGCTTCTTCTACCTTAAGGAAAGCTACGACTGGCTCTTCGCCCACTCGCTCAATGACAAAGACCGCACGGTAAACAAAGACCTCACCTTCTCCACCGACCTGCTGGCCACCGCCTACAAGGACCTGAGCCGCAGCCGCGCACGCCGCACCACTGCCTCAGCCACTGCCTCCACCACCAGCCGCACGGCACGTACCGCCAAGGCCGCCATCTCCTCGCAGACCCGTTCTTCGGTGAAGAAAGAAACCGCCTCGAAATCGAAAGCCTCAAAATCCGCTTCCGTAAAGAAATCGGGGAAAAAGACCTCCTCGACCCGCACCCGCCACTCCCGCAAGAACGGATAAACGCCACCTCTTTGCATCCAACATAAAAGCACAAAAACACACAACCACCTGCTAAGATATAACCCAAACATATCCCGACAGCGGCGCTACCCTCCCCGGCAGCGCCGCTGTTGTTTTTCATAAGTCATCAATTGCATTCGCTAAGTAGAGACGCGCCATGGCTCATCCGCATTATACTGGCACTCAATGCTTTGGCGGAGCGCCGTAGCGCATTCCTATAACCCGACCTCCAAAAAACATTCACAAACAAACTCCGAAAGATTATAAAACTAAGTACCAGCGAAGAATAAATAAAGGGGCAGCGGCGTAGTTCCGTGGC
>DKVK01000003.1:0-160 GCA_002491165.1 Porphyromonadaceae bacterium UBA7180
CACGGAAGTTTGGCAATGTCCCGGTTTAAAAGTTTATCTTTACAGCACCCTGAGTGTTCTAGTGCCGCGTTGCACTAAACCCTTAAACTTCAAGTTTCTGCCAAGAAACTTGAGTAAATAATTAGATGTCAATAATATATAGGTAACGCAGTAAGTAAAT
>DKVK01000003.1:514-6335 GCA_002491165.1 Porphyromonadaceae bacterium UBA7180
GGCGTGCGGGGACCAAAGCGCACATGAATACGGGCCTCCGGGAGGAGGCCGATTTACATCAGGAAGAATCATCGGAGGTATAAATAATTGTGAATCAGCCTCCTCTGGAGGCTATATATTATGAATTGCCTCTTACCCCGCACGCCTGGCGGCGTACGGGGTTACGGAAAAATCTGCATCCTGACGGAAGCGCTACGCAATACATATAACAGCAAACTATTGGCATTATACTTCAGGAACTTTGGTTAACCAAAATGCACAATTACTTACTTTGCCTACCATAAATAGTAACAGCGGCTTCGCATGGAGGCCGCTGTTTTAGTTTCTTAAAGATGGTGTATCTTTCTTGACGGATGCGTCAGAAGGGGAGGTCGCTTTCGTCGCCGGAGTTGGTGAAGTCAGGCATCGCACCGGGCATAGCGCCGGGAGTTGCCTGCTGGAAGGGCTGTTGCGGCTGCTGGAACGGTTGCGGCTGTTGGAAAGCCTGCTGCGGTGCGGGAGCCACGTTGCCCTCGGGCACTTCGTAGGCTGAAAGACCGGCGATGTCGGTGTACCAGCGGCCGTTGAACTCGCGGCTATCGATTTCAAATGTCACGGTATAGACCTTGCCCACTTCGATGTGCACATTGTCGGCACGGTCGCCGAAGAGGTGGAATTTCACCTTGCGGGGATAAGGGGTGTTGATGGTTTCCAGTACCCATTCTTTCTTTTTCCAAGGGTTGCCAGCTTTCGAAACGCCCTCTACCATAGGTATGTCGACGATGATTCTTCCTGTTACTTCCATTATATGTATTGTAGTTTAAATTTCTATGTTTTAGTGCGTTATAGCCGTCGGGGTGACAACCGCACAAATTGCACTGCGAATTTACGAATAATTTCCGACATAACGAAATTTTTGCCAAGCAAAATTGTCAACTATGATTTGATGATGAAAAATACAGTCTGCGGAACGGCCGCAGACTGTATCTGTACTTTTGGGTGATGGGCGGGATTAATCTTCCTGCTGCGATTCGGCGTATTCTTTGAGCAGTTTCTCCTGCACGTCGCCGGGAACGAGTTCATAGTTGGAGAACTTCATGGAGAAAGAGCTGCGGCCGCCCGTGATGGAACTGAGCGAGGTGGAGTAGCTTGCCATCTCTTTCAGAGGCACTTTGGCGGAGAGTTTCTCCATGCCGTTTTCGCTGCTCATGCCCATGATGATGGCGCGGCGTCCCTGGAGGTCGCTCATCACGTCGCCCATGGTGTCGCCCGGTGTGAGCACTTCCACGTCGTATACCGGTTCGAGAATCTTCGGGTTGGCGTTGCGGAAGGCTTCCGAGAAGGCGTTGCGGCCGGCAAGGCGGAAAGAGATTTCATTGGAGTCAACCGGGTGCATCTTGCCGTCGTAGATCATAACGCGCACGTCGCGGGCGTAGCTGCCGGTGAGGGGGCCTTGCTCCATACGGTCCATGAGACCTTTCACGATGGCGGGGATAAAGCGTGCGTCGATGGCGCCGCCCACTATGCAGTTGTAGACCACGAGCTTGCCGCCCCATTCCAGCGGAAGTTCCTGTTTGTCGCGCACGTTGAGTTTGAATTCCTGGCTGCCGAATTTATAACTGTCGGGTTCCGGCATTCCTTCGGTGTACGGCTCGATGATGAGATGCACTTCGCCGAACTGGCCGCTGCCGCCCGACTGTTTCTTGTGGCGGTAATCGGCACGCGCAGCCTTGGTGATGGTCTCGCGGTACGGAATCTTAGGCTCGATGAACTCTACCTGGATTTTCTCGTTGTTTTCGAGACGCCATTTCAGTGTGCGCAGGTGGAATTCGCCCTGACCTTTGACGATGGTCTGTTTCAGTTCCTTGCTCTGCTCCACGAGCCATGTGGGGTCTTCCTCGTGCATACGGGTGAGCAGGCCGTTGAGTTTCTCGGCTTCGCTTTCGTTGACGGGCTTGATGGCGCGCGAGTATTTAGGCGCGGGATACTGTATGAAGTTGAACTGGTAGTCGCAGCCCTTTTCGTCGAGGGTGTTGCCGGTGCGCACGTCTTTGAGTTTCACGGCGGCGCCTATGTCGCCGGCATGGAGTTCATCCACGGGCTGGCGCAGCTGGCCGCTGACGGTGAATATCTGTGCGAGACGCTCTTTGCCGCCGCGCGAAACATTGTCGAGGTCGACGCCGGCCTTGAGCACGCCGCTCATTACTTTAAAGTAAGATACCTCGCCGATGTGCGGCTCTACGGATGTCTTGAAGAAGAATACCGAAACGGGGCCGTTGTCGTCGGGCTTAACCTCTACGCCTTCGGTGGTTTCGGGAGTGGGAACCTGATCGACGCCGGGACATACGTTGCCGAGGAACTCCATCATGCGGCGAACGCCCATGTCCTTGAGGGCGCTGACCACGAATACGGGGAGGATGGAGTGGTCGATGAGGCCTTTGCGGATGCCCTCGCGCATCTCGTCTTCGGTGAGGTGGCCCTCCTCGAAGTATTTGTCCATCAGGGTTTCATCGTTCTCGGCGGCTGCTTCCACAAGGGCGTTGTGCAGCTCTTCGGCACGTTCCTTCTGGTCGTCGGGAATTTCGGAGATGGTGGGAACGCCCCCGTCGGGACCCCACTCGTATTTCTTCATGAGCAGGACGTCGATCATCGAGTTGAAGCCGGGACCTGACTGCAGCGGATACTGGATGGCCACGATTTTCGGTCCGAAGACTTCGCGCATCTGTTCCATTACGTTCTCGTAGTCGGCCTTTTCGCCGTCCATCTGGTTGAGTGCGAAGATGATGGGTTTTTTCAGCGCAGTGGCGGTGCGGAAGATGTTCTGTGTGCCCACTTCCACGCCATATTCGGTGTTGATAACGATAACGCCGGTGTCGCATACGCCCATTGCGGTGTAGGCGTTGCCCACGAAGTCGTCGGCGCCCGGACAGTCGATGAAGTTAAGTTTCTTGCCGTTGAACTCGACGTTCATTACAGTCGAGAAAACGGAGTATCCGTATTCTTTTTCTACGGGGAAATAGTCGGAGACCGTGTTCCCGCCTTCTATGGTACCTCTTCTTTTGATTTGCCCACACTCGTAGAGCATAGCCTCGGCGAGTGTGGTTTTCCCGGAGCCTTTCGACCCCAACAATGCAATGTTCTTAAGTTCGTTGGTTTTATAGGTTTTCATACCGTATGAGATTTTTAAAAAGTTTCAGTAGATGTGGGAGAGAAAGGGCTCCGTTTTCAAAAGCGTTGCAATTTAGTAAAATTTTTTGAAGTAAGCACACTAAAAAGATATGTTAAACAACATGTTTTTCACATTACAGCCAAAAACGTGCAAGAAAACCGCCCCGTAATCTGTACGGAGCGGCATTTATAATGGTTTTTTAACTAAATTTAGTAGCCTTAAAAGTAAATTTACACATTTCGGATTAGCGAAGCAGGTTTACAGGAGCTTGACGCTGCGGTGGATGAACTCCGTCATGTTCTCCCCCTTCAGCATTCCGCTCTGAAGTAGGGCGAGGTCCACAATCTGGCTGACCACCGGCTGTTGCGACGAGTAGTCGGCAATTATCTTTGTCTCCTTCTCGCGCAGGTCGTCGACCTCTTTCTCCTTGGCGGAGAGGTCCGGCGCGTCTTTCTTCTCCTTACGGGCTTTGGCGCGGGCTTCCTCCATCTCCTTGTTGATGCGGGCTATGTCGTCGAGGATAGGCTGTATCTTGTCCCCAAGTGCCTTGGCCGACTCTTCGCAGATGCGCACCACGGCCGGCTGGCGGGTGTTCACTATCAGGGAGTAAGTGTCCGGGAGGTTGGCGTAGAAGGGATTGTTGTGCTGCATGGCAGCCATGGCTTTCATACGGCGCATGTACTCGCTCTGTACCATAGTAGCGGGCATTGCGTCCGGCGACGTTGCCTGGAACTCGACGATTACGTTGGAGTTGGGTATCTCTGGCAGCGCGTGGCGGAAGAGGCCCGAAAGCACGTCGAGCTGCACTGCCGTAAGCTCCGCCTTGTTGTCGTCGCTCTTGCGGATGATGCGCTCCGGAATGTCGGCGTCCACACGCTCGAAACGCGACTTTTCCATGGTGTTCTCGAATAGTCCCACGATGTGCTGGTCCAGCTGTCCGTTCATGTCAAGGACGTTGTAGCCCAGGCTCTCCACACCTTTTATAAAGGCATACTGCGCTGTCTTGTCGTTGGTGTAGAGGTAGACCACATTGCTTTCGCGGTCGGTTTGTTCCGGCTCTATGAGCGTGCGGTATTCCTCCAGGGTGTAATACTTGCCGTTGACGTCCTTGAGGAGGAAGAACTTCTTGGCGGCCTCGAAGAACTTCTCGTCGGTGAGCATACCGTATTCTATGAACACCTTGATGTCGTCCCATTTCGCCTCGAAGGCGGGGCGGTCGTCGCGGAACATCTTCTCGAGCTTGTCGGCCACTTTCTTGGTGATATAGCCGGAGATTTGCTTCACCTGACGGTCGGCCTGCAGGTAGCTGCGTGACACGTTAAGCGGAATGTCGGGCGAATCGATGACGCCTTGCATGATGGTCATGAACTCCGGTACCACGCCCTCAACCTGGTCAGTGACGAAGACCTGGTTGCAGTAAAGCTCGATGCGGTTGCGCGTAACATCCAGGTTCGTGTTGATTTTCGGGAAGTAGAGGATGCCGGTAAGCGTGAAAGGATAATCCACGTTGAGGTGTATCCAGAACATAGGGTCTTCGAGGCCAGGCATCAGCTCGTGGTAGAACTTGAGATAGTCCTCGTCGGTGAGCTCGTTGGGCTTCTTGGACCACAGCGGTTCCGAAGCGTTGATCACCTTGTCGCGGTCGGTGTCCACATATTTGCCCTCCTTGAACTCCTGCTCCTTGCCGCTGATTACGGGTACGGGGAGGAAACGGCAGTATTTCTTCAGCAATGTATCGATGCGCGCCTGCTCCAGGAATTCCTTGTCATCGTCGTCGATGTAGAGGATGATGTCGGTGCCGCGCTCTGTCTTGTCGCACTCGCTCATCTCGTATTCCGGTGAGCCGTCGCAAACCCACTGCACGCCCTTCGCACCTTCTTTATAAGAGAGAGAGCGGATTTCAACCTTCTTCGATACCATGAAGGCGGAGTAGAAGCCAAGGCCGAAGTGGCCGATGATGTTGTTGGCGTTGTCCTTGTATTTGGCCAGGAACTCCTCGGCGCCCGAAAAAGCTATCTGGTTGATGTACTTGTCGATGTCTTCGGCATCCATGCCTATGCCGTGGTCGGAGACGGTGAGAGTGCCTTTCTCCTTGTCGATGGTTACGCGCACGTCGAGCTCACCGAGTTCACCCTTATAGTCGCCGAACGAGAAGAGGGTCTGGAGTTTGCGCGTGGCGTCGATAGCGTTCGATACCAATTCGCGAAGAAAAATTTCGTGGTCAGAATAAAGGAATTTTTTAATAACGGGGAAGATATTTTCGGTTGTTACCCCGATTTTTCCGGTTGCCATATAAATTTGTTTTAATGTTTGTCTAAATTCAAAAGGTCGGCGTGGCGCCGGGATTGGAGGTCTCGTGTTGACCCTTGCGGGAAAAGGCATTTGCAAAAGTTGTGCCAGGGGAAAACACGGAGTCCCGGAATCGCACTCCCGACATAATTTTAACACAAAGAAAGCCCCGATTCCTAACACCAAACGTTAATTAAAGTTAAGCATCTTTGGCTTCTGACATATCTTCCCTCATTTGACAGATAGAGAGAGGTAAAGACGCTGCCGGTTTACGACCAGCCGCCCAGCCTTGCAATTAAGCACTCTCTCTGACTTCAAAACTATCCTCCATTTCGGTGGCGGCGAGGTATGCGGTGTCTTTGAGCTTGTAGAGGTCGGCCCAGT
>DKVK01000069.1:0-154 GCA_002491165.1 Porphyromonadaceae bacterium UBA7180
CTGGTCGTCGTCCTTCTCCCAAAGTTTCTCCACCGGGAGCGCCTGGAAGTTGTATTGGCGTGAGACGACCTCTATCATGGCGTTGTCGAAGGAGTTGAGGTACTGATACTTGAGGTCCTTGCGGTCCACGAGGTCCCACTGGCGGCGGGCATAC
>DKVK01000069.1:477-4050 GCA_002491165.1 Porphyromonadaceae bacterium UBA7180
TGTAGCTCCAGCCGTTGCCTTCGCGCGGGAAGTCTATCCACTCGGGGTGGCCGAACTCGTTGCCCATGAAGTTGAGGTACCCGCCGTTGATGGTCGCCAGCGTGACGAGGCGTATCATCTTGTGCAGGGCCACGCCGCGCTCCACGCTGTAGGTCTTGTCGCCGATGCCCATGTGCCAGTACATGTCGGCGTCTATGAGGCGGAAGATGATGGTCTTGTCGCCCACGAGCGCCTGGTCGTGGCTCTCGCAGTAGGAGATGGTCTTCTCGTCGGGACGGCGGTTGGTGAGCTCCCAGAAGATGGAGGTGGGGTGCCAGTCTTCGTCGCGTTTCTCCTTGATGAGCTTTATCCAGTAGTCGGGGATGCCCATGGCCATACGGTAGTCGAAGCCGATGCCCCCCTTGGCGAAGGGGACGGCGAGCCCCGGCATTCCGGACATCTCCTCGGCGATGCTTATGGCCGAGGGGTTGACCTTGTGTATCAGCAGGTTGGCCAGGGTGAGGTAGACAATGGCGTCGGTGTCCTGGCCGCCGTCGTAGTAGTCGGCGTATGAGCCGAAGGCTTTCCCCAGGCCGTGGTCGTAGTAGAGCATGGAGGTGACGCCGTCGAAGCGGAAACCGTCGAAGCGGTATTCTTCGAGCCAGTATTTGCAGTTGGAGAGCAGGAAGTGGAGCACGGTGTCCTTGCCGTAGTCGAAGAGCAGGGAGTCCCAGGCGGGGTGCTCGCGGCGGCCGCCGGAGTGGAAATAGAGGTCGTATGAGCCGTCGATGCGTCCCAGGCCCTCCACCTCGTTCTTCACGGCGTGGGAGTGGACGATGTCCATGATTACGGCCAGCCCCAATTCGTGGGCGCGGTCGATGAGGCGTTTCAGTTGGTCGGGGGTGCCGAAGCGCGACGACGGGGCGTAGAAGCTGGAGACGTGGTAGCCGAACGAGCCGTAGTAGGGATGCTCCTGTATGGCCATTATCTGTATGGCGTTGTAGCCGTCGGCGGCGATGCGCGGAAGCACCTTCTCGCGGAACTCGTCGTAGGTGCCCACTCCCTCTTTGTCTTCGGCCATGCCTATGTGGCACTCGTAGATGAGCAGCGGCGAGACGTCGGGCCTGAAATCCGTAACCTTGAATTTATATGGATGCCGGGGGGCGTAGACCTGCGCGGAGAAAATTTTGGTTTCCGGATCCTGCACCACGTGTGTGGCGTATGCCGGGATGCGTTCCCCGACGCCCCCTTCCCACTCCACGCGCATCTTGTAGAGGTCGCCGTCATGGATGGCGTCGGCGGGGACGTGCACCTCCCAGGTGCCGTCTTCGAGGCGCGTGAGGCGGAACTGCTCCAGGTCTTCCCAGTTGGAGAAATCACCTATGAGCCAGATGTTGGTGGCGTTGGGGGCATATTCGCGGAACACCCATCCGTTGGTGTCGCGGTGCAGCCCGTAGTACTTGTAGGCGTTGGCGAAGTCCACGAGCGAGCCGCCGGTGTTGCGTGTGAGTTCTTCCAGTTTCTTTTCTGCGTCCGCGTGGCGTCCCTCTATCGCTGCGGCGAAGGGTTCGAGCCACGGGTCGTTGCGTAATATTTCGAGTTGTCTTTTCATCTTAACGATTCTTTACCTGAAAAACGGTGCGGGGATAGCGCATCTGTTATATTCAACACTTTGTGGCGCCGTTTTTCCGTTTTCCGGCGCGGTTTTTACGGTTTTTTTTGTAGCGCGGCTCATATTCGCGCTTCGGGGCGAAGGGGAACCCGGCGGTTCCGGGCGCCGTTGCGTCTTGCTTTTTCACATTGTCGTCCGAGGGAAGGGGAGAGTGCCCGTCCATGTCCAGCCCGAAGCAGTTCTTGATGGCCAGCCGCAGTTCCCGGGCAGCGGGGCCGCCGCGTTTCAGTGCCGCGATTACCCCGCCGATGTACTGTTCGGCGGTCTCGTAGCCCAGGAGCGGGGCCACGGCGCTGTCGGTGAGCATCGGCTTGTGGTTGAAGACACGCAGGATGCCCCCGTAGTCGCGGGTGTCTATCATCTGCCGGAACTCTTGCAGCAGGGAGTTGTAGATTTCGCGCGGGCGCAGCTTGTCTATGAGCTGGCGTATGTGGGTCTCGAGGGCGGTGATGCAGGTGAAGCGTGCGTCGATTTTGGTCTCCACGCTGCGCTTCATCTGGTGGCGCACATGCTGGAGCGCCTGCGCCGCGTGCTGCTTCGAGAACTGCTTTATGACGTTCTGCTTCACGCGGGAGACCACGCGGTCGGCGTCCTTGCCGCGCAGGCGTGCCATAGCGCGCATCACCCCCTCCGTCAGGAAGATGTTCTCCACCTCGGCCACGTCGGGGACGAAGATGTTCTTGCGGCGCAGGTATCCCACCTCGGAGTCGGTGCGCCGGTCGCGGTCCACTATGCCGTGGCTGTCGAGGTGGTGCAGGCGCTTGAGGTCGGAGAAGGTGCGTGTGGTCTCTATCACCTTGTTGCAGGAACCCAGGGGGCGCACCGTGAAGTCTGAAAACACCAGGGTGTAGAGCCGGGCGTCGATGCTGTGGCTGGCGTCCCCCTCCACGAAGAGCACCGGCTTGCGGCTGCCGATGATGTCCACGAAGAGGTCGTCGGTGATGTGGGCGTAGTCGAGCACGCTGTAGTCCCAGGCCTTGAGGCCGGCGTCGTAGCTGCGTATCCAGATACAGACGTTGTCGGTGCGGGAGTTCACGAAGTCCGGGTCCACCGTGTTGTAGACGAAGGTGCAGTCCGGGCGCAGCTCCTCGATGGCGTTCCAGAGCGTGTTGAGGATGGCGGTGTGCAGGAAGAGGGTGGGGGAGTCGATGAAAATCACCGCTCCGGGCATGGCGTAGAGCGTGGCCGCGATGTAGTAGAATACGGCCTTCTCGCCCTGGCTGAGGGTCAGCGCCGTCACCGGGTCGTCGCCGCTGTCGTTGGCGAAGAGCAGACGTCCGGCCTCGTGCAGGATTTCGGAGCCGGGGAAGATGCGTTGCCACAGGGCCATGAGGCGGTCGAGGCGCGTCGGTGCGTCGGACACCGGCACGTCGCCGCCCAGCGACCTGGCCTTGAGCTGCAGCAGGTGCTCGAACTCGTCGATGACCAGCATGTAGCCGAGCTTGTCGAGCTCGCTGACGGCGTCCATGCGCATATAGGGCTTGGTGCGCACGCGCTCGGCGTAGAGGTCGTCCACGGAGCCGGGGAGCTGCGACGGCTTCTTTTCGGGGAAAGAGGCCGACAGCGCCGAGAGATAGTATGCGCGGCCGGGCAGCCGCTCCATCAGCGCCTTCATGAACCGGGTCTTGCCCGCGCCGTTGGCCCCCACGAGGGTTATCTGCCGCGCATCGCGCAGTACCGGCGGCTTGCTGCCGTCAATCATTGGCAAAAGTCCGAAATTCCTCATAGCTAAGAGTTTTTGAATGAAACATAATGCGCGCACGCGCCCGGGGGAGGGGAGGCGCCCGTGCCGGAGCCGGGGCACGCGCCCTTCAGTCCGCAAATTTAGTAAATCCCCGCCGATTTTGCAAAATAATTTGCATCCGCACTCACAGTTTGTATCGCGTAGCGCCCGGACCCGAATATGGAGCGCAGGCCTCCCG
>DKVK01000110.1 GCA_002491165.1 Porphyromonadaceae bacterium UBA7180
TGTTGATTTTTCAGTAAACCCTAAGTAAATTTCATGGCATAAGCACCGACAGAGGGGGCGACCATGATTACTATCATGCTATATATGAGGCAGATAACGGCAGGCGTGAGAATATTGGCATTTCTGAGGGAGAATATTATGAAGACCGTATCGCGCCCAAGATGATTATGTTTGAGCAGCACGGGCTTTTCGGGTTGCGCGTAGACCGTGCGCCTGCCGGGCTGCCCGCGCGGTTGGCATGGCTCTGCTTTTCACTCAATTTCTTTTGGTTGGCGGCCATTTTCGCCTACCAGAGACGTAATATGGATTTCAAAGCCAGATATACTGCTTTCGCACTTCTTGTCATGCTTATCGCCTCGATATTGTTGGTCTTCAGGCCGTCAACGGTCGTATATGTGTTAAATATCTTGCTATCAGTACTTTTATGTGCTACTGGGGTCTGTTTGGCCTTAAATTTTTGGTTTACGCGGGAGTCCCGCATTGAGATTGCGATTCTCAAACGCAAACATTCAGAAACTTCGAAAGGCAATGCGACGTTCTACACACTTTGGTTCTCGCTTGAATCGGGTTACGAGTTTGCTTATGAGTCGTTCCGTAAAGAGTACGAAAGTGCGTTGGAGGGAGACCGGATGCCCGTGACCGTAGCTCGGGGCTGCCTGGGAATGCGCATCTTGAAGAATATCTGAGGCTGTTCAACCGGCGATAACCTGCAATCGGCTGCCGTGGCCGGAGAACCGTAGTTCTCCGCCGACTATTCTCGTATTTTTGCTAAGTGTAGATGTACATTGGTTCGGGAATTTTTTGTAACTTCGCGGTGCAATTGTATCTGTTATGGTAGAAAGGAGTAAGAAAGGTCAGGTCGATATGCTTCACGGTCCGCTGCTGGGGAAGATTCTTGTCTTCGCAATGCCGCTGATTGCAAGTGGCATATTGCAGCAGTCGTTCAACGCCGTGGACGTGGCCATAGTGGGCAATTACTGCAACGCCCACGCCATAGCGGCCGTGGGCAGCAACGGCCCCATCATCTCAATTTTGGTGAATCTGTTCCTCGGTATCGCCGTGGGTGCCAACGTGGTGCTCGCCAATTACCTGGGGAGCCGCGACGCTGCCGGTGTGCGCCGTTCCGTCTCCACGGTGATGATAGTGTCACTGATGTCCGGGGTGCTTCTGATGGCGGTGGGCACGCTGATGGCGCGTCCCATCCTGGAGTGGATGAGTTCCCCGCCGGAGGTCATCGACGGTGCTACCACTTACCTGCGCATCTACTTCTGCGGCATGCCCTTCATGATGATTTACAATTTCGGCAGCGCCATAATGCGCAGCGTGGGCGACACCAAGAAGCCGTTCTATTCGCTGCTCGTGGCTACAGTGGCCAACTTCCTGCTCGACTGGCTCTTCACCGGCGTTATGGGTATGGGAGTAGAAGGAGTGGCGTGGGGCACCGTCATAGCCAACGGCATCAATGCCGCCATCATGGTGCTCTTCCTGGTCAGGGAAGCCGAACCGGTGACGCTACACCTGAACCGCTGGCAGATTTCCTGGCACGACTTCGGCAAGATGCTGCGCATCGGCATTCCCGCCGGACTGCAGGGTATGGTATTCTCCATATCCAACATCTTCATACAGTCGAGCATCAACAAGTTCGGGCCCGACGCCATAGCGGGTTCCGCCGCGGCGTTGACCTTCGAGGCTTATTGCTATTATATAGTGGTGGCGTTCTGTGCCGCCGTCATTGCCTTTGCCGGACAGAACTTCGGTGCCGGTAACGCGGCGCGATGCCGCCGCGTGTTCCGCCTGTGCATGATGTGCGCCATAGCCTTCTGCGCGGGCGCTAACTTCTTGATATACTGGCAGGAACAATGGTGTGTGCGGCTGTTTACCGACGATCCGCAGGTGGCGCAGTTCGCTTACACCCGTTTCCACACGGTGCTGGTATTCCAGTGCATAGCGGCCACTTACGAGGTCTCCGGCTCGTATATGCGCGGTTTCGGCTACTCCATGCTCCCTATGCTGCTGACCATCTTCGGCACGTGCGTACTCCGACTTCTGTGGGTCTACATCTTCCCGGCCATCGACTATACGTTCGGCACGCTGCTTGCAGTGTATCCCCTGACATGGACCATAACCGGCATTATGGTATTGGCGGCCGCCCTTGTTGTGCAACGCAAGGCGCTGAAGGATCTGCGCCCCGATTCACACCACCAGCCCGACGCTGTGGTGAAATAATCCCGGTCTGCAAGGGAATTTACAGTTCCCGTTTGTTAATACTGTATTACTAATACCCGAAATTATGGCAGAAAAGCGAATAATTCCCGCATCGGAACTTATCATAAACGACGACGGTTCCGCATTCCACATCCACGTTCGTCCGGACCAGCTCCGCGACAAAATCATCCTTGTCGGCGACCCGGGCCGCGTCAGCATGGTTGCCGAATACTTCGACACCATCGACTACGACGTGCAGTCGCGCGAGTTTCATGCCATAGGCGGCACATACAAGGGTAAACCCCTCATGTGCATCTCCCACGGCATCGGCTCCGACAACATAGAAATAGTGCTCACCGAGCTCGACGCGCTGGCAAACGTCGACTTCAAGACACGCGAAGTGCGTCCCGAACACCGCACCCTCGAGATGGTGCGCGTAGGCACTTCCGGCTCCTTGCAGAACGACATCCACATCGGCGACTTCGTGATAGCAAACCGCGGCATAGGCACCGACGGCATCATAAACTATTACGCCGACCGCCCCGAAATCTGCGACCTCGACTTCGAGGAAAAGCTCACGGAATACACCGGCTGGCTCCCCGTCTGGGCTTACCCCTACGCCGTGAACGCCAACCCCGAACTGGTGGACCGCATCGGCCGCGACGACATGCTACGCGGCAACACCATGTCGGCTGTCGGCTTCTATGCGCCGCAGGGACGCATGGTGCGTCTGAAACTGGCCAAACCCGACCTGGTGGAGAAACTCGAAAGCTTCGGCTATGAAGGTGAACGCATCACCAACTTCGAGATGGAGTCCGGTTGTCTGCAAGGGATGGCCAAGATGCTGGGCCACAAGGCGATGACCGTATGTTGCATAATAGCCGAACGCCGTAGCACCAACGCCGACCCCGACTACAAACCGCACGTACGCCGACTGATAGAAACCGTCCTCGACCGCATCTGACCACCGCCAGATAGAGATAAACCGGGGCGCCGAGGCAAGATGTATTCTTGCGCGGCGCCCCGGTTTGTGCGGATGTGACGGCAGGTCAGCGGCGGCAGACGTCTTTGAAGTTGCAGAAGCGGCAGACGGAAATGTCAGGCGTCTGCGTGAAAGTCTCGGTGCGGGAGAACAGTCCCTCCATTGCTTTGGAGAAACCTTCCTCGAATATTTCGGCGGCCGATTTGCCGTCCACGGATAATCCTTTCTCCTTGCCCGGGGTGGAGTCAGCCTCAAGTTTCTCCTCGAAGTCGGCGATAGGCAGTTTGTCTATTTTCGGCACCACCATAGTTGCGCTCTTCGTGTCGAAGAGTCTTGGCGCGACGTCTCCGATATGTTTCAGGCGCCTGTCCCGGCGCATGAAGTAGCAGTAGAACAGGAGCTGGAATAGATATTTCGAGTTATACGTGCATCGGAAGAGTTCGTCGGTGCTTTCGGCTTCGGCGTTGGCGCTGCCGGTCTTGTAGTCCACGACGCGGTATTGCTTCGTGCCGTCCTGGCCGGTGACGCGGTCGATGCGGTCGATGATGAATTTAAGAGCCGCTTCGCGTCCTCCCGAGACGGGCATCGCGCCTAAGATTTCCACCTCGCAGCCGATGATTTCGAGTTGTTTGTATTCGCTGTCGTGACGCACCATCCGGCGCACTATTTTTTCGATAACCTTGGCTTGCATCGCGGCCTCTCCGCGCAGCGGCGTGTCGGGCGCGAGGTTCAGGTATTCTTTGTTGATGGCGTGGCGCACGGCGTCGCGGATGATTCCGGTCTTCGGATTCAGCATCTTGCCGAAGGTGTCGGGCGTCAGCACGCGCGGCTCGGGCAGCAGCCCTCCCTTGGTGTCGGGGTCGCCCATGTATAGCTCCATCATGGCGTGGTGGATGACGTTGCCCTGGTCTATTTCGGTCATGAACTCCGCAACCGGCTCGTCCACCTTTATCCCTAGGATGTAGGAATAGTAGAACTGGAGCGGACACTGCAGGTATTTGGAGAAGGAGGAGGGGGAGATGCGACGTTCCGGCGCGGGGAGAAGGAAAGTGCGGAGCGTGTTCATCACGGCGTCCGACTTCTGGACGGTGATTTCAGGCGTTTCGTGGTCCAGGAGGTCGAAGGAGTAGTCTACGGTGCGGATGCGGCCGCGGGCATAAAGCTCTTTCAACTGGTGTATGAATCGCGACGGCTCGCCGCTCTTGGTGCCGTCGTTGCGTGCATCGTAGATCATCGTCACCGACTCGGCGCGTGAAATCATCCGGTAGAAGTAATATGCGAAGATGGCCTCCTGCGAAATGTTGGTGGGCAGCCCGAAACCTATTCGCAGGCTCATCGGAATGAACGTCTTGCGGCGGATGCGGCGCGGGAAGATGCGTTCGTTCATCGAAGGTATGACGAGGTGCTTGAAGTCGAGCGAGCGTGTCTCCAGGAGACCCATTATCTGCAAGCCTTGAAGCGGCTTTCCCTCGAAGTTTATTTTCTCGCCGGCAATCAGGCGGTCGGTAAGTATGAAGGTGGTGTTGCGGTCGGGCTTCACGTCGCGCTGCGTGCAGGCGGTGTCGAGGCAAATCAGCGCGCGCAGGTATGAGTCGATGACCGCCCGCGTAAGCGACCAGGAGCGGGCGTATGTACCCTGCGCCTCCTCCTGGTTGGCTGCTTCCTCCTGCGGTTCCTCATTTTCCTCCAGCGAGAGGACGAAATTGACAGTGCGCAGAAGCCCGGCAATGTAATCTGTCACTTCGCGGTGTGTTGCATTCTGCGGAAGCATGGTGAAGAGAGCCTTGGCGCCTTCGTTGACGTGCAGGCGGTCGGCGCTGATGTAGGCGCGGTGGCGTTTGAGGTCTTTTTTCAGCTTGTCGAGCTTGTCGAGGCCGAGCAGCAGCGCCGCGAAAGGGTGGGAGAGAATGGCATCGACATCCTCGAAGAAGAAGACTCCGGCGCCGGAATGCCGTGCCCGCGCGTGGAGCCGCGACAGCAGGTGTACGAACGAGACGCAGGGCGTGTAGCGCAGCGAGCACCCCATTGTCAGGTTCACGCGGTCGATGGTCTCCGGAAGCGAGTGCAGCAGCGGCAACAGCAGGTTCTCGTCGGGAAGCACTACGGCTATCTCCGCCTCGTCAAACTCCTTCTGTTCCTGCATTTTGTGCAGTTTCTGCAACTCGATGCCCACTATCTTTGCCTGGAAAGCGTTTGAGGGCGAGGAAATTACGGTGATGTTGCCGGGAACACCCCCGGATTCGGCCTCCGTGAGGTCGAGCCACGCCGGCTTGTTGAAGGCTTTTATATCGCGCTTCACGAAATGTGCGGCGCTGTTATGCTCTTCGGCCATCGGCGCGCCGTTGAGGTCCCACACGAAGTCCGCCATCGGCTCGTCGTGGCCCGGCAGCCGGCACTTCATCTTCGACATCTCGGCGAAGAGGTACCACTCGGCCGAGGTCAGCACGTTGAAGCCCACGAACACATATTTGTCGTCGGGGAGCAGCGTGGCGCCGTCGCTTTTCAGCCGCTGCAGGGCGGTGCGTGCCGACATTCCGGGGTAGGAGAGGCCTTCGGCGCGCAGCCGCCCGTTGAATTTGTGGTAGATAGGCGCGAGAAGCTGCCACAGGTATAGGAAGCGCTCGTGCAGGCGCGACGCTCCGGTGCCGTCGGAGCCGCCCGCGTCCCCTTTGCGGAAATTCTTCCAGAACGTGCGGGAACTCTCGTGGGCATCGGGAATTTCGATGCCGAAATACTTCTCCATCACCTCCTTTTGCTCGTCGGTGAGGTAGTCGGTGCTTATTTCGTTGTAGTCGGCCACGTTCTTGAAGAGCTGGTCGGCGTCGGCGAGATGGTTGTCCACGTCGCTGAAGTCGGAGAGCACCGTCTCGCCCCAGGAGCGGAACAGGTCGAAATCGGCCGTTTTGTCGGTGATGCCTTTCTCGCGGAGCACTTCGCGGTAGCAGTCGTAGAGCAGGAACAGGAGGTCGATGCGGTTGTCGGCAATGGTGCCGGATAGTCGGCACATCAGCTCCTCGATGGTGCAGGTGCGGGGAGCGATGATAGGATGGTTGCCGGATTCCTCCTTTAGGTGTTTGAGGAAAAAGGTGGCGCTTCGCCGTCCGGGGAAGACGAAGCAGAGTCGCGACATTTCTTTGTTGTAGCGCCGGGCGTACCCCTTGGCTATGGCTGCTAAAAAAGTATTCATAAGTACAGCAAAAGTAGTGAAAAATTCCGATTCCCGCAAGTTTCGCCGTTAAAAAGCGTGTCGGGAAAATAAAAAGTGGAGTAATATATTGCGAAAAACCGAATTTATTATTAACTTTGTGGTTGCAATGAAATTCTCAGATGTAATAGGTCACGAAGAGGTAAAAGAGAGGTTAAGGCAGATGGTCTCTACCGGCCGGATACCGCATGCCCTGCTGTTTTCGGGCCGTGCGGGACTGGGGAAGATGCAGATGGCGCGCGCCTTCGCGCAATACCTGGCCTGCGAGAATCCCGCCGACGGCGATTCCTGCGGACGCTGTCCGGCCTGCCGGCAGGCTGCCGCGCTGAATTTCCCCGACATACAGTATGTCTTCCCAATCATCAGGCGCAAGGCCGACAAGAAGGAAATCTGCGACGATTTCCTCCCGGAATGGCGCTCCTTCCTCGCCGACTTCCCCTATATGCCATACAACCGCTGGATGGACGCCGTAAACGCCGGCAACTCGCAATTGACAATCTACGTCACCGAGAGCGCCCGCATCCTGCACCACCTTTCGCTATCCACCTTCAGCGCCCGCTACAAGGTGTGCATCATCTGGCTCCCCGAGCGCATGAACGCCGATACCTCCAACAAGTTGCTGAAAATCATAGAGGAACCTTTCCCGGACACTATCTTCCTGCTCGTAAGCAACGAGCCTGGCAAGATTCTCCCCACCATCTTCTCGCGCACGCAGCAGATCAACTTCCGCCCGCTACCCGACGCGCTGGTTTCCTCATTTCTCGAAACGGAGAAGGGACTCGACTCCGCCGGTGCCACCGCCGTGGCGCGCCTGGCCGAAGGAAGCCCCGGCCGTGCGCTCGAAAGCGTGGACAGCCACGTGGAGGCAGCCGAGTTCCGAAACCTTTTCCAGGACATAATGCGCTCCGCATACGCCCGCAAGATGACCGACCTCAAGAAGCAGTCGGAAACCGTCGCCGCAATGGGACGTGACAAAGCCGCGCGATTCCTGAGCTACACCGGCGCCATGTTGCGCGAGAATTTCGTCTACAACCTGCATCGCCCGGAGCTCACCATGCTTTCGGAGCCGGAAGAGGCTTTCAGTGCGCGCTTCTCGCCGTTCGTCAACAGCGCCAACATACGGCAGATGTCGCAGGCCGTCGGCGAAGCCCGCGAGGACATATTGCGCAACGCCAACTCCAAGATAGTGTGCTTCGACCTGTTGCTCACCATCATGATGAATATACGAAAGAAATAAGAAACAAAAGATAACAAATGACAGAGATATGAAACCTACCTTATTTATCCTTGCCGCCGGCATGGGTAGCCGCTACGGCGGCCTCAAACAGCTTGACGGCGTCGGCCCCGCCGGCGAAACCATAATGGACTACTCCGTTTTCGACGCACTGCGCGCCGGATTCGGCAAAATAGTGTTCGTTATCCGTAAAGACTTCGAGGAGGAGTTCCGCGAGAAAGTGCTCAAAAAATATGAGGGCCATGTGCCGGTAGAGGTCGTTTACCAGAGCGTGGACAAGATTCCCGAAGGTTTCGAAATCGACCCCGAACGCACTAAACCCTGGGGCACAAACCACGCCGTCCTCATGGGTAAGGATGTCATTAAAGAACCCTTCGCCGTCATCAACGCCGATGACTACTACGGCCCGGAAAGCTTCAAGGTGCTCGCCGACTTCCTGGGCAGCGTGGAAGGCAAGAAAGGGGAATACTGCCTGGTAGGATTCAACATCGAGAATACTCTGAGCGAGAACGGCGGCGTGTCGCGCGGCCTCTGCCACGTTTCCCCCGAAGGCTACCTCACCGACGTCAAGGAGTGCCACGGCATCGAACGCAAGGACGGCCGGCTCATCCAAGTGGTTGACGGCAAAGAGGTTGACTTCCCCGAAGGCGCCGCCGTCTCCATGAACATGTGGGGATTCACGCCCGACTATTTCGACTACTCCGAAAAGTCGTTCCGCGACTTTCTGCGCGACAACGGCCGCGAACTCAAGTCTGAGTTCTATATCCCCTCCGTGGTCAACGAAATGATAGAGAAAGGCCTCGCCACGCTCAAGGTCGAGAAGACCCCTTCGCGCTGGTTCGGCGTGACATACGCTGCTGACCGTCCCGCCACCGTGGCGCAGTTCCGCCGTCTCACCGAGGAAGGCCTCTATCCCGAGAAACTGTTCTGAACCTTAATAATATAGTCATAATGGCACAGAAAATTCTGGTAACCGGCGGTACCGGTTACATCGGTTCGCACACCGCCGTCGAACTCATCGAAGCCGGCTATGAAGTGGTTATCATCGACAACCTCTCCAACTCCAACATCGAAGTTCTTGACGGCATCGAAGCCATCACCGGCGTGCGCCCCGTGTTCTTCAAGGGGGACTGCAACAACATCGAAGACCTGCGCCGCCTCTTCACCGAAAACCCCGGCATAGAGGGGATCATCAACTTCGCCGCCTCGAAGGCCGTCGGCGAATCGGTACAGAAACCACTGCTCTATTACCGCAACAACCTCGCGACTCTAATCAACCTGCTTGACCTCATGCCCGGGTTCGGCGTCAAGGGAATCGTCTTCTCCTCCTCCTGCACCGTCTATGGCGAGCCTGACAAGAACCCCATCGACGAGACAGCGCCTATCAAACCTGCTACCTCACCTTACGGCAACACCAAGCAGATTTCCGAAGAGATAATCACCGACTACATAGCCTCCGGCGCTCCCGTAAAGAGCATCATCCTGCGCTACTTCAACCCCATCGGTGCGCATCCCAGCGGCAAAATCGGCGAACTCCCCATCGGCGTCCCCGGCAACCTTGTCCCCTACATGACGCAGGCCGCCGCCGGCATCCGTCCCATGCTCACCGTATTCGGCGACGACTACAACACCCCCGACGGCAGCTGCATCCGCGACTATATCGACGTCGTCGACCTCGCCAAAGCCCACGTCATCGCCATGCGCCGAATGCTCGACCGCAATGACACCGATGCTATCGAGATATTCAACCTCGGCACAGGTTGCGGCGTCTCGGTACTCGAACTCATCGCCGCGTTCAAGAAAGCAACCGGCGTAGACATCCCCTACAAGATAGGGCCGCGCCGTGCCGGCGACATCGAGAAAATCTGGGCCGACCCCAAGAAAGCCAACGAAGTGCTCGGCTGGAAAGCCAAAGTGCCCATCGACCGGACCATGAAGAACGCCTGGCAATGGCAATGCTCCCTCCCCAAATAAAAGCAAGGAAAGCAAGAACAAAAATCCGCAGCGCCCACCGCGCCGCGGATTTTTTTGTGCAAAAGCCAAAAGTCGAACCGCGTAGCCAAAGGGGGAGTAATATGATTACCCTTTAGCTTACTAATTTAAGTTTCGCAAGTTCA
>DKVK01000077.1:0-5402 GCA_002491165.1 Porphyromonadaceae bacterium UBA7180
ATACTTATTTTATATGAAGGCATTCATACTCGCAGCCGGTCTGGGTACCCGGCTGAAACCCTGGACACTGGAACACCCCAAGGCGTTAGTGCCGGTCAATGGCGTGCCTATGCTTGAAAGGGTAATCCTGCGCCTCAAGGAGCAAGGATTCGATGACATCACCGTCAACGTGCATCACTTCGCCTCCCAGATAAAGGAGTTCCTTGCGGCACACGATTACGGCGTGAGGATAAGAATCAGTGACGAGAGCGACCTTCTTCTCGACACAGGCGGCGGACTGCTCCATGCTGCCGGGATGCTTTTCGAGACTCCGGAACCGGTGCTGATTCATAATGTTGACATACTCAGTGACGCCGACCTACGTGCACTGATGCAGGCGCACGAAAGCACTGACCGTGCCGCTACATTGCTGACGAGCCTCCGCGAATCGTCGCGAAAGCTTGTGGCAGACGCACATGGCAACCTTGCCGGATGGCACAACCTCAACAGCGGGGAATACCGTCCCGCCGGATTCCTACCGGTGGAGGATATGACGGAACAGGCTTTCAGCGGCATCCATGTGGTAGGGCCACAGACAGTGGAGCGTATGCGCCGTGACGGATGGAAAGAGGTGTTCCCGATAATGGATTTTTACCTCTCGGAGTGTCGCTCATTGCCCATCGGCTGTCATATCAGCAAGACGCTGCATATAATAGACATAGGGAAACCCGACTCGCTGGCGCGAGCCGACGGGTTCCTGCGCTCCATGAATCAGTGATTGCGGTCGTGGCGCGCGTAGACGTTCTCTTTGGAGCCGTTATACTGGAAGATACAGCCTAAAATAAGAACTAATATTGCCGCGCCGCCCAGCCACCAGACAGTGGCGCCGGATACGAAACAGGACGCAAGGATAAGAACCGACCCTACGATATAGCAGATAACAGATAGTGTTTTCATAGTTTCAAGAATTTGAATTGCAGAGGGGAAGATGCCCCTCTTTTTTAAGTTAAGAACAAATCCCCGCGCCGTGAGGTTCAACTCCGGTGCGGGGATTCAGTCATGCAAGGGAAAACTTGCAATTAGTGATTTATGAGTAAGTGTTTAGCAAATATCAGAAGTTATGCTCATCGAGGATGTCGGCCATCTTGCCGGCGAGTTCTTTTGCGGCGGCTGCGGCGGCTTCGGCGAAGTCGCTGCCGTTTGAGGCGTATATGATGCCGCGCGAGGAGTTGACCAGCAGTCCGCAATCGTCGTTGAAGCCGTAGCGGCACACTTCTTCGAGGCTGCCGCCCTGCGCGCCGACGCCCGGCACAAGGAGGAAGGAGCGGGGCGCGGCACGGCGTATCTGCTCGAACATGCGGCCCTGAGTTGCGCCGACCACATACATCATCTGCTCCTCGTCGGCCCAATGCTGAGACGTCTCGATGACGCGGCGCCACAGCGGTGTACCATCGGCATCTTCCATGAACTGGAAGTCGTGCGACCCCGGATTGGAGGTCAGCGCCAGCAGTATCACCCAGCGCCCCGAGTGGTCCAGGAACGGCTTCACGCTGTCCGAACCCATATATGGCGCTACCGTAACACTGTCGAAATCCATCTTCTCGAAGAAGGTGGTGGCATACATTTTTGAGGTGTTGCCTATGTCGCCACGTTTGGCGTCGGCGATGATGAAATGGCGGGGATGGTTTTGGCGGATATAATCCACGGTTTTCTGTAGTGCCAGCCATCCGTCCACACCGAGCGACTCGTAGAAAGCGATGTTGGGTTTATAAGCCACGCAATAAGGCGCCGTAGCGTCGACAATGGCTTTGTTGAAGGCGAACATCGGGTCTTCCTCGCTCAGGAGGTGTTCCGGTATTTTCTTGAGATCCGTGTCGAGGCCCACGCAAAGGAAGGAGCGTGACTCGCGGATATGGTCTATGATTTCTTTCCTTGTCATATCTTTAGGTTATATCAAAGTGCTGAATCTTTCAGTCGTTCGGCGTTTTCGGCCACAGTGAGACGGTCTATCACTTCGCCGATGTCGCCGTTCATGAACGCCTGGAGGTTATATTGGGTGAAATTGATGCGGTGGTCGGTGATACGGCCCTGTGGGAAATTGTAGGTGCGGATTTTGGCCGAGCGGTCGCCGGTGCTTACCATTGTCTTGCGGCGCGATGCGATGTCTTCGAGATACTTTCGGTGCTCCTTTTCATATATAAAGGTACGGAGTCGCGACAGTGCGCGCTGCTTGTTCTTGGGCTGGTCGCGTGTTTCGGTACACTCGATGAGAATCTCCTCCACCACGCCGGTATTAGGGTTCCGCCAGTTGTAGCGCAGGCGAACGCCAGACTCCACCTTGTTCACATTCTGGCCGCCGGCACCACCGGAGCGAAAAGTGTCCCATTTGATTTCTCCCTCGTTGATCACCACGTCGAACTCCTCTGCCTCGGGGAGCACGGCCACGGTTGCCGCCGAGGTGTGGACACGTCCCTGCGTTTCTGTGCTGGGAACGCGCTGCACGCGGTGCACGCCGCTTTCATACTTCATCACGCCGTAAACCCCTTCGCCGGTAAGGGAGAAGACAATCTCCTTGAAGCCGCCGGCCGCCCCTTCGGAATAGGAGGAGACGGCGAGCTGCCAATGGCGCTGTTCGGCGAATTTCTGGTACATGCGGAATAGGTCGCCGGCAAAGAGGGCCGCTTCGTCGCCGCCCGTACCTCCGCGTATTTCCACTATCGCGTTCTTGGCGTCGTCGGGGTCGGAGGGTATGAGCAGCAGCTTCACCTCCTGTTCTGCATCGGGGATTTGCTTTTCAGCGTCGGCCATTTCCTGACGCGCCATCTCGCGCATTTCTTCGTCCTCCTCGCTTTGCAGGAGTTCTTTCGCCTCCTCCACTGTGCCGAGCAGTGAGCGGTAGCGGTCGGTGGCGTCCATGAGCCTCTGCAACTCGCGGTATTCGCGGGTCAGCTTCACGTAGCGCTGCCGGTCGCCGATTACTGCCGGGTCCGTTATCAACGTGGAGACCTCCTCAAAGCGGGGACGCAGTCCCTCGAGACGTTCAAGCAAAGGGTTATTTGACATCTTCGGTATCAGAATTTTACCGCGAAGTTAAGAAATAATCCCCATATCTGCAAACCCCGATGACGGCGAAAATATTCCACTATCGCGCAAGTAGTTGAATGATAGAGGTATGCGGTGAGGAAAATAAGATGGCGAGAAAAATTCCGTAAGCGATGATGTGATAAAAATACTGAAAAAGAAAAATTAATTTGCATAAATGCGGAGAAAAGTTTAACTTTGCTGACAGAAATAAGCGTAAGCAAATGTCTTTATCATCGGATGAGGAAAATCCACTTTAAATTAACCTAAACACTTCGTTAGACTTGGAATTATGAAGAATAGAAAGAATCAGCGGCCGATCGGAACCATAGGGTTCAGCCGCATCGTGAAACTTGGCGGCGCTGTAGCTTTCGCGTTGCTTTTGTGCTTCGGCTATGCCGAATTTGACGCATCAGCCAAGAAGAGCCGCTCGTCTCGCAAAACGACTAAGACCGTCCAGACCAAGAAGCACAAGAAAAAACCTCAGAAGAAAACGGCTCAAGAGAATGATTCCGTATGGGACAATACTGTCTCTTTCGGAGTTGTCAATCAGGAGGGATGTGACGATCCCGACAGATACGTTACCGTTACTGAAACCGTGCAAGTGGTGCCTATTGAGAAGCCGGTGTATGTGCCTGAGCAACCGAGACCCCAAGAAGCCCGACCCGAGCCCATTTATACCGCCGTTGAAAAGCCTGCTTTGTTTCCCGGCGGCCAAAATGCTCTGAAGGAGTGGTTAATCTCCAACCTCCGTTACCCGGAAAGTGCAAAAGCAGCCTGTATTCAAGGACGTGTAATCGTCAAGTTCGTCGTCAACAAAGACGGCTCGATAGAGCAAGCAAGCGTGGTCAGAAGTATCGATCGGGAATGTGATAAAGAGGCGTTGCGACTGGTTGAGAGGATGCCGAATTGGATTCCCGGTAAAAATAACGGCGTGCCCGTAAGGTCTTATTTCACTCTTCCGATTTCATTCAAATTAGAGCAGTAATCTCGGACAATAAAGCCGCGCCATGATAGAAAAATGGCGTTGCCGGCCTCTTTATCTCTGTAAGATATGAGATTCCACAAACAGGATTGAAAATCGCCGGCTGAAACCACCGGCCAAAGAAATAGAAAATGAAGAATAACAAGATTTTACATCCGATGAGTATCCACGGGATATCCCGCATCGTGAAGACTGGCGCTACAGCGGCTGTCGCGTTGCTGCTGTGCATTGGCTTTGCCGATTTCGACGCCACGGCCAAGAAGAAAAGGGCAACCGGAAAAGCGAAGACAACGCAGCGCGCCCACAAAAAGAGTAACAGTAGAGAAATTCTTGAGGAAGCTCCTGTCACTTATATCCGCATAGTCGACGAAAGCGAAGTGAAACACGAAGTGCTCACGCAGGATGAACAGCAAGAAGACTCTTCTCCGAGAGCGATTGTAAATCAGGAGGGAGAGTACGAACCGATTTTCAACGACACGGAAGTTCAGGCGCACTTCCCCGGTGGAATACCGTCACTTGTGGATTGGCTCGGAAGTCATCTAACATATCCCGAGGAAGCATGGAAAAACAACATCCAGGGACGCGTGATAGTCAAATTCATCATCAATACCGACGGCTCCGTCAGTGAAGCTCAGGTTTTGAAAGGCGTTGACAAAGACCTTGACGCAGAAGCGTTGCGCGTGGTCGGAATGATGCCACGATGGATTCCAGGCAAGAATAACGGAGTACCGGTACGCAGCTATTTTGTCTTACCTATTTCCTTCAAAATACCGGAAGAGTAAGCTGTGCAGATAGTATCGCAGGCTGGCGGCTGCGCAAATGGTGACTGTTGGAAACAAGTTTCCAGCATTCCGCAGCAGAAAGAGGTGCAGGAATCTCCGTCTCTGTATAATCAGGAGGCTGAAGAGGATGATTCCGATGCTGAAATATATCGTCCGGCAGAGGAAAGAATCTATACGGTGGTGGAGCAGCAAGCTCAATTCCCCGGCGGACAGCAGGCGTTGATAACATGGTTAGAAGATAACATCAACTGCCCCGAGCGCGTCAAGAACTCAGATTCAAAGGTGCGTGTCATCGTCAAGTTTGTCATCGAAAAAGACGGTACGGTCACCAATCCGGAAGTAGTGAAAGGCGTTGACAGCGAGCTTGACAAATTGGCAATCGAGTTGATGGAGAAGATGCCGCGCTGGATACCGGGGAAGATGAACGGCGTGCCCGTGCGCAGCTACTTCATCCTGCCGATACTTTTCAACCGTGGAAAATAACAGAATGGTCATTCGTCACAAACCGGGACGTAGTGCGTAAATAAATAAGTAAGTGTTCAAATTAAACGCATATCAGAAACGCCGGCATTTTT
>DKVK01000077.1:5735-55827 GCA_002491165.1 Porphyromonadaceae bacterium UBA7180
TTTAATTTGAACACTTACTTAAAACCTTATAAACGTAACTATAACATGAAGAACTGGAATTCCATTATTTATGCCCTCTCGGGAGGACTGCTTTATATAATAAGCACCGAAATTCTGCCCGAATGGAGTCATTTGTTGGTAAGCCTATTAGCTGCGGGCGTCTTCATGGTGGCTTATTGGCTAATTCCCAACAAAATGAAAACATGGCTCCGCGTCCTGATTTCCGCCGCCGTTTCCCTCGCCGTAGTCGCGTTGGTAAGGCTCATTTGTTACTGAAGTATAATGCAATAAATAACACTGCGTCAACTTCTGCGGTCGGTCTGTTCGTTCTGCAAGGCTCGCGAAGCGATGCGAGAGCGGTTCAGCGATTACCCGGCTCTTTTTCAGATTGCTTTTCTGTGCGGTTCTGCGAGTGCAAGCGAAGCATGACACCATAAAGTTCTATGTGATATAAATTTAACTCACAATTACAAGTCCCTCATACATATCATAAATTTAAGCATTGCCTTTCTGAATATAGATTAGCTAAAGGCGCCATCAAAGACGTGTCGGCGGCGGTTTTTGCTTATCCGGGAATTTTTGACTATCTTTGCGGCGTAATTTTTTTGATATGAGTAAGACTGCTGAGGAATTTGCCGCCGTCAAGGAGGTGTGCCGCGACCTTTTCTATAAGAAAATGTGCGATTACGGCACTTCATGGCGCGTGATGAGACCTTCCTCCATCACTGACCAGATTATGATCAAGGCGCGCCGAATCCGCTCGCTCGAAGAGATGGGCGGACATGGCCGTGTCGACGAAGGCATCGAGCCGGAATATATCGGCATCATCAACTATTGCGTAATAGCCATGATTCAGCTCGCCGAAGGAACCGGCGACGAGATGGCGACGGAGCGCGTCATGCAACTCTATGACAAATGGTTCGACGCTTCCGCCTCCTTGATGACCGACAAGAACCACGATTACGGCGAGGCATGGCGCGATATGCTGGTGACTTCTTTCACCGACATTATCCTCCAGAAGCTGATGCGCACGCGACGCATAGAACTTCACGATGGCAAGACGCTCGTTTCGGAAGGTGTGCGCGCCAACTATATGGATATGCTCAATTATGCCGTCTTCGCTCTGATAAAGCTTGGCGTGGCGGAGCGCAAAACCATTTGAAAGCGCGCATTGTTGAAAGGTTATGAAAGAGAAATTCCGCGACGAGGGAACCATCAGTCCCCTCCCGCTCTATAAAACCATAATCACATGGATACTCCGGCTCGCCGTCGGTGGAATCTTTATTTTCTCCGGCTTCGTAAAGGGCATCGACCCGTGGGGTACGCTCTACAAGATGCAGGATTACGTGAACGTGATGCCGCTGCCGGCACTCTCCGACGGCGTGTTGCTGACCGGCGTTTTCCTGCTCTTCGCTTTGGAGTTCCTTACCGGAGTGTTTCTGGTTACAGGCAGTTTCCGCCGCGGCGCACCTATTTTGGTAATGCTCTTCATGGTGGGGATGTTGCCCCTCACGTTCTGGATAGCCTTGAAATCGCCTGTCGCCGACTGCGGATGCTTCGGCGATGCGTGGATAATCTCCAACTGGGACACTTTCTGGAAAAACGTGGCGATAACGGCGGCCGCTGTCTGGCTGATAATCTACAACCGCCGCGTCCACTGGCTTGTGACACCGGCATTGCAATGGCTGCTTTTCTGCATTTCTGCCATTTATATAATCGCCGCCGGAGTAGTGGGATACTCTGTGCAACCGCTCATCGACTTTCGCCCGTATCCCGTAGGCTCGCTTCTGACAAAGGCAGACGCCGATAATTCCTCCGAGCATTTCACCTTTATATATGAAAAGGAGGGCGTACAGAAGGAGTTCTCCGAAACCGATACACTCCCCGACGAGGCCGACGGTTGGACCTTCGTTGACCGCAAAGCCGTGGCCGCTCCCAAGGATAACGCCAATGACATGAAAACAGCCGGCGATTTCCACATATGGACCGAGGATGGGGACACCGACATGACGTCCGATGCCATCGGCAGCCGCGAAGGGAAACGGCTCATTCTCATGGTGCCGGACCTCTCCGAAGTGTCGATAGCCCCGACTTGGAAAATCAACGCGCTGAAGAAATGGGCCGAAGCCCACGACACCGATTTTATAGCCGTAATGGCCGGTTCGCCGGAAGAGATAGCCAACTGGAAGGATCTATCCCTGACCGATTACCCGATATATACAGCCGAAGACACTTCTATTAAAGAGGTTGCGCGCGGCAATCCGAGCGTGGTTTACACCGAAGACGGCCTCATCAAATGGAAGAGCACGTTGTCGGCAATTCCAGGCGAGGATACATTGGATTCTCCGCAAACCACCGACGCTTCGATGTTACACCTCGACCTCACCGACCGTGCAAAAGAGGTAACCGCCATCTATCTCTGCATGATAGCGGTGCTCGTGATGCTCTCCTTCACACAGAAGATTTCATGGCGACGCCTTTTCACCGGCGGCAAATCCCGCAAGAAAGGGGAGAACCCGTCCAAGGGCGACGATAAGACGGTCAAGAACGACGACGAGCGGGTCAGCGATGGTGATAAGGCTCCCCGCGGAGAATAGTCATGGCGCGGTAAACCTGCTCAACGAAGAACATCCGTACCATCTCGTGGTTGAGGGTCATCTTCGAGAGCGAAAGTTTGCCGTCGGCTCGACCATAAACTTCCGGCGAGAATCCGTAAGGTCCTCCGATGACGAAGACGAGCCGCTTAAGGCCCGACGCCATGTCCTTCTGTATCCGCTCGGCGAATTTTTCGGAAGTGTACTCGGCGCCGCGTTCGTCAAGCAGAACAACGCGGTCGGCCGGGCGAATCAGCGACAGAATCCTCTCTCCTTCAAGGCGTTTCTGCTGCTCCTCGCTGAGTTTCCCGCCGCGGACGTCGGGTACCGTCTCCATGGTGAAGGGTATGTAATGCTTCAGGCGCTTGAGGTATTCTTCAATACCTTCGCGCACATAGCCGGTGGCGGTTTTTCCTACCGCAATTAATGCTATATCCATAATTTTCGCTAACTTTGCACAAAGTTAAGAATAATAACGCAGTAACACAAGATATGAAGACAAAAGACGAACTGATAGATGATTTGTTGACGCTTGCTTTCGCCGAAGATGTAGGCGACGGAGACCATACCACTCTCTCCACAATTCCGGCCGAGGCCATGGGCCGTTCGCGCCTGCTCTGCAAGGAAGAGGGCATAATAGCCGGCATTGACGTTGCCGAGAAAGTCCTACACCGCATAGACCCGACAATCCGCATGGAACGTTTCCTCAAGGACGGCGACCTCGTTAAGAAAGGGGACGTGGCTTTCATAGCCGAAGGTCCCGTGCGCTCGCTCCTGATTGCCGAACGCACCATGCTCAACATAATGCAGCGCATGAGCGGCGTGGCTACGATGACACGTCGTTATCAGGACGAACTCGAAGGTCTCCACACACGCGTTCTCGACACACGCAAGACAACACCCGGAATGCGTATGCTCGAAAAAGACGCCGTGGCCATAGGGGGCGGCAAGAACCACCGCATCGGCCTCTTCGACATGATTCTCATCAAAGACAACCATATCGACTTTGCCGGAGGCATCAAGGAAGCCATTGACGGCGCCCACGCTTACCTTAAAAAGATAGGGAAGAAGATACCCATCGAGGTTGAAGCCCGTTCGCTCGATGACATACGCCGCATCCTGGAAATCGGCGGTGTGGACCGTATCATGTTCGACAACTTCACCCCGGAGCTTACCCGCGAGGCGGTCAAGCTCGTGGACGGCCGCACCGAGACCGAATCCTCCGGCGGTATCACACTCGAGAACCTGCGTGCTTACGGCGAAGCGGGGGTTGACTTCATCTCCGTCGGCGCTCTGACACACAGCGTAAAGGGACTCGATATGTCGTTCAAAGCCTGCTGACAATGAACGATATACGATTTCCCGCCGAATGGGAAGGCTGCGAAAGCGTGCTGATGGCATGGCCCGATCTATGCACCGACTGGTCAGATGTCCTCGACATGGTATTGCCTGAATATGTGGAGATTATACGCGCGTTCACAGGCGCCGGGCTGCGGGTCGTGCTGCTTGCACATTCACGCAAAGAAGTGGAGCTTTATTTCTCGGTCCTCCCGGAACGTCTCCACATAATAGAGTGCGAATACAACGACACGTGGACGCGCGATTACGGTCCGCTGACGGTGGAACGCAACGGGCGGCTTCGCGCCCTCGACTTCGGGTTTAACGCCTGGGGCCTGAAATTCGCCTCCGACCGTGACAACCTCGTGAACCTCGGGCTCCGCAACCGCCACTTCATAGAACCGGCCATTTACCGCAACGAGCGCGACTTCATTCTGGAAGGCGGCTCCGTGGAAAGCGACGGACGGGGCACCATCCTGACCACCACGAAATGTCTCTGCTCGGCCAACCGCAACGGCGGTAAATCGAAGGAGGAGCTGAATGAAATTCTCGCGCAGCGACTGGGCGCCGACCATGTGCTCTGGCTCGACCACGGCGCCCTCATCGGCGACGACACCGATTCGCACATCGATACCCTGGCGCGGCTCTGCCCGCACAATACCATCGCCTTCACCGGTTGCCGCGACATGGACGACCCGCAATTCGAGGAATTGCTGAAGATGCGCGCGCAGCTGACTCTCTTCCGCACCGCCGAAGGTGAACCGTATAACCTCCTGGAGTTACCGATGCCCGCGCCGGTGTTCGACAGCGAAGGAAACCGCCTCCCGGCCACTTACGCCAACTATCTGGTGACCTCGACCCATCTCTTCATGCCGGTATATGGCGATAAGCAGAAGGATACTTTGGCCTGCCAGACCATCCGTGTGGCTTATCCTGAACATGAGGTAGTGCCCGTGCCGTGCCGCTCGCTTCTGCTTCAGCACGGCTCTCTGCATTGCGCCACGATGCAGATTCCCGAAAATATCTTTAATCCCACCGTTTATGAATACTGACAACCGCACGTTGCGCGTCGGGATAGTGCAACATACTTTCAAGGATGACGTTGACAGCAACCGCGCAGCCAACATACGCGCCATAGAGAATCTCGCCGCCGACGGCGCGCAGATGGTCGTCCTTTCGGAACTGCATGATTCCCTCTACTTCTGCCAGACCGAGAATGTGGACAACTTTGACCTCGCCGACAGCATTCCCGGCGTCTTTACCGACATTTACGGCGAGGCGGCACGCGATAACTCCGTGGTGCTTGTGGCCTCCATGTTCGAGCGCCGCGCCCCGGGTCTTTACCACAACACGGCCGTAGTCTTCGATACCGATGGCTCGGTGGCCGGCACTTACCGCAAGATGCACATCCCCGACGACCCCGGTTTCTACGAGAAATTCTATTTCACGCCGGGCGATCTCGGGTTCCGTCCCGTGCAGACGTCGCTCGGCCGGCTCGGGGTGCTCGTATGCTGGGACCAGTGGTATCCCGAAGCGGCGCGCGTCATGGCACTTTCAGGCGCGGAAATGCTGGTTTATCCCACGGCGATAGGGTGGAACCCCGACGATACGCAGGATGAAAAGGAACGTCAGCGCGAAGCGTGGATTACCATTCAGCGCTCCCATGCTGTGGCCAACGGCATTCCCGTCATCTCCGTCAACAGAGTTGGGTTCGAGGACGACCCTTCGGGCGTCACCTCGGGAATCGACTTCTGGGGTTCGAGCTTCGTGGCAGGTCCGCAGGGGGAGACACTCTATATGGCACCCACCACACAGTCGGCCGAACAGGTGGTGGAACTTGATATGGTCCGCACCGAAAACGTGCGCCGGTGGTGGCCTTTCCTGCGTGACCGCCGTATCGACGCTTACTCACCGCTGATGAAAAGATATATTGACCCGGAAGTGTGACGGAGGACAATGTGGGTGATGGTTATTGATGCGACGGATGTGGCGGATGTGTGCAACTAAGCATTTTTTAACATAAATGTTTTTACTGTTACCGACATTTTAGTTAACTTTGCCAATTATAGAGCCCCTGGGTATGAAAATTCTGAAGCCCGTTTCGAGCATTTAGATATATTCATGCGTTATTACTTATGTACCCGGCATAATTGACTCTTATGTAATCAGTATCGTCGGCTACACATAAACACATTCCGTCATAATTAACCCTCTCTCCGGCTAAGACATGAAAAATCTTAAATTACGCCTTGCCATCCTCAACTTCCTGGAGTTTGCCGTCTGGGGTTCCTATCTTGTTTCGATGGGGATGTATCTCGGCTCGGCAGGCCTTGGTGACAAAATATTCTGGTTCTACACCGTGCAGGGACTTGTGTCGCTTTTTATGCCCGCTCTTGTAGGTATAATAGCAGACAAATGGGTTCCGGCGCAGAAGATGCTCAGTGTATGCCAGTTGCTGGCCGGCGGTTTTATGATTCTGGCCGGATGGTATTGCCACACCTCGGGCGATGCCGTCAGCTTTGGCCCCCTGTTCACTTTTTACACCCTGTCGGTGGCCTTCTTCATGCCCACCATCGGGCTCAACAACTCCGTGGCGTTCAATGCCCTTGTCAAGGGGGGCTATGACACGGTGAAAGATTTCCCGCCCATCCGTACGCTCGGAACGGTGGGCTTTATCTGTGCCGAACTGTTTGTCAATTTCACTAACTTCCAGCATACATATGCCCAGTTCTTCACTTCAGGTGTTATTTCGCTGATAATGTGTGCGTATGCTCTGACTATGCCGCACTGCCCGGTAAACCATGCCAAACAGACATCCCTTGCCGAAGCGCTCGGCCTCAACGCCTTCAAGCTCTTCAAGCGCAAGAAGATGGCCCTCTTCTTCATCTTCAGTATGCTTTTGGGTGTCTCTCTCCAGATAACCAACAGCTACGGCACTCTTTTCATAGAGTCGTTCGGCGACGCCATGCGCGACAACGCCACTGCCATCACCGCCATATCGCAGGCAGCGGAGGCCGTCTGCATTCTTGCCATTCCTTTCTGCCTCAAGAAATTCGGTATCAAAGGCGTAATGCTGATGTCAATGTTTGCCTGGGTGCTAAGATTCGGGTTCTTCGGCATAGGTGGCCCCGGCTCAGGGCTGGTTTGGATTATACTTTCCTGTATAGTTTACGGCGTGGCATTCGACTTCTTCAATGTCTCGGGCGGACTGTTTGTCGACAAGGAAACCGACCCGAAGATGCGCTCTTCGGCGCAAGGTCTCTTCATGATTATGACCAACGGCATCGGTGCCTCGCTCGGAACATGGATAGCCGGCAATTTCGTGGTCAACAAGCTGGTGGACTTTAATGCCGCGCAGGCCGATCAGATAGCCGGTTGGCGGGAATGTTGGTTCATCTTTGCAGCTTACGCCCTCGTGGTGGCTGTGTTTTTCCTCTTCATCTTCCATGACAAGAACGACCCTGCGAAGACCAGAAATTACACCGACAAAGACGTGGAACCCAATCCCGAAGGGATGGTTGGCAACGGCGAGGTATGATACAGTTCTATGCCCCTGAAATAGAGAAAACGCTTACCCTGCCGGAGTCGGATTCGGCACATTGCACCCGGGTACTGCGCCTCACCGCCGGCGACGAGATTTCCGTGGTCGACGGGCGCGGACACCGTTTCAGATGCGTCATCACCGAGCCGCACGCCAAGCATACGCATATAGAAATAGCGGAGCGCGAGGATTTGCTCAAGCCGTGGAAAGGGAGGGTGACCGTGGCCATTGCGCCGCCAAAAAATATGGACCGGCTCGAATGGTTTGCCGAAAAAGCCACTGAAATGGGCATCGATCGCATAGTGCTGCTCCGTTGCCGCCGTTCCGAGCGCAAGGAGGTGCGCTGCGACAGGGTGGAGAAGATACTCGTCTCCGCCATGAAGCAGAGTTTGAAAGGGGTGCTTCCGGAGCTTACTCCCATTACGCTGCTCTCCGACTTCCTGAAAGAGGATTTCGGGCAAAAATACTTCGGCTACTGCGATGCCGACACGCCTCGTCTGCTCTTCACCGAAGAGGTGAGGCCCTGCTCCGACGTCTGCGTGCTGATAGGGCCGGAAGGTGATTTCTCCCCCGAAGAGGTGGAGATGTGCCGCAAGGCCGGATACATTCCCGTGACCTTCGGCGACGCTCGGCTTCGCACCGAGACGGCCGCGCTCTTCGCCGTGGCAGCCATCCATGTTATTAACCAACTTTCATCCCAGTAATGAATAACGAAACACCAACTCTCGACAAAATACAGAAGTGCGGAATGACCCGTTATCTGGAGTCGTCGCTCGCACGCAACTTCTTCCTCCTGGCCGGACCGTGCGTCATCGAGGGGCGCGAAATGGCCTTCGAGACAGCAGGGCGCCTGAAAGAGATATGCGCGTCGCTGCAGATTCCCTTCGTCTTCAAGGGAAGCTACCGCAAGGCCAACCGCAGCCGCCTCGATTCTTTCAGGGGCATCGGCGACGGGAAAGCCCTCGGGATACTCGGCGACGTGCGCCGCGAACTTGACATCCCTGTTGTCACTGATATCCACGAAGCTGCCGAAGCCGCTATGGCGGCCCCTTACGTGGACATACTCCAGATTCCAGCTTTCCTTTGCCGCCAGACCGACCTGCTCGTGGCCGCCGCCCGCACAGGCCGAATGGTGAACATCAAGAAAGGACAGTTCCTTTCAGCCGCCGCTATGGTTCATGCCGTGGACAAAGTGCGGCAGAGCGGTAACGACGAGGTGTGCGTAACGGAGCGCGGAACCACCTTCGGATACACCGACCTGCTGGTTGACTTCCGCGGCATCCCGGTGATGAAGTCCGAATGCAAGTGTCCGGTAATCATGGACATAACCCATTCGCTGCAACAGCCCAACCAGGCCTCGGGTGTTACTGGCGGTCTCCCCGCGCTTATATCCACCATAGCCTCGGCCGCCATAGCCACCGGCGCCGACGGCATCTTCATGGAGACACATCCGAACCCCGCTGTGGCGAAAAGTGACGGCGCCAACATGCTGCCGCTCGGCAAGGTAGAGGAGTTGCTCCGTCGCCTCGTGCGCATCCGCCAAGCCGTAATTTAAGTAAACCTACAATTTTCCACGACTGATGAAACTCAAGCACTTGATACTTGCTGCAACCGCCCTCTTGACGGCCACGGCTGCAACCGCCCAGATAAACGAGATAACCCGTGCAGTCCTCGGCGCTTACGACGAAACTCTGCGCCAGGACCCGAACGACTACGTGACGCTCTACCGCCGCGGAGTGGAATACTGCCGCCTCGGCCGTTATCAGGCCGCCATGGAGGATGTGGACAAGGCTTTGAAACTCACTCCCTCCAAGGAGCCGGACATGCTCATGCACCTCTATTCGCTGAAAGCCGACATATACATCGGTCTCGACGACCTCGACAAGGCGCTGGAATACACCGACAAGGCGCTCATAATCGACCCGAAATCTTTTGCCGAGACTTATAAGAAAGGCAACATCTTGCTCGAACAGAAGAAGAGCGACGAAGCCTTCAGCACGTTCCAGTCGCTGCTAAGGCTGCAATCGCGGTCGCAGGAGGCCATGTACGGCATGGCGCGAGCTTCGGTGCAGCGCGGCGCCCTCGACGACGCCAACCGCTATATCAACGACATGAAGGAAGCCGCCCCTTCGTCGGCCACCACCTATTGCCGCATCGGCGACGTCCTCTGCGAAATGGGGAATAACGAAAAGGGCGTAATCAACTACATCACCGGATTCTCGATGGCCGACGGTTCCATGCGCCCCATCAACTCGCTGCGCCGTGTGGCCGACACGGATTATCCCGCATTCAAGTCGGGCTTTGAATATGCCGAAAGCCAGAGCCGGGAATCGGCGCCGACGTTGAAATACATCCGCGGCGTCATCTCGTCGCAGACCGGACACTATGACGATGCCTACGAAGCGCTGACATCGCTCCAGGCAACGGAACCTACCGCCGGACTGCTTTCGCATCTCGCCAGCGTCTGCCTTCACCTCAACAAGCTGGCCGAAGCCCGTAGCTATGCCGACCGTGCCATCACGATGGCTGCCGGAGGCGATATTCCCGTAGAGGCGTTGCTGGTGAAGTCGGCCGCCGAGATAGCCTCCGGTTCCCCCGCATCGGCCCTTCTTTCTGCCTCCAAGGCATATAACTCCTCCAACCCGGACCCCGAAGTGCTGATGGCACAAGCCAAGGCCGCGATAGCTGCCGGGGAAAGTAAGCAGGCCCTGGACGCCCTCAACGAGCTTGTACTCAACGATGCCGAAGCGGTGGACGCCTTGCTGCTACGCTCCTACGTAAAGAAATACATGCTCAACGATGACAAGGGAGCCAAAGCTGACTTGCAGCGCGCCGCAAAATCATCCGTCACAACCTTCCCGCAAGTCGGCTGCAAGGCTTTGGCCGAAACCCTTTCGGGAAAGACGCTTGACGGCCAGTCGACTCTCGAAAAGGCCTTGGCGCGCGATTCTTCCCCCTCGGCGCTCGTATCGGCCGCCGTCTACTATGCGCAGACCGGCAACCGTGCGAAGGCCGACGAGTTCCTGAAGCGGGCCACCGACGCCGGCTACGAAGATATCTTCTTCATGGAAACCGACCGCACGCCTTACCTCTCCCTCTCCGCCAAGAAGTGACATGGGCTGCAAAGAGCGCTACCGGCTTTGCAAAAAGCTGTGAAGTGTGAACATACAGCCGCCGGATTTGTTAAAATGATAAACAGACAAGAAAAATCTCCCTCCCGTTTCCACTCTGTTTCCTTTAACAAAAACACACGTAAAATATCAAAGTTATGAACGGTTCAGAAAACAGAAATCATCCAGGGGCACCGAAAGCGATGCGTCTCTGGTTCGGAATTTTCATGGTGCTGATCTACATCGGCGTAGGCCTCCTTTTCTTCTTCGACGTTTTCAGCATCGACAGCAACGCCATCTCCTACACCGTGGGCGCCCTGCTCATCCTCTACGGCATCTTCCGCGGATACCGCCTGTACAAAGGCAGCAATTGACCGCCCGCTTTCCTTCCCTTCGGGGGCGTCCGGCCGACTTCCTCCTCACACACCCAAGTAATGATCAAGACAATGAAAGCAATCAAACTAATGCCGATCGCGATGGCCGCCACGCTGCTTGTCGCGGCGGCTTCGTGTCAGAAAACCAAACGTGGCGAGTACGTCGATGGTGCCGCAACCGTCTATTGCGACGACGGTTTCAAAAACATCCTCGGCGAAGAGATAGAAGTCTTCGAGTACACTTACCCCAAGACTTCGGTAATACCTTACTATGTGAGCGAGACCGAGGCCCTGAACGCCATTATGGAAGACAAGACTGACATCGCCATCACCACCACCGAACTTACCAAGGACCAAATAAAATACGTCAAGGCTAAGCTCAAAAAAATAGTGCGCCAGAAGTGCATCGCCGTCGATGCCGTGGCCTTCATTACCAACAAGGACAATCCCGTGGATGAGCTTTCGCTCGACGAAGTGCGCGACATAATGAACGGCAAGATAACCCGCTGGCACCAAATCGCCGGTAAGGACACGACCCGTATCAAATTAATCTTCGACAACGCCGGGTCCTCCACCGTCAGTTTCCTGCGCGACAGATTCCTCGGTGGGAAAGGGGAAATCTCCAAACTTACCTACTCTCAGGCCGTCAAGAACAACGCCCAGGTGTTTGACTATATAAAGAAAGACCCCAACGCCATCGGAGTGATTTCGGTTTCGTGGCTGGGCGACTCGCTCGAGAACGCAAAGAAAGTTCCCCTCGACAAGCGCGTTATGTCATATAAGAACGAGACCGACACTGTGGCGCGCGAACTCACCACCGAAGTCAACGTCTTGGCCATAAGCAATCCCAACGAAGAGAATGACTTCACCCCCATAGCCTACAAACCCTACCAGGCATATATAGCCACCGGGGAATATCCGCTGTTCCGCAAGGTATACATGATTTCCACAGCCTCCAATAGCTCCGTGGCACACAGCTTCTTTGCCTTCGTCACCGGATTCGTGGGGCAGAAAATCATCACCATGACCGGCATCCTTCCCTACGAAATGCACAAGCGTGTGGTAAACGTGGTAAACAACAAGTGAAAATGGCAAAAACCGGATTAAACTAAGAAATAAAAAAGGCGTCTATACAATAAAAAGACGCCTTTTTCCGTAGATAATAAAAGGTCAATCTTCACGGAAAAATAACAGTATTCACAAGAGATAACAATATACGAAAGTATTCAAAAAAAACCGATATGAAACTGAAATTCATCATGTCGCTCTGTCTTGCCGGAGCATCGCTGGGAATGTTTGCCCAGACCCACGCCGAAGGTGTGGAATACTACAAGGCCGACCAGTTCAACAACGCGCTGGAACTCCTCGAACGCAATTACAACAATCCCGGAACTGACAAAGCCATTGCCAACTACTACCTCGGACTTCTCAACATCAAGATGAAGGACATGGCAAAGGCAGAAAAGTACTTCCAGGACGGACTGCAGATCAACCCCAATTACCCCTATAACTACATAGGCCTCGGGTCGCTCGCCCTCAAGCAGGGTCAGCTCAAGCAGGCAGAAGAATACTTCAAGAAAGCCGAAAAGCTCAACAAGAAAGACGCCTCGGTAGATGTTGCCATAGCCCGTGCCTACTATGAGTCGGGCAGCGACGGCGCGGTTAAATACGCCAAGCAGATAGAAAAGGCAATGAAGAATGCCCGCAAGCACAACATCCTGGAACCGGAAATCTTTCGCTTCGAAGGTGATGTTGCTCTCGACAATGGCGACATCAACGAAGCCGCCGCAAAATATGACATGGCCATCAGTTACAACCCGCAGGCCACAGACGCCTACGTGAAGTATGCCAACATCATGCGCAACTTCAATCCCGGCGCATCCATCCAGAAACTCGAGGAACTGCTCCGCGTGAACCCCAACTCCGCACTAGGTCTGCGCGAACTCGCCAACTTCTACTATGACCAGGCCAACTATAAGAAAGCCGCCGAGCAGTATGGCAAATACGTGCAGAACCCGTCGCACTTCAAGAGCGACGAAGACCGCTACGCTTTCCTTCTCTTCTACGGCGCCGACTATAAGAAAGGTTACGACTACGCCACACAGCTGCTCGCATCCAACCCCGACAACTTCACGGCCCAGCGCTTCCAGTTCATGAACGCCGCACAGCTCGACGATATGGCTCAGCAACTCTTCCCGCTGGCCCAGAAACTCTGGACAAAGCATGAAGCAGATCCCAAGCTCAACTCCCTCTCGCAGATCGACTACAACCTGCTCTCGATGGCATACACTGACCAGAAAGACTATGACACTGCAAAGAAAGTGATTGAAGAAGCCATCAAGTCGTTCCCGGACGTAACTTCCTACAGCCGCAGCATGGCATACAACTGCCTCTATCAGGAAAACTATCCCGAAGCAGCTAAGCTGATGGAGAAATACATCCAGAGCGCCAAGGAACCTTCGGCCAATGACTATATGGCCGCCGCCAACTTCTTCTATTATGCCGGCGCCTTAGGTAACGAAGACGATGCCGCCAAGAAAGCCGACTACGCCAGGGCAACCGAATATGCCAACCGCGTAATCTCGATGGACGCCAACAACTTCCGCCCCTATCGCCTGCTCGGCGACATAGCCCTGCAGAACGGCGACAATGCCACAGGCCGCGCACAGTATGAGAAAGCACTCTCGCTGATCGACCAGACAAAGAACCCGAAAGACTACGAGGCCCTCTCCAAAGCCCTCGGAAATAAATAAGCGACCAATTCGCCAATCCACAAAAGAGCGACAGCCAATCCGGCCGTCGCTCTTTTTTATGCTTTTTACGGGCTTTGAATTGTTTGTGTTTTTTGTGCCGTCCAAACAAGCGAATGTTTGATTATCACCGTTGGGTGCGACGGGTCAGATGATTAGCTCGGAGAGGGGACGTTTGGGGACGCATTGGTCGTCGTTGGCGTTGCGGAAGTATTTGAAGTCTCCATCCTTCATTTCCACAATGTGGACTTTTTCGGCCGGGACGCCGAGGGCGAGCACGTAGCGCGGAGCGTAGCGTTCCGGTATTTCAAGTGCTTTGGCAAGTGCCGGGGCGTTGAAAGCCTTGATGATGCAGCCGCCGAGTCCCAATGTCGTGGCGCCGAGTGTGATAGCCTGCAGTTGCAGACCGTCATCGCAGAGACAGTTGTTGCCCAGCTCCGTGTCCAGACATTGCACGAGGTATGCCGTGGGACGTTCAGCGGGCGAGGGGCCGTCCCAATCCTGATAGTAACCGGCCCATGCGAGGGTAGGGAAGATGCGTTCGCGTTCGGCCTCTCCGGTGACGAGGCGATAGCGCAAAGGCTGTGCGTTACGGCCCGAGGCGCAATAGCGGGTCAGCTCTACGAGGCGCAGCAGTGTGTCTCGTGGAATCGGTTTCGTTGTGTCGAAACGGCGCACGGAGCGGTCAGTGAGGAGAAGTGCTTTTAAATCGTCGAATGTGGTCATAGTGTCTTTTTTGTGAGGGTTATTCATACCGCATGGAGCGTGCCGGGGAAATCTTGGAAACGTAACGCGAGGGGAGAAGCAGTGTCAGGAAGATGACAGCCACCGTTGCCACGTCGAGCACCAGAAACGCGCCCCATTGCAGCGAAACGGGTACGAAGTCGAAATAGTAAGCCTCGGCGTCGAGCGGTATGATATGGAAGTAATATTGCAGGCAAACCAATACGATGGCGGCGACATTGCCGATAATGAGGCCAATCAGCGCCACGCGGATTGAGAGGAAGATAAACACGCGCGAGAGGCTGCGGTTAGACATTCCCAGTGCGCGAACTATACCAATGAAGCGCGTCTTGTCGATGATGAGAATCAGCATACCTGAAACCAGCGTGATGGCGGCCACCGCGAGCATGAGTATGAGCACCACGATGACGTTGGTGTCGAGTAGCCCGAGCCACTGGAAATAGTTGAAACCCTGCGTGCGGGCATTCTCGGCAAGGTAAGGCTTGGCTATTTTCCCTTCGGCGTAAGCCTTTACAAGGGTATTTTGCAGCGACTCGGTGTTGGGGTCAACGAGGTCGAAGTTGTCGGTCATTATCCTGACGGCGGTGGCCTCGTTATTCTTTATTCCGGCCAGGTCCTGGAGCATAGGCAGCGAGGAGTAGGCCAGCACGTCGTCGTATTGCTCGAAGTGCGAGTTGTAGACGGCGGCAATTTTAAGTCGCCTGACGAGTAAATCTTCTATAATAAAATAGGTGTCGATGGAGTCTCCGGCTTTTAGCCCGAGCCGGTCGGCCATTATTTGAGAGATTACAATCTTGTCGGCCGACGACGGGTCGCCGAAGTCGGGAATCGACCCTTGCACCACCGATTGCCGCAGGAACCGTGTGTCTGCACCACGCCCCATACCTTTAAGGTAAATGCCCTTGAAGTCGGTTTTCGTTTTCAGGATGGCGGGCATGGAGAGCTCCAGGCTGTAGCTGGTGATGTAGGGACACGAGTCGAGCAACTTTTGCAGCGACTGGTCCATGACCACTATGTTGTCGCCCTCTTCGTCGGGCTGCGAGTAGACCGAGATATGGGAGTTAAAGCCGGTGATGCGGTCGCGTATATTCTGCTTGAAGCCGAAGACGATGGCTATGGAGAGAATCATTACGGCTACGGAAACGGCCACCGCCGCCACGGCCACTTTGACAGCCGGCGAACTGCGGCGACCGGAAGCCGACAACGACAATCGGCGCGATATGTAGAACGGAAGATTCAAATTCAGTCTGTTTTTGGTTGGTAAAGTTAGCAATTAATGTGGACTTGGCCAAGAAAACGCCGGGGTTTCGTCAAAAAAAACGGGGAGTTGCAAATTTTTTTGTATTCCCGTGACAGAAATACGACCCTATGTGCCTCTATAATTGCGAAACAACCCAAGAGATTTCATTGTAGTTACGCCAAAACAAAAATAAAGAGAGACACCGCTACCACAACTTACAAATAAAAGCGGTGAGACGCCGAACAGAACCTATTATGGTACTCTGTCCGGCGTCTCTATTTCATATCGCCATACGGTCTTGAAAACCGTTTGGCAGGGGAATTACTTCACGGCGTGAGCGGCCGAAAGTATCACTTCGGAAACGGTGGGATGACCGAAGATGATGTTGCGTAGCTCGGGGAGCGTGGTCTGGCGCGAAATGAGGTCGGCGCACTGCTGCGCGAGGTCGGCTGCCTGCACGCCCATGATATGGGCGCCGACAAGCATCGAGTCTTCTTCAGTGAAGATAAGCTTGCAGATGCCGTCGGGCTCGCCGAGGGCGAGGGCTTTGCCGTTGGCGCGGAAGAAGCTCTGGCCGGTGCGCACCTTCAGTCCGCGTTCCTTGCACTGGTCGGAAGTGAGGCCGACCATACCGCATTCGGGAACCGTGAAGACTGCCGAGGGAACCACGTCGAAACGGATGGTGTCTTCGACAGCCTGGATGCAGTTGAGGGCACGCAGCCCCTGGAACGAGGCTACGTGGGCAAGCATCATGCGGGCGTTGACGTCACCGATGGCGTAGATATTGTCAACGGTGGTGCGCATGTTGTCATCCACTACGATGCCACGGGGAGAGAACTCCATGCCGGTGGCTTCGAGGTTGAGCCCTTCTATGCGCGGGGCGCGGCCAACGGCCATGAGAAGATCAGACGATACAACTTGTTCCTCCTTGCCTTTGCACTCGTAGGTTACTACAATCTCATACTCGGCGTTCTGCTCTATCTTCTTGGCGGCTGCCGAGGTGATGATTTTGATTCCCTTCTTGGTGAGCGAATGTTTCAGGCGCTTGGCGATGTCGGAGTCGAACGGAGGCAGAATCTGCTTCATGAACTCTATGACGGTGACCTTCGAGCCGAGGGCGTTGAAGATACCGGCAAACTCCATACCTATTACGCCGCCGCCGATGATGGTCAGCGACTCCGGTATATGGTCGATGGAGAGCATGTCGGTGGAATCCATCACGCAGTCGAGGTCGTGGCCCGGAATGGGGAGCGACTTCGATACGCTGCCGGTGGCGATGATGATGTTGTCGGCGGTGTATTCCTCGCCGTCGGCTACCACGGTCTTGGCGTCCTTGAATGAGGCGTATTTGGGAACGACGTTCACCTTGGCCTGCTTCATGAGCATGTCTATGCCTGAACGCAGTTGCTCCACTACGCCGTTCTTGCGTGCCATGATTTTGTCGAAGTCCACCGAGAATGTGAAGTCGTCGATGCCAAACTGCTCGGCATCCTTGAACTGGGCCACTACTTCGGCGTTGCGGCAGAGGCATTTGGTGGGGATACAGCCGCGGTTGAGACATGTCCCGCCGAGGAAGTCACCCTCGAAGAGGGTCACCGACATTCCGCGGTGTGCGGCTTCGAGAGCGGTTTCATATCCGCCGGGGCCCGCACCTATTATAATAAGGTCACTGTGCATCTTGCAGAGCTTTGAAGGTGAGTACGGGATGTTTGGCGGCCGTGGTTTCGTCGAGTTTGCGCACCGGAGTTGTCAGCGGGGCTTCGAGAACCTTTTCGGGCGTCTCGCGGGCCTCGGCAGCTACCTTGTGCAGCACTTCGATGAATTCATCGAGGGTTTCGAGGCTTTCGGTCTCGGTGGGTTCGATCATCATCGACTCGTGGAAGAGCAGCGGGAAGTATATTGTGGGAGCGTGGAAGCCGTAGTCAAGCAGACGTTTGGCCACGTTGAGGGTCGTGACGCCGGTGGATTTGTCTTTCAGGCCGTCGAAGACGAACTCATGCTTGCAAACGCCTTCGATGGGGAGCAGATAATCATCTTTGAGCGACTCCTTGATATAGTTTGCGTTCAGAGTTGCCATAGGTCCTACGTTCTTGATGTTCTCCTTTCCGAGGCTCAGAATGTAAGCGTAAGCCTTCATCAGCACGCCGAAGTTGCCGAAGAACTGTGAAACGCTGCCGAGGGCATCCTTGCTGTCGAAGTCAACGTAGAAACGACCGTCTTCTGTCTTGCGCACACGGGGATTGGGGAGGAATTGCGTGAGGTGTTTTGCAGTTCCAACGGGGCCGGCACCGGGACCGCCGCCGCCGTGAGGCGTGGAGAAAGTCTTGTGCAGGTTGATGTGCATGATGTCGAAGCCCATGTCGCCGGGACGTACCTTGCCGAGCATCGGGTTGAGGTTGGCGCCGTCGTAATAGAGCAGGCCGCCTGCCTCGTGAACGAGCTTGGCGATTTCCAGAATCTCGGTCTCGAACATACCCAGGGTGTTGGGGTTGGTCATCATGATACCGGCGATGGTGTCGTCAAGCAGCGGCTTGAGGTCCTCGACGTCGATGCTGCCGTTAGGTTTAGATTTCACCTCAACGACCTGGTATCCGGCTACCATTGCCGATGCGGGATTGGTGCCGTGAGCGGAATTTGGGACGATGATTTTGGTACGCTTCTCATCGCCGCGCGAGCGGTGGTAGGCGCGCATTACCATAAGGCCGGTGAGCTCGCCCTGTGCGCCGGCGTAGGGATTGAGTGTGAACTCTTCGAGGCCTGCCAGGTCGGCGAGTGCCTTCTGCAGGTTATAGTAGAGTTCGAGCGCGCCCTGTGCGGTGTCGGGGTTCTGGAGGGGATGGAGTTCGACGAACTCTGCCATGCCGGCCACCTCTTCGTTGATTTTCGGGTTGTACTTCATGGTGCAGCTGCCCAGGGGGTAGAAGCCGGTGTCAACGCCGAAGTTCTTGGACGAGAGGTTGGTGTAGTGGCGCACCACGTCGGGTTCGCTCACTTCGGGAAGGTCAAGGGGCTGTTCGCGTTTCAGGTCGGCGGGAATGTCGGCCATGCCGTCGGTTCCGAAATTGTCTTTCGGCAGTTCGTAGCCTTTGCGGCCGGGACGCGAAAGTTCGAATATCACTTTATCGTAGTATTTCATCTTCTCAATCCTCCTCAATAACTTTAATCAGGTTGTCAATTTCCTCTTTGGTACGTTTTTCTGTGACGGCGAAAGTCACGATACCGTCGCCGGCTTTGAGCGGCCCCATCATTCCTTTCTCTTCGAGACGGCGGTTCAGGGCGTCCACGTCGAGGTCGGTGCGCATAGCGAACTCTTTAAGGAAGGGTTTGTCGAAAGCGGGTGTGAACTTGCCGGTTTCCATGAGGCGGTGCTGCAGGTAGTGGGCGCCGTCGCAGCTTATGCGGTTTACCTCCTTGAGGCCTTCGCGGCCCATTAGCGCAAGGTAGATTGTGGCGTAGAGACACATGAGGGACTGGTTGGAGCAGATGTTCGAGGTCGCCTTTTCGCGGCGGATGTGCTGTTCGCGGGCCTGGAGCGTAAGCACGAAGCAACGTTTGCCGTCGGCGTCCTTTGTGGCGCCCACGATGCGTCCCGGCATCTTGCGGAGCATACCTTTGCTGCAACTGAGGAAGCCGAGGTACGGGCCGCCGAACTGCATTGGCATACCCAGGGTCTGGCCGTCGCCGCATGCGATGTCGGCACCCCATTCGCCCGGTGTGCGGAGCACGGCGAGAGTCGACGGGTCGGCGTAGATGCCGAAGGCGGCTTTCACGGCATGAATCTTGTCGGCAACTCCCGTGAAGTCTTCGATGATACCATAGCGGTTGGGCTCGGGGAGGATAACGCCTGCCACATCGCCGGCGGCAAGGAGCTCTTCCATGGCGGCAAGGTCCGTGACGCCGTCTTTTTCAGGAATTACGGTGATGTCTACGCGGTGGTAGTCGGTATAAGTCATAACGACGTCGAGCACGCGCTGTGGCAGTGTGGCTGAAACAAGCACGCGGTTCTTCTTGCGTGCGCTGGCCACCATCATTATGGCTGTCTCTGCGCAAGCTGTGGGACCGTCGTACATCGAGGCGTTGGAAGCCTCCATGCCGGTGAGTTCGCTTATCATGCTTTGGTACTCGAAGATGTATGTGAGGGTACCCTGCGAGATTTCGGGCTGATAGGGAGTGTAAGCGGTATAGAACTCGCTGCGCTGGAGCAGGTGGTTGACCACCGAGGGAGCATAGTGGTCATAAACGCCGCCGCCGGCGAAGACGGTGAGACGGCGGTTCTTTTCGCCCAGCGAGCGGAAGAATTTGCGGAGTTCCACCTCCGACATCGCTGACGGGATGTCATATTCGCGGCGGAAAATTACCTCTTGCGGAACGTCGGCATAGAGGTCGTCGATGCTGCTCACACCTATTTTGCCAAGCATCTTGGCAATGTCTTCTTCGGTATGAGGTATGAATTTGTTGCTCATTTATTCTTTTGGGGGTTGAGTGCAGCCGTGCGTTTTCAGTGGGAGGAAACCCACTTCGGGCCTCTCCGGTTCTTCGAGGTCCTCGCGCTTAATCAGGATAAATCAAGATTAATCGAGAATCATCCGGATTAATCGAGATTGCCGGACAAACCGGGAGTAACCTGAGGAAAATCCGACGCTCGTTAGAGAAAAGCGTTCGGCTGCTTTTATTACGATTAAGTAAAAGAGGAGAAAGGCCTTCTACGTTACGACCCCGGGACTTCGCCGCGGAGCCGTGTCCGAGGGAAGTCGCGGGGTGTAACGTCAGGAAAGGGGATTACTCTTCGCAGATGGCCGCGTAGCCTTTGGCGTCGAGGAGGTCGTCGATTTCGGCGGGATCCGATACGCGAACCTTCATAATCCAGTTGCCGAAAGCGTCGGCGTTCACCAGTTCGGGTTCATCTTCGAGAGCCTCGTTAACCTCTACGACTTCGCCGGAAATCGGGGAGATAAGGTCAGAAGCGGCTTTTACCGACTCTACGGCGCCGAATTCTTCACCTTTGGTAACTTCGTCGCCAACTTCGGGCATGTCTACATATACGATGTTGCCCAGAGCGTGCTGTGCGTAGTCGGTGATACCCACTGTGGCGATGTCGCCTTCGAGTTTTACCCATTCGTGAGAGTCCGCATAGCGGAGATCATCTAAAATCTTGCTCATTGTAATTATTTGTAGTTTGTGTTTAGATTATTTCTTGTAGTTTTTGTCGTAAAAGCGTTTTTTGACGACTGTTCCGGGGAATACTTTCTTGCGGATGCGGATTCCCACTTTGGTACCGAGCTTGTCGTAAGGTTTGTTGACCATAGCCATGGCCACGCTCTTGCCTGTGGAGATGCTGCGGTAGCCTGTGGTTACTTCGCCTACCACCTGGCCGTCGACCTCTACGGGGTAGCCGTGGCGGGGAATGGCGTTGCCTTCGAGCTCGATGCCGATGATGCGGCGTTTCACGCCTTCGGCTTTCTGCTTGGCGAGGGCTTCCTTGCCGATGAACTCAGGTTTGTCGAGTTTGACGAACATGCTGAGGCTTGCTTCAAGCGGCGTGATGTCGGCGCTGAGCTCGTCGCCGTAGAGGGGAAGACCTACCTCGAAGCGTAGTGTGTCGCGGCAACCGAGACCGCACGGTGTTACGCCGGCTTCCATGAGTTTGTCCCAGAGGCGCTGTGTGAAGGCGTGGCTGCCGTAAACCTCGAAGCCGTCTTCGCCGGTGTAGCCGGTACGTGAGATGATGATTTGCTCACCTTCGTAGTCGAAAATCTTGAAGTTGTAGAAGGGGATGCTCTTGAGGTCGAGACCCATGAGCTTTTCGAGAGTTTCCTCGGCCTTGGGCCCCTGTACGGCCACTTCTCCGTAATATTCGCTTTCGTCCACAACCTCGCAGTCGAAGCCTTCGGCGTTCTGTTTGATCCAGGCAACGTCTTTGGCTATGTTGGCGGCGTTGATAACCAGGAAGTACTCGTTGTCATTCACTTTGTAGACGAGCAGGTCGTCGACGGTACCGCCGTTTTCGTAGCACATCATGCCGTAGAAAATCTGGCCGTCGGGAGCGCCGGTAACGTCGCCCACGAAGATGTGCATTACATATTTGTAAGCTTCCGGGCCTTTGATGCGAACCTCGCCCATGTGGCTGACGTCGAAAACGCCCACTGCCTGGCGCACGGCGTTGTGTTCATCTGTGATGTTGGTGTACTGGATGGGCATGTCGAAACCGCCGAAGGGCGACATGAGCGCACCTTGTTTTACATGACGGTCGTGAAGACACGTTTTAACGAGATTTTCTTCCATTTGTCTCAATTATGTTTAGTCAGTTATTAAAATTTAAGGTTGGTTGCACGATTTATCGCACAATTTGTCGCACTTTTTACGGGGCGACGCCAAATTTTTCCTCAAAGTTAGTCACATTCGTTTAAACTGCAAAATTTTTGACCCAAAAAGTTACTGCTACGGTTAAAACTTCTCAAGTTGCGCTCTGCGGCAGGCAGGGAGCCGTGCAACCTTTATTCACACTTGGGGCGGTTTCGTGCTAAATAAGTTTAAAACTCGGCTGAGGTACCGGAATCGCAATAATAATGGTCTGTTTTTTGCATTATACAATTGTCACAGATTTCCAATTTGGGCGTCTGTGACTATGTAACAAAATCAATAGTATGAAAAAGCATATCATCACTCTCGCACTGGCAGCCCTTGCGCTGTGCCAGACACCGCAGATTTTTGCCGCCGAACAGGACGGCCAGTTCATTCGCACGGCATCGACGCCGGCTTTCGAGACGGACTTCACCGTGGCCGCAGAGAAGACGGTCAATGCCGTGGTGTGCATTAAAAGTTATGCCTCGCGGCGCCAGCCGCAGTATGGCGGTTACGGCGGCAATGACCCCTTCGACATGTTCGAGTTCTTCTTCGGACAGCCGGGCGGCGGCCAGCGGCAGTATCGCGGACGTGAACCGCAATCCGACGAACCCGTGCAGTCGGGGCTCGGCTCCGGTGTAATCATCACCGAGGACGGATATATCGTGACCAACAACCACGTGGTTGACGGCGCCGATAAGTTGGAAGTCCTCCTCAATGACAACTCTACGTTCGAGGCCAAGATAGTAGGCACCGACGAGGCTACCGACCTTGCATTGCTGAAAATCGACACCAAGGGTCTTTCGCCCATCACTTTCGGCGACAGCGACGCGCTGAAAGTAGGGGAGTGGGTACTCGCGGTAGGTAATCCTTTCGGCTTCAACTCTACCGTTACCGCCGGCATAGTGAGCGCCAAGGCACGCAGCCTGGGCCAGAACGGCCATGGTTCCATCCGCGGCATTGAATCATTCATTCAGACCGATGCGGCACTCAACCCCGGCAACTCCGGCGGCGCACTCGTTAATCTTAAAGGTGAACTCGTGGGCATAAATTCGGCCATCTACTCCAATACCGGGAGCTACTCGGGGTTCTCGTTCGCCATTCCGACGACCATCGCCAAGAAAGTGGTTACCGACCTGCGCCAGTATGGTACCGTGCAGCGAGCCGTACTCGGTTGCACCGTTCGTGAACTGGATGCCAAGCTCGCCAAAGAGGAGGGAATCACCGCCGTGAAGAGCGGTCTCCTTGTGAGCGACGTTACGGACATGAGCACCGCCAAGGAGCTCGGCCTGAAATCCGGCGACGTCATAACCGGTATCAACGGACAGAATGTGGGCACCTTCGCCCAGCTTGTGGAGCAGCTCAACAAATACCGTCCCGGCGACGAGATTTCCGTGACGTATTACCGCGACAATGCCAAGCATACGAAGCGCGGAGTGCTTCGCAATACTCAGGGCAATACCGGCCTGACCAAGAAAAACGACTTCACCGGCATAGGCTGCGCCTTCGTGAAGCCCTCCGAAGAGGTGCGCAATAACCTCGGTATCACACGCGGCATGCAGGTGAGCGGGCTGAAGGCAGGTTCCTTCCGCGACGCCGGCATCAAGGACGGATTCATCATTTTGGAAATCAATAATAAACCCGTCTCCACAGCCGATGACATCGAGAAAATTTACAACGAGGTTATGAAGAGCTCCGACCGCGTGATGTTCATCACCGGAATCTATCCTACCGGCAAGAAGGTTTACTACGCGGTAGACCTTTCTGAATAAAATAATTCGACAGGATTAAACCTTCGGTCTTTTTACTTGTCGTTGTAATTTGGAAATAAGCAGAGGGGCAGACCCGCGAGGTCTGTTCCCTCTGTTTAAACGCCCTTCGCGGGGCACATGCTTATAATAGCCAAAAAAGTAAAAGTAAAACGAACGAAACATAACCATAAACTTAGAGCAATCCAATACAAGTTCTTGAATATACGTTATGAGACAATTTAAAATCACACATGTCATCACCACGCGCAACAAGACGCTTTCGGCGTATCTTGCCGAGATAGCGCGTTATGACCTTTTGCCGGTAGACAAAGAGGTGGAAGTGGCTCGTTTGTCGAAACTCCCCGGGGCGAAAGGGCGGCGTGCGCTCGACACTCTTGTCTGCGCCAACCTGAGGTTTGTGGTGTCGGTGGCAAAACAATACCAGAACCAGGGCATGGGGCTTATGGACCTCATCAACGAAGGTAACCTGGGCCTCATCCGGGCAGCTAAGAAATTTGATGAAACGCGTGGTTTCCGTTTCATTTCGTATGCTGTGTGGTGGATTCGCCAGAGCATCCTCCAGGCTTTGGCAGAACAGTCCGGAATAGTGCGTCTTCCGCTCAACCAGGTCAGCGCACGCCAGAAATTGCAGAAACTCATAAACGAGTTCGAGCAGCAACACCAGCGGCAGCCTTCCTATCAGGAGCTTTCTGAAATGGTGGATCAGCCGCCCTCGAAAATCGAAGAGATAATGCGCAGCTCGGGCCGTGGTCTTTCCGTGGACACGCCGCTGCAGGAAGGGGAGACCAACACCATGGCCGACATGATGACGGATCCCACGTCGCCCGATACCGACGCGGGCCTTTCCAATGAATCGCTTTCAATAGAGATGGGCCGAGCCCTGGCTCAGCTTTCGGAACGCGACCGCGAGATAGTGCGCCTTTTCTACGGCATCGGCTGCAAGGAAATGTCGCTCGAGCAGATAGGGCATCAGTTTAACCTTACGCGTGAGCGTGTGCGTCAGATCAAGGAAAACGCCCTGCGCTCGCTAAGGGTGCACCGTAGCCCGCAACTCCAGAGCTACCTCTGACGGTTAACCAGCATAGAACTCAGCTCTTCCTCAACCATTGCAAAACCGGTTGTCGGGAGCTGATTTTTTAAATTAAAAAATTATAGTGTAAATATCTGTAAATAAACATTTTAGGATATTGAAGCAAAATTAATTGTTCAAAAAGTTTGCAAGTATCATAAAAAATTACTATATTTGCACTAATTTTTCCGTGGAAAAGAGATATGAGACAACTAAAGATAACAAAATCGATCACCAACCGCGAGAGTGCATCGCTTGACAAATATCTGCAGGAGATAGGCCGCGAAGAACTTATCACAGTGAGCGAGGAGGTGGAACTCGCCCAGAAGATAAAGGAAGGCGGCAAGGAGGGTGCCAAGGCGCTCGACAAGCTGACCCGAGCAAATCTCCGGTTCGTGGTCTCTGTCGCCAAGCAATACCAGAACCAGGGCCTCAGCCTCCCCGACCTCATCAACGAAGGCAACCTCGGCCTTATCCGCGCCGCACAGAAATTCGACGAGACGCGTGGCTTCAAGTTCATCTCATACGCCGTGTGGTGGATACGCCAGAGCATTCTCCAGGCACTCGCCGAGCAGAGCCGCATCGTGCGTCTGCCTCTCAACCAGGTGGGTTCGCTCAACAAAATATCCAAAGCCCTCTCGAAGTTCGAACAGGAGCATGAGCGGCGCCCGTCTGCCGAAGAACTCTCCGAACAGCTCAATATACCGGTTGACAAGGTCAACGACACGCTCAAAGTTTCGGGACGCCATATATCGGTCGACGCGCCGTTTGTCGACGGCGAAGACAACACGTTGCTTGACGTCATCGCCAACAATGATTCCCCTATGGCCGATGCCGCGCTCAATCAGGAATCCCTCTCCAAAGAGGTGGACCGCGCCCTCAAACAGCTCCACGAACGCGAACGCGAAATCCTGAAAATGTTCTTCGGCATAGGTTGCCAGGAGATGACCCTCGAGGAGATTGGCTCCAAATTCGACCTCACGCGCGAGCGGGTACGCCAAATCAAGGAGAAAGCAATACGTCGTCTCAAAGGGCAGAAAAGCAAACTACTCAAGAGCTATCTCGGCGAGTGATAACCCCATTACCGGAAACATCAGAAAAAGATATTCTCTTTATGACACACCTCCGACCCATGATGCTGCGCGTGATGACCAAATCATTGCTCGTCACGGGTCTCCTTTTTTGTCTTTCCTCTTTTCCTGCATTCCCGTCCTCGGATAGCCCCAAGCCCCGGAAATTTCCTGCACAATCAACTTTCGCTGACACCGACCGGCTTTCCGGCACGGCACTCGCAGAAGAAGCCGGTTCCATGAAAAACAGCCAGCTGGAGCGCGAAGCTATTTTCGACACCAAAGACCGCAGCCTTGCCAACTCGCACTTTACGTGGGGCGCGGAAATCGGCACCTCCATCGATATTTCCGGTTACGACCTTTCCACCTTCGACCTCGACTTCAATATCGGCTACAAGAACCGCCTCTTCAACTCGCTGGGCGTCAGCGGCGGCGTACACCGCAATTTCCACCACGGCACATACTATGTCCCGTTTACTGCCATGGCACGCGTCAACCTGAATCCCGCCAATCCGTGGGGGTTCCTGCAGCTCAATGTGGGTTATTCTTTCAATACCGTAGGCGACACCAAGTCTGCCGGCGCCTTCACGTTCAGCACAGGCATTGGATTCCGGTTGGCATATTCGCGCCGGTTCAGCAGCCATGTCTCGGTAGGGTATTCCTACATGCGTCTGGCCAAAACCCAGCAAGCCATGCTTGACAAACGGCGCACAAACGTCGATCTCATCCACGTGCGCCTGGGAATAAACTTCTAAATTTCTATTTTTCAGCCGCTTGCATAGGCCGGAGGAAGTATCCTTTTTCATGCAGCGCAAGCAAATAACAGTTTTCCCGGTCTCGAATCAGCCATAGCAATTTGCCGCGACTATAATTTGTCTATTTCGCAAAAAAGCAGTAATTTTGCACGCTGATAACCCTCTCGGCTCCGACGGCATTATGAGGGCCGGGTATTTATCTTTACTGAATTTAATGGATAAAACGCAACAGTTAGAATTTGCGGTCATACCGCTTCGAAATATGGTCTTGTTCCCGGACCAGCCCGTACCATTGCAACTGGGACGCGAATCCTCTATCGAAACTGCAAAAAAGGTTTTTGAAGAGGGGTCGCTCTTCATAGCGCTGGCGCAGAAGAGTCCGGAAACCGAAGAACCCGGCTCAAAGGACCTTTACCGCACCGGCACTCTTTGCCGCATAGTGAAACTTGTGGAAGTGCCCGGAGGGGAATATACGGCTTTCACCATGTGCCTGAAGCGTGTGGCCATCAAACGCATAGTCCGCAAGAAAGGATTGCTCACTGCACAGTGCGATATCCTGGAAACTGTAAACGACAACGACCCGCTAAAGGTGAAAGCAGCCATGGCCGTACTCGATGAAGTTTTCGAGCGCGTGCTCGACAATATTTCGCCCGAAGACCGAGCCGATATGCGCACGGCGCTCTCCGGCCTCAAGGAACCGGCCAACCGCGCATTCTTCATCGCCATGCAGGCACCGCTCGAAGTCAAGCAGAAAGAGAAAATCCTCGCAACCGTCGATTTTCTCGAGATGCTGGTTTCCCTCAGTTCGATGCTCAATCTTGAACTCGAATACCTAAGCATACGGCGCTCGGTACAGGAGCGCGCCCACCACGACCTCACGGAATCGCAGAAACAGCAGTTCATGGAACAGCAAATCCGCGTAATGCAGGACGAAATAGGCGGCTCCGTTGATAATGAAATCAACGAGCTGTACGACCGCGGCGAGCAGATGAAGTGGGATGACGAGACCAACGAACGCTTTATTAAAGAGGTGCAACGTCTGGAACGTTTTAACCCCACCAGCCCAGACTATGCCGTGCAGTATGCTTACGTCGACACGTTGCTCTCCTTGCCGTGGGGGAAGTATTCGGAGGATAAGTTCGACCTCGCCGAAGTTGAAAAGATTCTTGATCGCGACCATTACGGACTGCGCGAAGTTAAAGACCGAATAGTGGAGCAGATGGCCGTCATGCTGCAGAAAGGGGAGGTGAAGGGCAACATCCTCTGTCTTTACGGCCCCCCGGGAGTAGGGAAGACCTCGCTTGGAAAGTCGATTGCCGAGGCCATGAAGCGCCAGTATGTGCGCGTGTCGTTCGGCGGTCTACACGATGAAGCTGAAATACGCGGCCACCGCCGCACATATCTCGGTTCGATGCCGGGACGCATAATCGCCGGATTGCAGAAAAGCGAGACTTCAAACCCCGTATTCGTCCTTGACGAGATTGACAAAATAGGCGTAGACATAAAGGGTGATCCGCAGACAGCCCTTCTGGAAGTGCTTGATCCCGAGCAGAATATGTGCTTCCACGACAACTATATTGACGTGGATTACGACCTGTCCAAGGTGCTCTTCATAGCCACGGCCAACACACTCTCCACCATCTCAAAGCCACTGCTGGACCGTATGGAGCTAATAGAAATAACCGGCTATATCCCGCAGGAGAAACTCGAAATCGCCAAGCGTCATCTACTTCCCAAACAGCTCGAGGCTCACGGGCTTAAAGAAGGTGAGATTGCGTTCACGGACGAGGCATTGCTATATATAGTGGATAAGTATACGCGTGAATCAGGCGTTCGTCTGCTCGATAAGCAAATTTCAAAGATACTGAGGAAAATTATCCGTCTCAAGATGTCGGATAAACCTTATCCAGCGGTAGTTGGCAAGAGCCATCTGCAAGAATTTCTTGGAAAAAAGGAAATATTTTCTGATATCTACGAGAACAATGATACCCCCGGCGTGGTGACGGGTCTTGCATGGACCTCTGTCGGAGGCGAAATACTCTTCATAGAATCCTCTCTTTCCGACGGAAAAGGAGAAAAACTCACCCTTACAGGCAATCTCGGCGACGTGATGAAGGAATCGGCCGTCATAGCGCTGCAATATCTCAAGGCGCATGCCGAAGAGATTGGTATCGATAAGAAAATCTTCACGGAAAAGGATGTACACATCCACGTTCCTGAGGGTGCTATACCCAAGGACGGTCCGTCTGCCGGCATCACGATGCTTACTTCTCTTGCCTCGGCGTTCAAGAATTGCAAGGTGCGCGAACGCATAGCCATGACCGGCGAGATGACGCTTCGCGGAAAAGTACTGCCTGTCGGCGGCGTGAAAGAGAAAATCCTCGCCGCCAAACGCGCTGGAATAACCGACATAATCCTCTCGCGCATGAACGAGCGCGACATAGAGGAAATAGACGACATGTATCTCGAAGGCCTGACGTTCCACTACGTAGACACCGCCGCTGAAGTCCTCCAAAAAGCCCTCCTTGACAATCCGAAAGATTCTGAGTAAAGAAAGAGACACTGTGATAAAAGCCGTGCCCGGAAAAACACGTCGGTCGCGGCCTTTTTCATATATAAATCACAAACGCGCAAATGCGAACCATGCATGGATAATTTCAAGAGTCTTAAAAGAACCGAGTGCAATGTAGAATCAAAGTCAAGGTCGGAGAGCGGCAATAAATAAGAGGCAAAACGGCATATAAATTGCCATAATATATGTGTCATAAAGTAAACGTTTGTTTCTTCTGATAATATATATTATGTTAAATTCGTATTATTGATGCCCTTTTTGGTGTTAAAAGACGGGTATTGCTGCTATTGTGGAATTTGTCTTAAAGTCGGCGTGTAATGGACGCGGATTTGTTTCTCTCTTGTTTTGAAATGCAATATTTGGAGCAAGATTAAGAGTAATAGTGTAGCCTTCCAGACCATTTGATGTTCCTTCGGGGTAATTGTCGTTATTGATTATATTGGCTATATAGGCCAAGTCTGAGGGAGAATCAACGGTTATTTCTTTCGTGTCGTTGTTGATTTCGGGTTTTGTAGCCGTGCCGTCCCATGTGATTTCGACGTTGTTGTCCGGGGTCAGGAAGGCCGGTTCGATTACTACATTGAAGACTTCGGGGTTGGTGAGCAGGGCGCCGTAGATGTTGGTGCGGTAGTTCATCTGGATGGGCACTTGTGTGTATTCGGCAAAATCGGAGTTGTTGTTGGCGTTGAGTTGTACGTTGACGTTGGCTTTGTTGGAGGTGGCGTCGCCGGGAAGTACGTATGCCATGGCGAGATAGCGGTATGTGGCAGGCTGTACCGGGAATGCGGTCTCCCCTGTCGTTGCGTTACCTTTAGCGGCAGCTGTTGCAACTTCAACATTCTGAGCAACAGAGGAGGCATCTGCCATACCGGTGCCGAGGTTCAGTACGTTGGCAACGTTATCGATTGTGATTCCGTATCCGCCTACGCCGCCGGCGTTTTCAAACTCGGGAAGTTGCACCGAGAATGTGGTTACGCCGTCTTCGCCGGCGAGGATCGGGGCGTCCTCGCTTGAGCACGAGGTTAAGGTCAGCATTGTTCCGGCTAAAAGGATTGCCGGAAGGAGGTAAGATTTCATAAAAGATTGTTATTAGTTGATAATTGTGGTTGGTTTAAGGGTTGAGGGACTGATTTGACGGACTTAATTTCTGTCGGGACTTTAAATCGAGAAATTCATTATCACTGCGCAAAGATAAGCAAATTATTCGATTATAAGATTATTATTTAGTTAAATTATATTAATCTTAAGATTATTATCAAAATCATCGTGCCGCTATATTGTGTCGAAATTCATCGTTGTGCGTAAACCTTATTCCAAATATCCTTGTTGAGAATTAATAAGCAAGTAAATAACTTAATTTTAATATTATGAACACAGCACCTCTTCAAGGAATTAAAGTAATAGACTTTACCAGTGTACAATCCGGCCCGTCATGCACGCAGATGCTTGCATGGCTGGGTGCCGATGTAATCAAAATCGAACGTCCCGGATCCGGCGATGCAACCCGCAAGGAGCTCCAGTTTGACCCTGACTGTCCCTCTTACTACTTCTTGCAGCTTAACTCTGACAAGAAATCGCTGACGCTTGACGCTGCCACTCCCGATGGCAAAGAAATACTGACACGCCTCATCAAGACGGCAGATATCTTCGTTGAGAATCTGCATCCCGGGGCAATGGAGAAGCTTGGGTTCGGCTGGGAAGAGGTTCACAAGCTTAATCCCAAATGTATCTACGGAACCATCAAGGGTTTCCCGGTATCGTCCAAATATGCCGACCTGAAAGCCTACGAACCCATTGCTCAGGTAACGGCGGCAGCTGCTTCCACCACCGGCTGGTGGAAGGGAGATAATGCAGTGCCTACCCAGTCGGGTGCGGCTCTTGGCGACTCCAACACCGGTATGCACTTGCTCATCGGTCTGTTGGCAGCTTTGCAGCAGCGAAACCATACCGGCGAAGGATGCTTCGTTTACCAGTCGATGCACAATGCCTGCCTCAACCTCTGCCGCATCAAGACGCGCGACCAGCTGACTCTCGACAAACTCGGATACCTGACTCAGTTCATGCAGTATCCGAATGAGAAATTCCCGGATTATGTGCCTCGTTCGGGCAACACGGAAGGCAGTGGTGTGCTCGGCTGGACATACAAGGCAAAAGGCTGGGAGACAGACCCCAACGCCTACGTCTACATCATCTTCCAACGCGGAAAGAAAGATTTCGAGAAGGCAGTGGCTGCTTTCGGTTTCGAGGATTGGCTGACCAACCCCGACTTTAATACGGCAGATGCCCGCGACCGCCACAAAGACGCCCTTATCGAGCGCGTACAGAAATGGGTCCTCGACAACAATTACGACAAGTTCCAGGTTACTGAAGTGCTGTCTAAAGCAGGCGTTCCGGTAGCTCCTGTGCTCAACACCAGGGAAATCATGGACGACGAGAGCCTTTACGACGGCAACACACTGGTCAAAATCAACCAGCCTGGCAAGGTAGGCGAATTCGTAACAGTAGGATGCCCGTTCACTATGAGCAACTTCCAGCCAACCTACGGGCCATGTCCGACACTGGGAGGCAACACCGATGAAGTGCTCAAGGACTATGGCTTCAGCGAGGCTGAAATCGAGAAGTTCGCTAAAAATGGTACCACCGCGCCGTTACCCGACGGCCAAATGTAAGAGTAAGCTATGGATAACACGAAAGATAAATGCACATGCGGCTGCGGATGCACTCCTGATCCCGCTCCCAAGTACCGGGAGCAGGTCACCGGTATGTGGGTCCTGGCTCAGAGCCTGAAACGCATGGGCGTCAAGAACGTTTACGGTTTGGTTGGAATCCCCATCACGGAGGCAGCCTACATAATACAGGGCGAAGGCATCCGTTTCGTAGGATTCCGCCACGAGCAGCAGGCCGGCATGGCGGCCGCCACCGACGGCTACTGCAACGGCTTCCCCGGCGTACTGATGACGGTCTCCTCGCTGGGATTCATGAACGGCCTCACCGCCACGGCCAACGCCACGGTGAATTGCTACCCGATGGTGCAGATTTCCGGTTCGTCGGTACGCGAACCCATCGACCTTGAACAAGGTACATACGAAGGACTTGACCAGCTGAACGTGGCCAAACCGGTAGTGAAGGCCGCTTACCGCGTGAACCGTGCCGAAGACATACCGACAGGTGTGGTACGCGCCTTCCGCGCCGCCATCTCGGGACGTCCCGGCGGCGTTTACCTCGACATAACGACACCCGCCATGGGCCAGGTGATGGACCGCGACAAAGCCGAGGCACTCTTCCACGATCCGGTGGACCTCTGCCCTGCCGTTATGCCCTCGGCCGAATCGGTACAGCGTGCCGTTGAGCTGTTGACTTCTGCCAGGAAACCCGCCATCCTGCTGGGCAAAGGCGCGGCTCTCGCCCGGGTGGAAGACCTGGTGAAAGAGCTCGTGGAGCGCACAGGCATCCCCTTCTACCCTATGTCAATGGCCAAGGGTATCCTGCCCGACAAGCACCCGCTGAGCGCCCTCTCTGTCCGTTCCACCATAATGGGAGACAGCGATGTGGTGGTGCTCATAGGCGCACGCCTCAACTGGCTGCTGAGCCGCGGACACGGCAAGTGGAACCCTGACGGCAAGTTCATACAGCTCGACATCGACCCGATGGAGATAGACAGTAACCGCCATATAGCCGCTCCCGTGGTTGGGGACTTGCGCAGTTCGCTGCAGGCCATCCTCGACAAACTCCCTGCCAAGGATAAATTCGCCATGGACCCGACATGGGTTCCAGGCATACAGAAAGAGAGCACAGAGAAGAACGCCAAGTTCGCCGAACGCCTGAAACCGCAGACCGTGCCGATGACGCACTGGAGTGCCCTTTCAGCCGCCAAGAAGGTGCTGGAAGCCAATCCCGACGTCATCCTGGTGAACGAAGGGGCCAACACGCTCGACGATGCCCGCGACATCATAGACATGGCACTTCCGCGCCACCGTATCGACTGCGCCACCTGGGCCATCATGGGCATGGGAATGGGCTCCGCCATCGGCGCCGCCGTAGCCACTGGCAAGAGTGTCGTTGCCATAGAAGGCGACTCCGCGTTCGGTTTCTCCGGAATGGACTTCTCCACCATCTGCCGCTTCAAGCTGCCCGTTACCGTCTGCATCTTCAACAACGGCGGTATCTACAACGGCATCGGCGAACCTCTGGACAAGACCACCGACCCGGCTCCGACGACGCTCGACATCAACGCCCGCTACGACAAACTTGGCGAAGCCTTCGGCGCCAAGACCTGGCTGGTGACCACTCCCGCCGAGTTTGAGTCAGCGTTGAAGGAGGCCATCGCTTCCAAGGCTCCCGCCCTCATCGACGTGCAGCTCGCCGCCGACTCCGGCAAGGAATCGGGACACATCGGATACCTCAATCCCACTCCGCTGATGACTATAAAAGTTTAAACTGATTATTCAAACAACCCCGGGATGAGTCCCACGGACTCATCCCGACTTATAAAATATCCACTATGAGTAACATGATGCACATCATACTGTATGCCATTGTCCCGATCATCGTCGTGATGCTCTTAGGCTATATCTCGGGCAAACGTGGCATATTTACGGCAAAGGATGGCAAGGCATTCAACAAGGTAGTGCTCGACTACGCGCTCCCCGCCGCGCTGTTCGTCTCCATAATCGGAGCGGACCGCCAGATGCTTGTTGAAGACATAAAGCTCACACTGATTTCGCTGGCAGTAATTATGGCATGCTTTATGGGCGTCTACTTCATCTATGCCAAATGTTTCAAGAAGAACACCGGAGCCGAAGGTGCCATTATGGCCTTGGTGAACGGTTCGCCGACCATCGGCTTCCTCGGGTTCGCCGTTCTGGAGCCCATTTTCGGTTATAACGCCAGTGTGGCGCTGGTAGTTGCCATAGTGGGCATCGTCGTGAACGCCGTAGGCATCCCGGTAGGACTTACGCTCCTCAACGCCGCACAGGATAAGAAAGCCGCGCTCCAGAGTACCGCCGGAGACACAGCCACAGTAGCTGGAGGAGGCAAAGGTTCCGCACGCCGCGACGACGGCTGGAAAGCCGTAATCAACGCCCTGAAGCAACCCGTGGCCTGGGCTCCTATCCTCGCCGTTATCTGGGTTATCTGCGGAATTCCGTGGCCCGCTTATCTCAGCCCGTCGTTCGACCTCATCAAAGGCGCCAACGCTTCGATGGCTGTATTTGCAGCCGGTATCACCCTTTCGGCATATAAGATTACCATCAACTGGCCGGCCATCCTCGGCTGTATACTGAAGATGATTCTTATGCCGGCCCTGCTCCTCACCGTAGGTCTTATCTTCCACATGAAGGAAGCCAACCTCGCCATGATGGTTATGGCCGGCGCCCTGCCTCCCGCATTCTCCGGCATCATCATCGCCGACGAGTACGACACTTACGTAGCCGAGTCAACCTCTTCGCTGGCTTTGTCAGTGATAACCTTCATCGGATTCTGTCCCTTCTGGATGTGGATGACGCAACTCTGCTATTCACACTTCATGTGATGAATACATATTACAGAAAATGTGACATAGAAAGGTCGGCATCCTTTTCAGGAATGCCGCCCTTTTCTGTTATGGACCGGTCAGTTGAGCACCTGCTTATAGTCGCGCATGAAGTCGAAGAGTATTTTGAGACCGAAAGCGAGTCCGACCATAAAGCCGCACGCGGCCCCCAGGAGGGCATATTTCTCGAAGTTGAACATCGCCAGCATAAGGTATACTATCAACAGAGCTATCGGCATGAGTATGAAGATGAACTGAATGTGGCGTTTGCGGTAAAAGTAGACCTTCTTCAGCACGGTTTCTACCGACATCGTGGCGCAGTCGATACTTTGTATTCCGCGGCAAAGCCAGTAATCCATTCCGGCGGCAATGAGGAAGAAAGCCACCATCACCAATGGATAGAAAAGCGGTGTGTCGGGATTCTCTTCGCTGAGCCTGAAATACAGCGGCATTACCCAGCAGAGTGAGACCGCCGAGACTATGGCCATGCGTCTGTAGCGCGAGGCGAGGCGTTGCAATGTGGTTTTTTGGCGCGGGTCGATGTTCTTGCGCGATTGGCTTCCGCGTTCCAGGGCAGCGTTCGAGCTTTCCCAATTCTCTTTCAGATATTCTATTTCCATTGTTAGTCGTTTTTAACCTTGTTGTAAAAATCGGCGAGTTTCCCTTTTGCGCGTTTCAGGCGCGAGGCCACGCTGTCGCGCGACAGGCCCGTGACGCTCCGGATTTCCTCATAGCTCTTGCCGTCTATCCACATCAGCACTATCGACTTGTCGAGCGGCGAAAGCATCCCTATTAGCCTGTACATCAGCTTATAACGTTCTATTTCTTCGGTGGGGGAATCCTCGTAGAGCGTGGCGTAAAGCTCGTCCATCTGCACCTCTTCGCGGCGTGTCTTCTTGCGTTGCGAAGACACGCAAGTGTTGAGTGTGACGCGGTAAATCCATGTCGAGAGGGAGCTGTCTCGGCGGAAAGCGGCCAATCCGTTCCATATGTTGAGGAAAGTGTCCTGGCGCAGGTCCTGGAAATCCTCTTCCGAGCGGGCGAAGGAGAGGCAGATGCCGGCAATGAGTCCGGCGTAATCCCGCGACAGTTCCGCAAACATCCGCTCGCGATTCTTGACTCGCTCAGGAACCACGGCTTCGGCAACGGCAGCCGCCATTCGCAGCAGCCTCTGCCCTACTCGCCGCCGCCACTGCCGGAAAGCGAAGCCCGCGGTCTCCGCCCGCGATGAAAATCCTATTTCAAGTTCTAAATTCATATCCTAATGCAACGGTATGATTCAAACCGTTCATCTATTTAGACGGACAAAACCGCCAAAAGTGTCAGAGTCTGTGAAAAATATCCGGTTTCCTGCTTGCGGGCTGCAACGTATTATCAGTTTTGCCTATCGTCGTAATAGGAAAAATCCTCATTTATCGTTTTCCCGAAATCGGGAGTGGCAGTAATTTTGCAGCAGAATTAAAGAAACCAAAGATATTATGACACATACTATGATAATATGGTGTATAATGGCCTCGTCGTTGCTGTGCACAATCATATTCAGGACAGTGGAAAGTCAGAGCGGGAAAAGCGCCAAGCGCACACGACGCCATCGGCTGCACCTTATAGAGTTCGGTAAGGAAAAGGAAATATTCTACATTCCAGGCGACTGTGATGATGACACTGAAGACCTGTGACAAGAAGAGATCGGCATCAGGGGTGGCATTGCAGCGTTTTGCGGCCTTTTTAGCCGAATATGCAGCACTGCTGTACGGCTGCGGCGCCACGAGTATCCGTATTGAGAAAAACGCCGCCAGAATGGCACGGGCATTCGGCATTAACTTCTATATCTTCATAATGCCGGCGCATGTGTCAGTTACAGTTTGGGACGACGATGAAAGCGACGCAGCCGTAGCGGCACGCCGTACCGCCGCCTGCGGCATTAGTTTCAACCTTAACGCCAGGCTGAGCCGGCTCAGTTGGGTAGTGGCCGACCAGTGTCTAAGTCTTGAAGACGCAGCGGAACGTTTTGAAAAGATAAAGCAAACCAAGCCCACCGGCAAGTGGGAGGTATTGGTTCTTACGAGTATCGCCAACGCATCGTTCTGCCACCTGTTCGGAGGCGATGGCGTGGCCATGATCATTGTTTTCATTTCCACTCTTGTTGGGTACCGGCTGAAACAGATAATGCTCGAAGACGGGCGCGACGTGCGTCTCACCTTCCTTTGCGCATCCTTTTTCTCAGCCTCACTCAGTGCCGCAGGACATATTTTCAACATTGGGGGAACTCCGGAGATAGCACTGGGGACGAGCGTACTCTACCTCATTCCGGGTATCCCCTATCTTAACTCGGTAAGCGATGTCATTTACCGTCATTATTTATGCGCGCTGAGCCGGTTCTTTGAGGCCGCGATACTTACGGCGTGCCTCTCGGCGGGACTTTGCGCCGGAATGTTGATACTCGGATTAAAGACATTTTGAAGTTCTATGCTTAGCGATATTGTAATAAACATTTTGGAGGACGGACTGTTTGCGGCACTGGCGGCCATTGGCTTTTCGAGTATAAGCAACACGCCGCGCCGGGCATATCTCATCTGTGCCCTCTTGGCCGCAGCCGGTCATTCGCTGCGTTATGTTCTCATGCTGCCCGATGGTGCCGTCATGCACATAATCCCTGCAAGTGCCCTATCGGCCTTTGCCATCGGGATGCTCGCGGTGTTGCTGGCGCCGCGCATCAAATGTCCCCCCGAAGTATGCTTCTTTCCCGCGTTGCTTCCAATGATTCCCGGAATGTACGCCTACCGCACCATTCAATACCTCCTCACCACCCTTTGCCATACCGGAGAAGAGGCTTTCCAACATTATTTTTACCTGTTTGTATATAATGGCCTCACTTCTACGTTCATTATATCAGGAATGGTTGTCGGAGCCACCCTGCCGGTGTTCCTCTTCAAGAAACTTTCCTTCACCGCCACATGTTGACAATATGGAATTAAGACAGTTAAAATACTACGCCAAAGCTGCCGAAACGCTTAATTTTTCGGATGCGGCGAAAAGCCTGAACATAGCGCAAAGCTCCCTCTCGCAGCAGATAAAGCAGCTGGAAGAGGAACTCGGCACGCAACTCTTCATCCGCAACAACCACAATATGCGCCTCACAGAGGCCGGCGAGGCAATGCTCCCCTTCGCTATGCGTACCATACACGAAGCCGAGGCCTGCGCTTGCCGCATCCACGATTTGCAGAAACTCCTCACCGGTACGCTCAACATCGGGGTGACCCATTCCTTCAATCCCATCCTCACTGAATCGGTGATTTCATTCATGAAGATGTATCCGGGCATCAAGCTCAACGTGGTCTACAAGCAGATGAACGAGCTGATGGATCTCCTATCCAAGCATGAGATAGACTTCGTGCTGGCCTTCAGGCCCATCAAGCCGCTCCCCGACGTGGAGTCCCACATCTTGTTCCAGAACTCACTCTCGGCAATAGTGGCAAAAGACCATCCACTTGCTGCCAGGGATAAAGTAACTGTTTCCGAACTTGAGAAATATAATCTTGCACTCCCCTCTAAAGGATTGCAGGCACGCAATGCATTCGACAGCATCACCTCCTCCTACAACAACTTCAAAATCCGTATCGAGCTTAACGAAGTCAACACCTTGCTGAAACTCGTTCGCCAGACATCCCTGGTGACAGTACTCGCCGAAGATTCCATCTACGATGTCCGCGACGTGAAGGCCGTCCCCATCGATTTTCCCGATAACCAGATGGCGGGATGCGTCCATATATTGAAGTCGGCCTACCGCAAACACTCCATGCAGGAGTTCATCCGCATTCTCACCGAATCCATAGCCGTGAAACGCCTCCAAAACAACTGGATATAGCCCCGAGCGTAGCCTGATTCTTACCCGTCTTTCCCCTAGTCCGATTTTTACGTACTATTATATAGCCATAATCTTTGTAATTTAAGAAAATAATCATTAATTTTGCAAATAGATTTCCACGCAAACAACAGAGTACGGCTCACTGGTTTTGTAGACAAAAAAGTATATATCGATGATAGATTCTTAGGGTAAGTGGTTTCTATGTTGGTATGGAAAAGTATAGGATATCATTCAAGAATGTATGTGTCTGGTTAGCAGATCAGCTGACACATCCTTCGACATTGTTTCAGCGCAAGTCGTGGGGAGTGTTTTCGGCACAAAACGCTTGTTTAACACGATGGGAAAGACTGACCCGCGCCAGACAATCCTTACTTTGCGATATACTAACAGAACTAAGTATGTGTTTGTAATTATTTATCGTAGTGGATTATGAAGTATGTGGATGAAATTTTGGATTCGGCTGATGGCGCTATGGGGTTCCATAGCAACTGAAGCCGGATTCGGAAGTTTGCCGCAGAATTTATAAGGCGATACTTTAAATAATTTCGAACACATACTTAAAAAATGATTTATGACAAAAGAACAGTTACAAGATAAATGCCGGGGCTGCCTCGTCGGGGGAGCTATCGGCGATGCTCTCGGTTATCCCGTGGAGTTCGTGTATTCCTTTGAGGAAATACGGCGTAAATATGGCGATGACGGCATAACTGAGTACGACATGTGCTATCCGTGGCTCGAAGAGGGAATCCGCCATTATAAAGCGTTGTTTTCTGACGATACCCAAATGACACTTTACACGGCCGAAGGGTTGCTCGAAGCCGAAGACAGCGGAAAACAAATACTCCCCGCTATCGCCAATGCCTATATCGTTTGGTTTGGAGGCCAGGTCGGCAAGAAAGTCAAGATTCCGTATGACTCCAAGTTATCGAAAATTGATGAGTTGAATAAGCGACGTGCACCCGGAAATGCCTGTATTTCAGCACTGTTTTCCCTCAATGAAGGTAAAGAACCGATGAATGCGAGCAAAGGGTGTGGCGGAATAATGGTGTCGCCCCTGTCGGCATCTACGGAGCCGCTCATGGTTGGACGCTGGAAGAGACTGCACGAATGGCAGGTGAGGTGGCGGAACTTACCCATCTGCATCCGCTCAGCACATACTCTTCCGCAGCACAGGCAATTATCGTTCAGCTTTGTCTCTTGGATGAGGAGTCGATAGAGAGCGGGCGCTTCCGGTCGGTCGTAGAGAAATCGCTTGAAGTCGTGAGCGTAGTTTACGGTGCGGATGCGCCTGCAATGGATGAGTTCCGGAAACTCGTCGGGAAAGCGTTGCGTCTTGATGACAATCAGCTCTGCGACTGGGAGTTCATCGAGAACTATCTTGGCGGCGGATGGGTAGCTGAAGAAACTTTGGCGATAGCCGTTTTCTCAGTAATCCGGCACATCGACGATTTCAACGCCTGCATGATCTGCGCGGTCAATCATGGCGGCGACAGCGACTCTACCGGTGCCGTAGCCGGCAACATCCTCGGCGCGATTCTCGGTTACGATAGCATTCCCGAAAAGTTCACAAAAACCATTCAGCTGAAAGAACTTCTGATAATGACGGCTGATGCCCTTGGCCAATGAAAGAGAAAAAGGCAATTTGGAATCTTTTTAACAGGCTCAAGCCGATAATCACGGCGAAACTGTTGAATCATGAGGATAAACATGTTGGGTCGCGAGGAGTTCAGTTGGTCGTTCCGCTTAATGCTGGGGAGGCTGATATTTTGGTCACCAGAGAACGGTTAGCTGTTATTGCTTCCGAATATCCCAAATATAGTATGCAGATTTGAGGATTTTCCCGCTGAGCTTCTCGGTTCGATTCGATTGGAGAAAAGAAATTGGAATCTCGAGGTGTACGATCTTTCGGTCGGGAAATTCAATAGCAATGGGCAGGCATTAGTGACATGGATGATTTCCCCCTACCGTTACTGTCCTATGGACGAAGAGGGTTTCGGCGAGAAAGAGGAATTTGAGGTAGCTGTTATTTGCCATATCGACACCAAAGGACAACTTGCCGACACCCCCGTCTGGAAACCCTACACAGGCTTGCGACGATAAATCCCAGGCTTCCCGGACGTTTCATAGCGCAGCAGTTGCTTGGATGCTTACCGGTAGAATGGCGTGCACGCCTTAAAGTGCTTGCACAAGGACTTTCGCTTAAAACTGAAAGTTTTGGCATCGCAGGGCTCCATGACGCAGTTTTGACTTCTGTTGGCGCGTACAATGACCCGGATTCCATGCTGTGGTGGAGATTTGGCAACTGATAAGGTGACTTTAGAGGTGGCAGAGGCGAAGGAACTCTTCGCGGAGAGCCGGTTCATCGAAGCGACCGCTATAGTCGAGAGTCGTGGTGGCGCTGTCTTGTTTCTCTACGCCGCGCATCTTCATGCAGAGGTGCTCGGCTGTGCAGGCCACTATTATGCCGTCGTTGGGAAGCGTCTTGCCCAGAAGTTCGCACACTTGTGCCGTGAGGCGTTCCTGCACTTGCAGGCGGCGCGCGAAGTTGTCAACCACACGTGCGAGCTTGGAGAGCCCTATCATCTTGTCGCGCGGTATATAGCCTATGGATACGCGTCCGAAGAAGGGAAGTATGTGGTGCTCGCAGAGGGAGTAGAACTCGATGTCTTTAACGATAATCATGCGGGAACCGGCATGTTCGAAGATAGCCTGCGATGCCGTAGCTGCCGGGTCCATACGGTAACCGGCGGTAGCGTCGAGCATGGCTTTCGCTGCACGGACGGGCGTTTTCACGAGTCCTTCGCGCTCGGGGTCTTCGCCGAGCAGACGGAGTATTTCTTTGTAGTGGTAGGCCAGCTGGTCTACCAATTCGGGGTCATGAGATTCTTTACGGCTCACGATTTTGTTCAGTTTTCAGTCTGCCGGGCTCGCGGGAACTCCCTCTCTCCGGCACTCATATAGTATGAAAAAAGTCGCGCGTTATTTTTTGGGATTCGGCAACGCGCTTGAAATTATCTTATAATGGTGATCTGGCATCTGACGACACGCATTTCGCCGGCGTATTGTGGGAATGCGCGTTTGAGTTCGCCGAGTGCGCGGCTGGCTTCTGCCGAAGTCTGGAAGTTGCCTACGCGGGTGTACCAGTTGGGAGCCTGCGAATAGGAGTATACCTGTCCGCGGTATTTCGGGAAACGAGCAGCCACGGCGCTTGCGCGTGCTTTGGCTTTGGCCTCTGCCGCACGGCCTCCGTTGCCGCCGCTGAACACTTGTACGCGATAACCCGAGAGCCGGTTGACGCCGGAGTGGAGAACGTTGGCTTGCACCGATCCGGTCTGCCTGTTGGCGTTGTTGCTCCGTGTGTTATTGCCGGTATGTGCCGGAGGGAAAATGATGTTCATTATCGACTGCGGTATGTCAATTACGATTTTTCCTTCGGACTGTTCTTCGATTTGCTTCACGAAGTTTCGGGGGGCGGGAGTATCGGCACGCGCGGGGGTAAAGGCCGCCGTCAGCGCTACGGCTAAAATACTCAGGAGAGCTCGCATAGTGTTCATTTTCATGTTATTGCGTTATTTTGCTGCGGACGATGCTTACCTTTCTTTGTCAGGTTAATTAATTAGGGCTTTCTGATGTCGGGGAGATGATGTTTGTGTCATGGTCCGCGCTGTAATTAATATCACCGTGGCGGCGGGGAGCGGCGGAGCGTGCTGTCAGTTCCCCGCGCCGCGGTGTTTATGAGTGTCAGCTAAATGCTTCGATGATTCCCATGAAGTCGGCTGCCTTGAGGGCTGCGCCACCGATTAGGCCACCGTCCACGTCTGGTTTTGCGAAGAGTTCACGGGCATTGCCGGGCTTGCAGCTTCCGCCGTAGAGAATCGATGTAGCTTCGGCTACCTGTTTGCCGAATTTCTCCTCAACCTGTTTGCGGATGAAGGCGTGCATGTCCTCTGCCTGGTCGGCGGTTGCGGTCTTGCCGGTGCCGATGGCCCATACGGGTTCGTATGCTATGATAACTTTCTTGAAGTCGTCTACGGGAAGGTTGAAGAGGGGTTCAAGCTGACCGGCTACCACCTCGTTGAAAGAGCCGTCTTCGCGCTGTTCGAGCACTTCGCCGACGCAGAAGATGGGGCGCAGACCGTTGTCGAGTGCAAGTCGCAGTTTTTCGGAGAGTTCTTCGTTGTTTTCGCCGAAGTACTGGCGACGTTCGCTGTGGCCCAGAATTACATAGTCGGCGCCGGTGGAGCGTACCATGGCGGCGGAGACTTCGCCGGTGTAAGCGCCTTTGTCGTGGCGTGCGCAGTTTTCGGCACCGAGGCATACCGGACTGCCTTCGAGTATGGCGGCTACGGCACATAGATGCGTGAAAGGCGTGCAAATCACTACATCGCAGTTTGCTTTTGTTCCCTTAAGAAGATTGACCAAATCGTCAGCCAACTGAACGCCTTCCGGAACGGTGGTGTTCATTTTCCAGTTACCTGCAACAATGTTTTTTCTCATAACTTAATGAATCTAAGGTGGAAAGAAACCTGTGGAGAGATTTCTTTCCACAAGAAATTTCAATATTCGGTGCAAAGATAGCTATTTTGTATGAAAGCAGCAAATATTCGGTTAAAAAAGTTAGTTCAGTAAGGTGCGATAAGCTCTGCGCGCGACGGATTTACGGCGGCAAGCCGTCGGCATGTTAAAAAAAACTGCGCGTCCTTCCCACGGAAAGCCGGAAAAGAACAACTTCTCCCATACCTGGCCTCCCGCGTAGGAGCTTATATCGGGCTTATCCTGCCTATATTCAGCGATTTCCCGCTTTAATAGAAACGGTTGGCGGAGGCTATTTTTTTTGCGTCGGCACCTATCAGGCGGTAGGCCCAGACTGTAAGTATGAAAGCCAAGAGCGGCGCTATTATTGTTGAGCTCCACCCTATCGTCCCGTCTATTACGGTGTAGCCAAGGATTGCTCCTACTGCCGCCACGGCAAGGATGAATAGCACTTCTACCAGACAGAGGCGGCGTTGCAGTCGCAGGTTCTTGAAGCAGAAGATGGCGATGAGCGGGAGGATGGCCGAGGTCAGGGATATGGCAAAATACCACCATGTGGAAACGTCTACGGGTTGTGTGCCGTTGGTCGGATTACCTTCGGAGAAAAATCCGAGAGTGGTGAAGTTGAAGGTGAAGTCGGTGGTCTGTATCTGTCCCAGGGAGATGAATGTGAAGCAGCCCATCAGGGCGCACACTAAGAGGAGCATTACGGATTGCCAGCGTTGTATTACCATTATTTATAGTTTATAGGTTGAATATTCTGTTTATTGTGATATTTGTAATAATCCTCTATAGAAGTATTTGCGTGTAAAATCAGCGGGACGCAGCACATCGCCGTCGAAGATGACAAGGTCGATGTCGAGCGGCACTTCTCCACGTTCGCGTCGCTCGGGAGTACGTCCGGCTTCGGTTTCCATCTGTTTGGTGAGGAGTCGGATGGCTTCTGCGCCGAGCGTGGTATAGACGGCGGCCACACAGTTGGCGTAATCGGGCCCTTTGCCGTTGACGGCCGGGGTGAAATAGATGTCGGAGTGGACGGTTTCACCTAACTGTCGCTGTATCAGGGAAAGGGCATCACTTATAGCCTTTTCGCGGTCGCCCCAGTTGCTGCCGAGGCTGAGCACTGCGGTGTGGGTCATGGTCTGTGCTTGTTTGAGAGGGTTATTACGGTGATTTCAGGCGCGGCGTTGATACGGTAAGGAAGCCCTACTTCGCCGGCGCCTATGTTTACGTAGAGGTTCATCGGCGTGCCGTCCTTGGCATTGTCGGTGTACAGGCCCGCCCAGTTATTGTAGATGTATTTTGCAGGCGACCAACCATTTGCGCCATCGCCGATGATGAACTGCATGGCGTGGGTATGGCCGCTGAGCGTGAGGTCTATGTTAGAGTTTTTTGTGACCAGTTGCCGCCAATGCTCGGGGTTGTGGGTCATCAGTATCTTGTAGCGGCCGTCGTTGAGCGTGGGATACGCTTTTTTCAGGTCGCCGAACTCGCCGAAAGGAGGTTCTCCCCAATTCTCGACGCCTATAAGGGGAATACTGTCGCCCTGCCGCACGAGGTAAGCGTGTTCATTGTTGAGCAACCGCCAGCCCATCTGTCGCTGCAAGTCGTTGAGATGACGGAAATCCTTCTCACGGTCGGCGGCACTCGGCCAGTCCTGATATAGGCCGTAATCATGGTTGCCGGTTACGGAATAAACTCCGTCGGCGGCACGCAGTCGCGATAGCGGCCTCACGAAAGGCTCGAGCTCGCGGGAATTGCGGTTCACGATGTCTCCGGTAAAGAGGATGACGTCCGGATTCAGGACGTTTACGCGGTCCACGAAGCTGCTTACGAAACTTGTATCATTACCCCAAGTTCCTACATGTAGATCGCTTATTTGCACCACCTTGTATCCATTGAATCCTTGCGGTATCCGGGACGACTCCTGTGTGAGGTTGATAACTTGTATTTCGCGGCGTCCGCCCAACGCTCCCCACCACATCGTGAGGAATACCGCCACCGATAGGAGCAATCCAACAAACGGACTCCACGTGGGGCGTCGACCGCCCCATATTTTAGGAATGAGCGTGAGGACTGTAAAGAGGATGAATACGAGTTTGGCGGCGTAGATGGTGACGTAGGTGTAAATCATCCACATTACCGGGAGTAACGATGACTCGCCGTCGCGCCGCGGAAGCAGGATTGTCACGATGATGAAAATCCAGCAGAGCACGGCCGTAGCGGCATATATAAGTGAATCACGACGGCCGCGCTTGGCCGTACGCTTTATATATAGGTATATGTAAAGGTCTGTCAACAGTGTGAAGACAGAGACTATCAGGGTCATTATAGCAGTGATTCTCATATACCTTTAACAAGCGCGCGGGAGGAATGGTTGGAATGCCCAGCGGGTTATTCAGATGGCAGGGAGAGGAGGACAGTGCCGCTTATGGCGCGGGGTGACGCGACATATTACGGGATAAGCCTCCCTGACGCAACGGCAGTTTACTCAATTCCTCCGAGAATAGTTTTGAGTTTGTTTTTAAGCGGGTTGGCGTACATGGTGAGCATCATGGTGCGAAGGTATTCCCGCTCCTCGGTGGTGATGTCCGGCAGGTCGATTTTGTCGAGCTGTGAGTTCATGTAATTCTCCACTGCGTCGCGTTCGGCGTCGGTGTACTTGCGGGCGAAGCGGTTGCCACCGTTGAGCATATCGTAGGCCACATAGTTGATTACGAAAATCTCATAGCTGCGGTGAATGGCCTGATCTATGAGCAGGCATACGTACTTGGCGGCGGTGTTGACGTCGCGGAAGTCGCCTATCTGGTCGATGCGTGCATTGATGCGCGGAGTGAGCTGGAAATGCACCTTCCCCTTGAATTGCAGAAGACCGGTCTCCATGGAGAATAGGTCGTCGCGCTGGCTTTTCTTGAAATCCGGGTCGCGGCGGCAAAGGAGGAACTCCTTGGCCTTGAGGTAGTCGTTCGGGTCGTACTCATAAGAAATTGCCACCGGCATGAGGTTGATCTCCTTGAGGCGGTCCATGAAGGCTCCCTCGCCGCCGAGGGCGAGCATCTTGACGAGCGACTCCTGTGTGTGGTCGGAGCTGTCTTTGGCGCGGCCTTCGCGTTGCGCTATCCAGATGCTCTCGTGCTTGTCGAGGATAGTGAAGTGGATATAGGCCGAAAGGTGTTTGGCGGCAAGCAGACCTTCGCGGAAGCTGGTGTTGCGCTTCACGATGAAGCTCTTGTTGAGGCGCACGAGGTCTTCTATCCAGGGATAGATGAGGAGGTTATTGCCGATGGCCACCTCCGAGGCGGGGATTCCCTTGCGCAGGAATGCCAGGTTCAGGAACGAGGCGTCGAGCACTATGTCGCGGTGGTTGGTGATAAAGGTATAGTTGAGCGACGGGTTGAGGTATTTGATACCCCCCATCGTGATACCCGAGGTCGTTTTCTTGACAAGCATTTCGAGGAACGGGAACATCACCTGGCGCTGGAAGTCATACTTATTGTCGATGCGGAGCAGTTCTTCGATGAGCATCGGGACGTCCTCCTTCGGCATAGTGTAATTGACAGCGTGCAGAAAACCAGGTTCCTTGACGAGCTCCTCCATCTTTTTGTGGAACACGGAGTCGTCGTATGGTGCTATGTCGCTGAAATCCAAATCTTTCATTATCTAAAAATGTTGGGGTGGCGCTTCGTCGGCGCTCTTTGCGGGAGCGTGGAGGCCGCCTGCTGTTCCGTTATTTTCCGCAAAAGTAATATTTTTTTGGGAGCCCGCCAATTTTTTTCATTTCCTTTTAAAGAAATTTCACGCACGCCCGCTTTTTTAGCCGAATAATTTTGCGGAACGGGAAAATTATCGTATCTTTGTGGCCTGATACCATTTAACACATTTTATGCGAACTATACTGTTATCATCATTGACCACCTTCTCCCTCATGAGCGGAATCTTCACCGCCGACGCGCAGGGAAAAGCCAATCCCATACTACAGCCCTCGCAGCTCCCCTACGGAGCCATCTCCTTCGACAAAGTAACCCCTGCCGACTATGACGAAGCCGTAAAAGAGGGCATGAAACGCCATCAGCAGGAAATCGACGCCATCGTGAATAATCCGGAAGCTCCGACTTTCGAGAATACCATTGTGGCTTACGACCGTTCCGGCAAGGACCTCGGCCTCGCCGTTCTGGCCCTCGGTAACGTGGAACACGCCACGGGCGACCCTGACCTGCAACGTATCAACACAGAACTTACTCCCCTGCTTTCGCGACATTCGAACAGCATAATGCTCAATCCCGGGCTGTTCAAACGTATCAAGGCCGTGTATGATACCCGCGCCCAGCGCACGGACCTCACTCCGGAAGACCAGCGCCTTATCGAACTCGTTTACAAGGGATTCGAGGACAGCGGCGCAAACCTCCCGGACGCCGACCGCAAACGCTATGACGAACTGAGCACCGAACTGTCGAACCTCAACCTGCGCTTCGCCCAGAACGTGACCCGCGGAATGAGCGACCGGGCACGGCGCCTGTGGGTGACCCTCGACAAGCTGGAAGGGATGCCGCAGAGCATCATCGATGCCGCTCGTGCCGAAGCCGCCGAGACATTGAAAGCCGAAGGAAAAACCGACGACGGCTCGCTCTATCTCTTCACCGTCTACGCTCCTTCCTATTCCCCTTTCATGAAGTATAACAAGAACCGCGACCTCCGCAAACAGATGTACCGGCTCTACAACTCGCGCAACCGCGGCGGGGAGTTCGACAACGAACGAGTACTAATCGACATATCGAATATCCGTCTGGAGATAGCCAAGCTCTTCGGCAAGAAGAACTTTGCCGAATACCAGCTGCAGGAGACTATGGCCGGAACACCGGAGAAGGTAATGAGTTTCCTTGGAGAACTCCGCGATGCCTACAAAGAGCCGATGCAGAAGGAGATTCAGGAACTCACCGACTTCGCGCGCCAGACCGAAGGCCCCGACTTCAAGCTCGAACCGTGGGACTATTCCTATTATTCCGACCAGCTGAAGAACGCCAAATATGCCTTCAACGACGAGGATATGAAGCCCTATTTCGAGCTTAACAATACCATAAAAGGAGTTTTCGGCCTCGCCTCGAAACTTTACGGCTACCAGTTCAAGGAGAACAAGAACATTCCCGGCTACCATCCCGACGTTCGCGCCTACGACGTGCTGACCGCCGACGGCAAACCGCTCGGCCTGCTCTACACCGACTTCTTCTACCGTCCCGGCAAGGCTCCCGGTGCATGGGAGACGGAGTTCCGCGGCGAGAGCAAGGATGACAAAGGCAACCGCGAACTGCCTATCATCTCGATCGTGATGAACTTCTCAAAACCCGTAGGCAACGAACCGGTGTTGCTCACACCGTATGAGGTAGAGACGTTCCTCCACGAGTTCGGCCACTCGCTCCACGCCCTGTCGGGACAATCCAAATACTCGACGATGGCCGGTACGAACGTCTACCACGACTTCGTGGAGCTCTTCTCGCAGTTCAACGAGAACTATCTGCCTGAGAAGAAATTCCTCGACAGCTTCGCCAAGCACTATAAGACCGGCAAGAAGATGCCGCAGTCGCTCATCGACAAGTTCGTGAAGTCGCAGCAGTTCGGCGCCGCCTACGCTTGTATGCGCCAGCTTAACTTCGGCGAACTCGACATGGCTTACCACACCCAGGAAACGCCGATGCGCGCCTCAGCCGACCTCGATGCCTTCGAAGCCAAGGCACTCGAACCCGTCAAGATATTCGATGCCGCCGAAGGTTGTCTCATCTCGCCGTCGTTCGGCCACATCTTCTCGGGAGGCTACGCCGCCGGTTATTACGGTTACAAATGGGCTGAGCTGCTTGACGCCGATGCCTTCGCCGCATTCCAGGAAACCGGCATCTTCAACAAGAAGACCGCCGATAAGTTCCACAAGATGCTCGAGAGCGGCGGTTCGGTAGACCCGTCGGTGCTCTACAAAGAGTTCCGCGGCAAAGAGCCTACAGTCGACGCCCTTCTGCGCCGCGACGGAATCAAGAAATAATCACGGATTAAAGGAATGAACGAAGAGAAATAAATATCCCCAAATTAAATTTTGCCCAAGATGGCCTGCACGCGATGTGTAGGCCATCTCTTTTTATGATAAGCCCCACACGCTTGGCGGCGTGTGGGGTGTGAGTCTGATGTCCGGCCTATGGCAGTTTAGTGAAATCCGATGGGGCGGCGGGGTTTGGATTTGTCTCCCTCGATACGACGGCGTACGGCTTCGAAGGAGCGGATGTCATCGGCTGTTATTGATGGTCGCGTGGCGGAGATGGTAGAGGTCAGGACGTCCATACCGATGGTGGTTTTGGCTCGCATGGCGGCTCGCGAGGCGTCATTGATAATCAGCGCGAGGTCGGAGAAGACATAGTTTTCGGTGAGGTGCCCCAGCCGGTCGTAATCGAGGCCGTTGTCCACGGGACGTCCCTTGAGCATAAGCCGGAACATGGCTTTGCGTGCCTCGAAGTCGGGGGGTGCCACGTAGAATAGCTTGTCGATGCGTCCGGAACGCAGAATGGCCGGGTCCATGAGGTCGGGATAGTTTGTGGCGCCGATGAGGAATATCCCCTTTTCGCCGAGACGGTCCATGTTGGCGAGCAACTCGTTGACGGCGCTTAGGTACATTTCATGGTGCGTCCCTTCCGAGCGGTTCGGCGCAAGCTCGTTCATCTCGTCGATGAAGATGATAGACGGCGCAAGGTCCTCGGCTTCCTGAAACATGGCGGCGATGTTCTCCTGCGTGCCGTTAACGTATTTGCTCTGGAGGTCGCTCGGCTTTTTGGCCATGAATGTGAACCCCACCTCTTCGGCGAGTTTCTTGGCGAAAAAAGGGGACATTGCCAAACTATAATACTCCCCGATTTTCA
>DKVK01000072.1 GCA_002491165.1 Porphyromonadaceae bacterium UBA7180
CACACTCAAAGAAACAGTATCTGCGGAGAACACCGATGTTGGAATCTGAGTCAATGATTCCTGAAAAATAAAGCGCCGAGACGAAAAAAATCGTCCCGGCATCTCCAAATTATTCTTTTTTGAGGGATTTACAGATTAGGCAATTTCATTATCGGGCATTCCATCCGTAGAATCCCGTAAGTGGCAGCTTTATTTGCTTAGGTTTACAGTATACCGCTTTCCGGCTGACGTGGTAAAGTCTCCGTCAAGGGATATTTCACCCATATACTGGCTATACGTTACGTCAAAGTATCCGGTTACCTTTCCTCCTGTTTTTTCTTTCATGTCCATCTCCAGGATAACGGCACTTCCGGAACTGTCACGGTACGTACCGGAAAGGTTTATTTTATTTTTCGGTCCTTTGGAACGGTAATAGTACCAACCGGAGACGGTCTTGTTGCTTTCATTTACCGAGAGAGACATAACTACTTTGTATTTGCCTATGGTTCCGGTCATTGAGCCGGTGCTCCAGGTGCGCGCAGAGGCTGACACCGTTCCTACCATAACGCAAATGAGGAGAGCGAGGATTGCGATACATTTTTTCATTTGATATACTTTTATTTGATTTAGTTACTTGTTTATTTGCCGGTGAGGAGGCTTTTGAGGTTGTGCAGGGAGGTGAGGGCCTGGAGCGGTGTCAGGTTGTCGATGTCGAGGTTCAGGATTTCCTTGCGCACTTGCGAGAGGGTAGGATCGTCGAGCTGAAAGATGCTCAGCTGCATACCCTCTTTCTGTTTGCCTATCTCCTTGATGTTGGCTTTCATCGGCTCGGGAGCGCCTTTTTTCCGCGACTTCTTATCATCTGCATTAGTGTCGGTGGCGCCCGGCGACGCGTCGGCGTGCGAGGATTCGAGGCCGTGGAGCACGCTGTCGGCGCGTTTCACTATCGAGGGGGGCATACCGGCCAGGCGCGCCACGTGGATACCGAAACTGTGTTCCGAACCTCCTTGCCGCAGCTTGCGCAGGAACACCACCTTGCCGTCGATTTCCTGCACCGCCACGTGGTAGTTGCGCACGCGCGGCAGCGAGTGTTCCATCTCGTTGAGTTCATGGTAATGCGTGGCGAAGAGCGTGCGCGGACGGCAGCGGCCGTTGTCGTGGATGTATTCCACTATGGCCCAGGCTATCGAGATGCCGTCGTAGGTGGAGGTGCCGCGCCCCAGTTCGTCGAAGAGTATCAGAGAGCGCCCGCTCATGTTGTTGAGGATGGAGGCGGCCTCGTTCATCTCCACCATAAAGGTGGATTCGCCCGACGATATGTTGTCGCTGGCACCCACACGGGTGAAAATCTTGTCTACCAGGCCGATGCGGGCTTTCTGCGCGGGGACATAGCAGCCGGTCTGCGCCATGAGGGTGATAAGGGCCGTCTGGCGCAGGAGCGCCGATTTACCCGACATGTTGGGGCCGGTAATCATCATCACCTGCGTGTCGTCGCAGTCGAGCGTCAGCGAGTTGGCGATGTACGGTTCGCCGGGCGGTAGGCGCCGTTCTATTACCGGATGTCGCCCTTCGGTGATTTCCAACACGGTGGAGTCGTCGATGACGGGGCGCGTGTAGTTATATTCAGAGGCGACGACAGAGTGAGAAAGTACGACGTCGGTCTGCGCCATGAGCAGGGCGTTGAGCTTCATGGCAGGGATATAGCGCGAGGTGTGCTCCACCAGGGCGTCGAAGATGCGGCGCTCTATGGCGTCGATTTTCTGCTCCGCGCCGGTGATTTTCTCCTCGTATTCCTTCAGTTCCTCGGTGATATAGCGCTCGGCGGCGGTAAGCGTCTGCTTGCGTATCCACTCTGCGGGCACCTTGTCCTTGTGGGTGTTGCGCACCTCTATATAGTATCCGAAGACGTTGTTGAAGGAGATTTTGAGCGAGGGTATTCCGGTGCGTTCTATCTCGCGCTGCTGTATGGCGGCGAGGGCTTCCTTGCCGTGGGTCACGAGGTTGCGGAGCTCGTCGAGTTCGGGGTCCACTCCGGCGGCGATGGCCGGGCCTTTGCCGAGTTGCGACGGCGCGTCGGGGGAGACAGTGCGTGTGATGGTGTCCACGAGGTGGTCGAGCGGGTCGATGCGGGCGGCCATGTCGCGGATTACCTCTGCAGGAGCGCCTGTCAACAGCTTTTTCAGGCGCGCTCCGGCGGCGAGGCCGTTACGCAGCGAGAGCATGTCGCGGGGCTGCGTGCGCAACGTGGCCACACGCGAGACAAAGCGCTCGAAGTCGCCCACGGTACAGATGACGTCGCGCGCGGCGTCCCCCTGCTCCGGGTTGTTGAGGAAATACTCCACGGCGTCAAGCCGCTTGTTGATGGCCTCGATGTCGAGCAACGGGAAGAGGAGGTGGCGATGCAAGAGGCGCGCTCCCATCGGCGTTACGGTATGGTCGAGCACCTTGTATAGCGACATTCCCTCGGGGCTCATCGGTTCCACGATTTCCAGGTTGCGCGTGGTGAAGCGGTCCAGGCGCACGTATTTGTCCTCCTCGATACGGGCCAGCGCGGTGATATGCCCTATCTGCGTGTGGCACGTCTGGTCCAGATAATAGAGGATGCTTCCGGCGGCGATGACAGCCTCCGTAAGTCCCTGAACGCCGAATCCCTTCAGCGACGCGGTGGAGAAATGGCGCAGCAGCCGCTCCTCGGCCGCCTGCGTGGTGTAGACCCAGTCGTCGAGTTCGAACGAGGAGCAGCGGTAGGTGAAGTCGGCCTCGTATTGCAGGCGCGAGCCGTGGAGGCGTAGCAGTTCCGACGGACGGATATTATTCAACAGTTTGTCCACATATTCGGCCGTTCCCTGGGCGCAGAGGTATTCGCCGGTGGTGATGTCGAGGAAAGCCACGCCGACGGCGTTCTTGCCGCGGTGGATGGCGGCCAGGAAGTTGTTGTCGCGCTGTTCGAGCTGCGAGCTGGAGATATTGACGCCGGGGGTGACGAGCTCTATGATGCCGCGCTTCACGAGCTTCTTGGTGGTCTTAGGGTCTTCGAGCTGTTCGCAGATGGCCACGCGCTTCCCTTCGCGCACCAGGCGCGGCAGGTATGTGTCCAGGGCGTGGTGCGGGAACCCGGCCAGCTCCACATATTGCGCCGAGCCGTTGGCGCGGCGCGTCAACGTGATGCCCAGGATGGCGGACGCCTCCTTGGCGTCGTCGGAAAATGTCTCGTAAAAGTCGCCTACGCGGAAAAGAAGTATCGCGTCGGGATGCTTCTTTTTCATCTCGTAGTACTGCTTCATAAGCGGGGTTTCGACCGGTTTTGCCATTGCTTGCGTAAGTTGCTTAGGATGTGAAGACGGATAGCATCCATTTCGACATGGAGACGTAGATGAGCAGACCCACCACGTCGTTGGTAATCTGAATGAAGGGGCCTGTGGCCAGCGCAGGGTTTATTTTCAGTTTTTCGAGGGTGAGGGGGACGAAGGTGCCGAAGACCGTCGCGAATATCACCACGCAGAACAGCGAACATCCCACCGCGAAACAGATGGCATAGTTGTTATGCTGCGTAAGTAAGACGTAGAGGAACACAAGGCCGGAGATGACCACGGCGTTGATGAGTGCCACAAGCACTTCCCGCCCTATCTGCCTCCAGGCCTCGTTTATTTCGAGGCGTCCGTTGGCGAGGCCCTGCACCACGATGGCCGATGCCTGTACGCCTACGTTACCGCCGGTGCCACCGATTAGCGGAATGAAGATGGCCAATGCGGCCACGGCGGCAATCTGCGCCTCGAAACCACCCAGGATGATGGAGTTGACGATGCCGCCGATGATGCCTATCAGCAGCCACGGCAGACGCGCCTTGGTCTGGGTCAGTATGGAGTCGTCGGCATCGATGTCCGACGAGATACCGGAGGCCAGCTGGTAGTCGCGTTCCGACTGTTCGCGCACCTCGTCCATCACGTCGTCGACCGTTATCTGCCCCACCAGGCGCCCTATTCCGTCCACGACAGGCATCGCCACGAGGTCGTATTTCTCGAAGTCGATGGCCACCTCTTCGATGGGCGTTTCGGTGCGCACCGACACCGGGTCGGTCTCCATGACGTGCTTTATCTTGGAGACGGAGGGGTGGGTGATTAATTTCTTGAGCGGGAGGATTCCCTTGAGGCGCTTGTCGTCGTCCACGACGTAGACGTAATAGATGTCGTCGAGGTCTTCGGCCTGGTGGCGTATTTCCTTTAGGCTTTCGGGCATGGAGAGGTTCTCGTTGACCATGATCATCTCAGTGCCCATGAGTCCGCCGGCGGTGTCCTCGTCATACTGGAGGAGGTCTACGATGTCGCCTGCCTGCTCAACGTCTTCGATTTTTTGGATAACCTCGTCGCGGTCCTCCTCGTCGAGTTCCTGGATAAGGTCTACGGCGTCGTCGGTGTCGAGCAGGTCTATGAAGTGTCCGATGCGGTCGGAGTCCATACCTTCAAGGAGCTTTTTCCGGTCCTCCTCGTCGAGTTCCATGAGCACGTCGGCCTGCACGTCTTTGTCGTCGATGAGGTTGAAGACCCATTCGGCGTCATGGAGGTCGAGGTCCTGGAAAAGCTCGGCGATGTCGGCGGGATGCAGGTCCTTGATGAGGTCGCGCACGCGGTCGGTATTCTGCTCCTCGATGAGCTGTTCGAGGCTTTCAATCTGAGCCGTAGTCAAATCCTTCATTGTCAGTGTATATTAATCAATAGTGGAACGAGGAGCCGCCGAGGAACTCCCGCAGCAGCGACGTGGAGGGAATCTGCTCGGCGGGGATGGGGTCGAAGTAGCCGAGGAACTTCAGCAGGCGGTATGCCTCGGCATACTGGGGCACGTCGTGCGGCACCTCCTTGAGGAGCGGCTCGGCATACTCCTTCATCACCCCGAGTTCGAAGATGAGCGAAGAGTTGAAGGTGGCGTCGGCGTTTTCTTGAAAGGGGAAAATCCACTTTTCCTCGCCGCGGCGCACGCTCGGCCAGCGGCGTATGGTCTCCAACGCCGAGGTGTGGCGGTAACGGTGGTCGCGCACTATGCGGCGCAGCAGACGGTTGTCGGTAGTGGAAATCCAGTTGTGGTCGTCTATATGGAGCGTGGTCAGCGCCGAGACGTATATCTTGAAGAGTTTTGTGGTGTCGAGTTGCTGCGTGAGCTCGGGGTTCAGGCCGTGGATTCCCTCCATGATGAGGATGTCGTCGGGTCCGAGGCGCAGTGGACGGTCTTTCTCGATGCGCGTTCCCAGCTCGAAACTGTAGGTGGGGAGGTTTATGGTCTCGCCGCGTAGCAGCGCCGCGAGGTCGGAGTTAAGGCGCTCCAGGTCGAGGGCGTAAAGGCTCTCGTAGTCGTAATCGCCCGAGGCGTCGCGCGGCGTGTGCGCACGGTCCACGAAATAGTCGTCAAGCGAAATCATCTTGGGCGTCAGCAGGTTGGTCATCAGCTGGATGCCGAGGCGTTTGCAGAACGTGGTCTTGCCCGACGACGACGGACCGGCTATCATGACGATGCGCGTCCCCTTCTCGTGGTGCAGGCGCGTTATGTCGTTACTGATGCTGCTGATGTAGTTGTTGTGCATGGCCTCGGCCACGTTGATGAGCTGTGCGGTGCTCTTCTGGCTGACGGCGTCGTTGAGGTCGGCGACATTCGAGATGCGGATGACGCGGTTGAACTGCTCGTAGCGCTTGAAGACCTGGAACATCTTCTCTTGCGTGACGGGCTGTCGCGGTACGTCGGGGTTGGCCGGGTCCATGCCCATGAGCAGGAAGCCGGACTTGTACTTCACCAGGTCGAAGGTGCCGATGAGGCCGGTGTGGGGTGCGAGAGCGCCGTAGAAACTGTCGCAGAGGTCGTCGAGGCGGTAGAAGGTGGTGTAGAGGTTATGCTGCGTGGTGAGCAGGTGCACCTTGTCGTCGAGTCCCTGGCGGCGGAAGCGGTCTATGACGTCGCGGGTCAACCGTTCGCGGCGCAGGAAAGGGAGTTTGCGCTCGTGCAGCTCGCGCATTTTGGCCAGGATTCGGCCCAGGATTTCGTCTGTAATCTCTATTTCAGTGCCGTTGTCGCGGCGCAGCAAACGACAGTAATATCCGGCGCAGACGCTGTGCTCTATCAAGAGGCGGGCGTGCGGCATCTCGGCGTCCACGGCACGGTAAAGCATCATGCAGAGCGAGCGGACATAGACGCGCTGCCCCGTTGCGCTCGTCACCTTCATGAACTCCACCTGCTTGGGAGAGAAGAGGGGGAAAGAGAGGTTCTCGGTCTTGTTGTTGACGCGCGCCACGATAGGCTCGAAGCCGAGTTCTTCGCGTAGCCATTCATAGAGTTCCCAAAGGCTCATGCCGCCGGTGATGTCCACATACCGGTGCAGATTCTCGCAATATATCTTAAGGTTATCCTTTATCATAGTTCTGTTACTCCGCTAATCGTCATCATCGACTTCAAAAATTTTTATTTTATCTCCTGTGAGAACCACTTTTTTTCCGTTAGTATAAGTGATTGTTATTCTCTTGATTTTGCAATATGATTCATCACCTCTAGTGAATATTAAAGAGTTATCCCATTCCCAACCACCTCCGTCTAACGGCTCAATAGGTCCGGTACCTCTGAATGTTCCTTTGCATCTCAAATCATCTACCGCATTGTAAAAGTTTACATCAACAGCCAAATATTTGATAGTCTTATTATAGGAAGTATTATAGTAATTTAAATTAAACGAAATAATGCCATAATCATCACTCCAGCCATAATCACTTATGAACCCATTAGGAAATTTCCGGTTAAACCAGGCCTCTACATTTTTCACTATTTTCTCACCATTAGTGTATTTAGCATCCTCAGACAGGTCATCTAATCGATTGACAAGAGAATCAGCAAATACTTCATAGTGATAAGCAAATGTAGGGTCTTTAAGACAATCTTCCAATGATAAAACAAAACCGAAATCTACACCTTTGTAGCCATTATATAATTCCGGATACTTCTTAATAGCTACTTTCCCATCCGTTATAGATGCAATCAATATAGAGTCGCCTTCAATTTTAGCTTCACTGTAGATATCTCGTATTCCTCTCCAGCCCATTGATTTTCCAGGGTTAGGAACAATATAAGGTGAATGTGTATGCCTATATTCCGCAAATTCCTGTTCTCTTTTGCGTTGCTCTTCAACGCAAGCGATGGAGTCGGCTATCGCCTTCTCGCGGGCTTTGCGAATCATTTCAAGATGTAACTCTGCCCTCGTGGTTGAATCGGCTATCTCCTTGTTACGCTGTATGTTACAGTAGTTAATCTCTTTGTCGAGTTGATTTGAATAGCGGGTGATGACTTCCCAAACCTCATCGTTTTTGAGTTGACGGATGCTCTTGTCCTTCTTCAAATCATTGAAATGCTTCTTATCAAGGGCAAGTTCATATATACCCTCCTCGGTAACTACATAGAGAAATTTGTGTTTCTTGTCGAGGCATATCACTTCCACAATGTCTTCCTCATGTGGCATTTCGCCGGTAATGGCCACATTTTTATGGTAAATTCCTTGCGCATCCTTTTTATAGAGCACGAGGGCGCGGCCTTCCTGTCCCGGCTTTAGGTACTGCGCGAGCGCAGGTATCACGCACACTGCAAGCAACGCGATGAAAAACAGTATCTTCCTCTTACGCAACATAGTTCTCTAACGAAAAAACGGGTTATGTGTCAGATGTTCTTTACGTATGAGCGGCGGCGGCGGTGCTGGCGGTGCGTGAAGTAGTCCCACTGGCTCTGCACCTTGGCATTGGTCTCCATCTCGGGGTTCGATTCCGCCCATTTGAAGCCACGCTTTATATAATATGGTATAAGATCCTGGAAGAGCAGAGCGTTGACACCCTTGCTCTGGTATTCGGGCTTCACGGCCACGAGCAGCAGGTCCACACGGTCGTTCTTCCCTTTGAGTCCTTTTAGCAACGGTATCCACCCGAAGGGGAAGAGCTTGCCTTTGGCTTTCTGCAATGCGCGACTCATCGACGGCATCGATATGCCCACGCCCACGAGCTTCTCCTCCTCATCGACGATGATGGTCACCAGGTCGAGGTCCAACAGGTCGAGATACTGGTTTATGTAGTACTCAATCTGGCGGTCGGTGAGCGGCGAGTATTCATAAAGCTGGTCGTAAGCTTCGTTCACCAGCTCGAAGAGGGCGCGGCCGTATTCCTCTTTGATTTTCTTGCGCGAAGTGTATTTCTTGACTTTCAGGCCGGTGCGTTTCTTCACGATGTCGGCCACGCGGTTCATCTTCTCGGGGATGCCGTCGGGAACGTCCATCACGAACTCCTTCCAGTCCGAATCCTTGGCGTAGCCGAGGCGCTCGATGTGCTCCGGATAATAGGGATAATTGTAGATGGTGGCCATGGTGGAGAGCTCGTCGAAACCCTCGATGAGCATACCTTCGTGGTCAAGGTCGGTAAACCCGAGCGGGCCGATTACGCGCGTCATCCCGCGCTCCTTGCCCCACTGTTCCACTGCTTTCATCAGCGCCGCGCTCACCTCGGGATTGTCCTCGAAGTCAAGGAAACCAAACCTCACCGATTTCTCGCCGGAGCGCTCGTTCACGGCGTTGTTGATGATGGCGGCCACACGCCCCACGGGACGTCCGCCCTCGTATGCCATGAAGCATTGCGCCTCGCAGAAGTCGAAAGCGGGGTTTTTCTTAGGGTCGAGCGTCTTTACGTCGTCGCTGACGAGCGGCGGCACGTAGCAATCGTTGCCGCGGTAGAGGTCTATCTGGAACTGTGTGAACTTACGCAGGTTCTTTTTCGTGGGGCTGATTTTCTTTACTTCAATCATGGTGATGGCGGGGATGAGAGGGGAATGGTCAGACGGCGAGCCAGATGAGCAGGCACGCCATTATGAGGATGAAAATGCTGATGATGAGATACACCTTTCCGGAGTTGCGCTGCTCGATGTCGAGCCTCAGCGCCGGGATGGAGCCGTACCGCTTGTCGCCCTGACAGCGCTGCGCTATGTGCTGGAGGCGCGGCATCTTGGTGGGAAGGTGCTCCAGAACCTCTTCGAGCACCTGGCCGTAGCTGCGGATGTCGGTGCTGAGGTCTTGCGGCGAGAGTGTTTCCGTCTGGTCGTAACCCACATCTATGAGCTTGAGGTTCTCGGTGTATTCGGTGAAGATGATGGTTTCCGGGGTTATGGGGTGGTGCACCACATGGTTTTCCTGGATGTAGTCCATGGCATCGAGCAGCTGGGTAAGCAGGCGGTGCAGGATTTTCGGGGTGAGGCGTTTCTCGTCGATGAGGCGGCGCAGCGAGTAGCCGTACACGTCGTCGGTGACGATGACCATACCGAGACCATGTATCTCCTCGAAGTCGTTGACCATCACTATGTTAGGGTGCGCCAGGTTGTAGCGCGTGTCGAACTCGCGCTCCAGCATCTCCTGCTTCTCCGGGTCGTCGGCATACTCCTTTTTCAATGCCTTGAGCATTACCCACTTGCCGTGTTTCCTCACGGTATAGACGTCATAAAACTCCTCTTCCCATTCCGGGAGAAGGGTAAGGTCGCTCCATTTGCCCGACGGGTCGTCGAGCGGTATTTTCTTCTCTTCCTTGCTGATGTATCCCACTGTTTTTTTCTTTATTGTTGTTATCGGAAGCCAAGGAGCGCGGGTTTCCATATTCGGTACATTCACGCAGGTTGGAAACCTGCGCTCCTTAGTTTTAGGATTAAATATATATGTGTCTTTTCGTCAGTCTATGATGTCGAAACCGGTGTACTTGCGCAGGCACTCGGGGATTACTATGCCCTCGGGCGTCTGGTTGTTCTCCAGCAATGCGGCCACGATGCGCGGCAGCGCCAGCGCCGAGCCGTTGAGGGTGTGGCAGAGTTCTATCTTCTTGTCGGCGTTGCGGTAGCGGCATTTCAAGCGGTTGGCCTGGTATGCCTCGAAATTGCTGACCGACGATACCTCCAGCCAACGCTTCTGAGCCGCGCTCCACACCTCGAAGTCGTAGGTGATAGCCGAGGTGAACGACATGTCGCCTCCGCACAGGCGCAGGATGTGCCAGGGCAACCCGAGTTCGCGGAGAAGTCCCTCCACGTGATCCTTCATCTCCTCGAGGGCAGCGTAGGAGTTTTCCGGCTTTTCGATACGGACGATTTCCACCTTGTCGAACTGGTGCAGGCGGTTAAGGCCGCGCACATCCTTGCCGTAGCTGCCGGCCTCGCGGCGCCAACAGGGGGAGTAGGCGCAGTTCTTGCGCGGAAGTTCGTCCTCTTTCAGGATGACGTCGCGGTAAATGTTGGTGACCGGAACCTCGGCCGTCGGGATGAGATAAAGGTCGTCGAGGTTCACGTGGTACATCTGCCCCTCCTTGTCGGGGAGCTGTCCGGTGCCGCGTGCCGATGCCGGGTTTACGACGAACGGCGGCTCCACCTCCACGTAACCGGCCTCCCAGGCCTTGTCGAGGAAGAACTGGATGAGCGCGCGCTGCAGGCGTGCCCCCTTGCCGACGTAGAACGGGAAACCGGCGCCCGTTACCTTCACGCCCAGCTCGAAGTCTATGATGTTGTACTTTTTGGCCAATTCCCAGTGGGGCAGCGCGTCGTCGCCGAGCTGCGGCATCGGGCCGCCCTCTTTCACCACCACATTGTCTTCGGCCGTGAGGCCCTCGGGAACGTCGGCACAGGGGAGGTTGGGCACGGTGAGGAGCAGCTCCTCGAGCTTCGCCTCGCACTCTGACAGGCGGTCGTGCAGACCCTTGTCGGCGCCTTTGAGTTCGGCCACCTTGGCCTTGGCCTCTTCGGCGGCTTCCTTCTCCCCTTTCTTCATGTGCATGCCGATGGAGGCGGCCAGCTTCTTGAGCTGCTGCGCGTTATCGTCGCACGTCTTCTGCAGGCGACGGCGTTCGGCGTCCACATCCAGTATCTCTGTAATCACGGCGCGGCCGTCGAAGCCCTTCACCGCCAGACGGCTGATGACAAACTCGGGGTCGGCCTTGATGGTCTGTAATCTTAACATCCTTCTTATGGTTTAGAAACCGGAGAGGTTTCAGTTATTTAAAAGTTTCTTGACGCAGGCCGAGATGGCGCCGCCGTCGGCGCGGCCCGAAAGTTGCTTGGTGGCGACTCCCATCACCTTGCCCATCTCCTTCATCGACGTGGCGCCCACGGAGGCTATGATGGCAGCCACCTCTTTCTCCAGCTCTTCGGCCGAGAGCTGCTGCGGCAGGTATTCCTCTATGACGGCTGCTTCAGCCAGCTCCCCTTCGGCCAGTTCGGGACGGTTGTTGTCCTGGTAAATCTTGGCGCTTTCGCGGCGCTGCTTCACCATTTTAGTCATGATTTTGATAGCCTTGTCGTCGGGCAGTTCGCCGTTGGCGCCTTTTGCGGTCTTGGCTTCCAGGAACTCTTTCTTCACGCCGCGGAGGGCTTCGAGGCGCACGCGGTCACGGGCCAGCATCGCCTTTTTGATATCTTCGCTAATCTTGTCAAACAAATCCATAACAGTACACTTTACGGTGTGCCACGCGTGGAGAGAAAAGCGGCACAAACATTACAAAATGCAAAAATAGCAAAAAAATCCGTCCTCCCCAAAAAAAATCGCGAAAAACCGCTACAGAAAAATCTATAATCCCATTAACTGGGAAAATATTAAAAAAACCTGGCTCTTCATGTGTACAACCGTCCGCGATAGCAGATAGGCCATAAAATAGATAGCCGTCCAAATTTGTGGGCGCTATTTCTGATTAATTTTGACATTTGAACATACGTTTAATGCGTGCCAAACCGGCAGCTCCAAAAATAAGCAACGCTGTGTATTGGAATGTTTTGGCGAGTCCGAAAAATACCACCCATAATACACCTTTCGTTGTTGCAGATATGGGAAGCAACATACCGGGCCGAAATAATTGTGAGTCGGGGCAATGGTATGGAAAAAGGGAGGCGAGCGCGGGGCTACCTCCCTTTGGGTGTACCGGGCCTTTCGGGGCGCGGTTATGGGATTTATGCGGTGATTACTTGACGATTACTTTGACGGCTTTGTTGGCGGTGCGGACGATGTAAACGCCGGAGGCGAGACCGTTGCCGCTTACCTGTGCGCCGCTCAGGGTGTAGATGCGAGAGCCGGCGGGGGCGATGATGTCGCGGCCGTTGACCATAACGTTTTCAGCAGCTACGTTGATGTCGGCGATGCCGGTGGCGTCGTCAGCTTTCACGAATGTGATTTGCGGGGTGCCGTTGTTGACGCTGCGGAGACCGTAGACGTTGTATCTCTTTGCGAGGTCCGTGGGATATGCGGTCGTGGGGTTGTATGACGAGCCGCTGAAACGGTTCCACATTGCTGTCGTAGTGCCGTCGGCGTATGTGATGGTGGCCTGACGGTCGTTGGTTTCGTCGATGGCTATCGATACGTTCTTAGCCACTACGTAAGTGTCGACTGCGAGAGCTGCGAGGGCATCGGCGTTGTTGACGGGCTGAGCGTAGGGAGCGCCTTCACCTTCTTCGGTAGCGAGTGTGTTCATGACGGGGATGAACTCCACGGTGCCTTTATAGTCGGAACGGACGCCGGAGCAGGAAGTAACGATGGTACCCGGGGCGAGGACAGAGGGCCAGGGGTCGTTTTTGCTCGAAAAGAGGAGTGTGGCGCCTGTGTTGTCGAAGATGTAGCAGTCGGGGCCGTTGGCGTATGAAACCACGGCTTCGCCGGCGAAGTTGAACTTCGAGCCGTTGGGAACCGCGAGCAGTTCGGCTACGGTGGAGCAGTCAATCTCTTTGTCGGGGTCCACGCCGCCTGCCAACTGGTACCAGGTGACGCTCTTGAGGCCGTTGGTGCCGAAGTAAGCTTCGTGCGAGCCGCAGAGGATTACCTCTTTACCGAGGTTACCGGGGTTGTCCATGAGGTTGAGGGCGGCGCGGGGAGCGGTGCCGGAAGCGAGCTGTACCGGGATACAGAGGGTGTAGTCCTTGCAGTCGGCCGCGCCGGCGATGAGGATGTTGGAAGCGGAAGCACCTTCGGCCGTGAAGATGGCTTCGCTTATTTTCTGACCGGGAGCGTTACCCACGATGTAGCCTTTCACGTAAGTGTTGGCTATGGCAGAGGAGGGAGTGCCCTGTGCGAGGAACTGTGCCACGGTGAGGGGATTCTCTTTGGAGCCGGTTTCGCCGGGCTGGGGCTGGGGATTGTCGCCGCCGCCTTCGCCGGGCTTGTCACTGCCGGTGTAGATTCTCACTGATGTGAACTGGAGGTTGGGATTTTTGCCGTCTGCGCCGGCATTAGAGGGCATCGTGATGGTGATGTCAGAGAGAACCACTGCGGCGTCGGAGGGTGTCCATGTCAGGGTCGTGCCGCTGATTGCCATGCTTCCGCTGCTGACGGTAGGCAGGTTGTTGGCATCGATGCCCTTTACGGTTTTACCCACGATTTCGATGCCGTTGACACCGGTAAGGGTGCCGGCGATTGTCATCGTGTTTTTGGCATACAAGCGGATGGACTTGTCGGCCGCCCAATAGCGGGGGTTGGTGGAGGTGTTTCCGTTTGCGTCGAACGTGAAGGTGTAGTCGCCGAGTTTGAGCGAAGTGAGCGGGTCGATGTTCCCGTCCTTTTCTGTTCCGACAATGTCAGTGGCATTGGCTGTGGCCAGCGTGATCACTTCGGCGTTGGCGGCGCCGGTGAGGGTGGCTGCCGCCGCGAGAGCGAGTAAAAATTTTTTCATGTCAATACTTTTTTATCTGTGAATCTAATGTCTTTACTTTTCCTGAAAATTTATTTCAGGATTTTTGTGTTGTGTTTCGGGATTGCAAAGTTAGTGATAATTCCGTGATACTCACAACTTTTTGTGTTAAATAATCATTAAGATAACATTTTTTGGGCGCGAAGGGTCATGCCCGGGTACGTTTTTATTGGTTAAAGAGTGTGTAAAAGCGGAAAAAATTCACTACTTTTGCAGCAGAAAACATCCATCCCTAAGTTTAGATGAATTATACGATTATCGACTTTATCAGCCTGTTGGGCGCCGTCTGCCTCTTCCTTTACGGAATGAAGGTAATGAGCGAGGGCCTGCAGAAGGCGGCGGGCGACCGTCTGCGCAACATCCTGGGCGCAATGACCCGCAACCGTATCACCGGTGTGCTAACCGGTATCGTCATAACCGCGTTAATACAGTCCTCGTCCGCCTCCACGGTGATGGTGGTCAGCTTCGTGAATGCCGGGCTGATGTCGCTGTCGCAGGCCATGGCCGTCATTTTCGGAGCCAACGTCGGCACCACGGTCACCACCTGGATTATCTCCGCTTTCTCGTTCGAGGTCTCCGTTTCAGACTATTCCCTTGTGATGATGGCCATCGGTGTGCCCATGATGTATATGAAGAAGGGGACCGTGAAGAGTTGCGGCGAGTTCCTCATAGGCTTCTGCCTGCTGTTCATGGGCCTCGACCTCATCAGCCAGTATGTGCCTAACCTTCAGGAGAATCCGGAGATGCTGGCCTTCCTCAAGGACTACACGTCGATGGGCTACGGCTCGGTGCTGATATTCTTCGCCGTGGGCATAGTGCTCACCATGGTGGTGCAGTCGTCGGCGGCCACGTTTGCCATCACACTGATAATGTGCGGCCAGGGATGGATCAACTTCGAGCTGGGCTGCGCCATAATCCTGGGGGGCAACATCGGTACAACCATCACTCCTATCCTGGCTTCGCTGAGCGGCAACCTGGCGGCCAAGCGCACGGCCATGGGGCATGTGCTCTTCAACGTGCTGGGCTCGGTGATAGTGCTCTTCATCTTCGTGCCGTTCGTCAACCTTGTGGGCGACATAACGGCGGCCTGCCAGGGCACCAATCCGCTGGACATATCGCGTGCGGAGGAAGCCGAGATGGCCTCCAGCACGCTGCTCGACCCGAAAGGGGGACTCACCTCCGTGGCGCAGGCGTCGGTGGCTTTCGGCCTGGCCATGTTCCCCACCGTCTTCAACGCCTGCAACCTCATGATTATGATATGGTTCACCAAGCTCTATGTGAAGATAGTATGCTGGCTGGTGCCGTCGCGCCACCCGAAGCAGGACGACGAGTTCTCGCTCAAGTTCATCGGGCGCGGTATGCTCACTGCCTCGGAACTTGACATAACGCAGGCACAGAAGGAGATAGCCGTCTACGGCGAGCGGGTGAGCCGTATGCTGGGGATGGCGCGCGACATGATACACCTCGACTCCAAGAGCGAGAAATACACCGAACTCTACAACCGGGTGGAGAAATACGAGGAAATATCGGACCGCATGGAGATAGAGATAGGCAAGTTCCTGAACCATGTGGCCGAGGGACGCCTCTCGCCGCAGGGCAAAATGCGCATAGCCGGGATGCTGCGCGTAATCTCCGAGATAGAGTCGATAGCCGACGGCTGCTTCAACATAGCCAAGACGCTGGCGCGCCGCGACCGCAACCACGTGCAGCTGGCCGACAATGTGGTGAAGGAGATAGACCAGATGTACGACCTCGTGGGCGAGGCCATGGACAATATGCTCAACCTGCTCAAGGAGATGGAGACGCCCGAGGATGCGCTCATCATCAAGGCCTACAACAAAGAGCGTGAAATCAACAACTTCCGCAACCGCCTGCGCGACGACAACATCGACAACATCAACAACAAGATGTATGACTACCAGGAGGGTATCTTCTTCATGGACCTCATCGGCGAGGCCGAGAAACTGGGCGACTATATGCTTAACGTTGTTGAAGGCGTGAAACACCAGTTCAAGGCCGACGGCGAAGTGTAACCTTAAAATAAAAAACCGAGACGGCGGTGCGCGGAGCCGTAGCCTCCAGGCCGCTTGAAAACCCAATAAACAACGACAATACTTATGAGATACTGTGTAATAATGTGTGGCGGCATCGGCTCGCGATTCTGGCCGGTAAGCCGCGGCGGGAAACCCAAGCAGTTCCTTGACTTCTTCGGGACGGGGCGCTCTCTGCTCCGCATGACAGTAGACCGCATACTCCCCGTAGTGGAGATGAAAAACATAATCCTGGTGACCAACTGCGCCTACGCGTCGCTCATCCGCGAACAGCTCCCCGACATCCCGGAGGAGAACATCCTCTACGAGCCGGCACGGCGCAACACGGCGCCCTGCATCTGCTGGGCAGCACACCATGTCATAGCCCGCGACCCGGACGCTTCTATGGTGGTACTGGCCTCGGACCATCTGATTCTAAAAGAAGACAGTTTCCGCAACGACATCCTGCGCGGAATAGAATATGTGGAAGAGACGGGCAACCTGCTGACGCTCGGGGTCACCCCCTCGTCGCCCCACACCGGCTATGGCTATATACAGGCCACAACGGCATGTGTGGACCGTCCCGGTATCCTGAAAGTGAAATCCTTCACCGAGAAGCCCGACCTGCACATGGCCGAAATGTTCGTGAGCAGCGGAGAGTTTTACTGGAACTCCGGCATGTTCCTGTGGCGTGCCGACTCCATCCTGAAAGCCTTCGAACGCTACGCCCCGGAGATTGCAGCCGTCTTCAATGCCGGCAATGATGTCTACGGAACCCCGGAAGAGACCGCTTTCATCGACGAAGAGTTCCCCAACGCTCCCTGTATCTCCATAGACTATGCCATAATGGAAAAAGCCTCGAACGTCTACGTCATGACAGTCGACTTCGGGTGGAGCGACCTCGGTTCGTGGAAGGCGCTTTATGAGGTGTCACCGCGCAACCGCGACGGCAACGTGACGCAGCAGAGCCGCGTGATGGCCTACGATTGCTCGGGTTGCGTCTTCCACTCCGACCCCGACAAGGTGATAGTGGCCGCCGGGCTGGAAAACTATATCGTGACGCAGTCGGGCAACGCCACGCTCATCTATCCCCTGGAGCGAGAGCAGCAGATACGCCGCGTGGTCAACGAGCTGGGCGAAGCCTTCGGCGACCGGTATCTCTGAACCGCCGCCAAACCCCGGGCGTTTTCTTAAGTAAAAAAGAAAAAGATATGTCAAATCCCGTACGTGCCAAGAAGGCGCTCGGCCAGCACTTCCTGACCGACATGAACATAGCTCGGCGCATAGCCGACACCATTGCCCCGGCCCAACTCCCCGAAGCGTGGGCGCAGCTCCCCGTGCTCGAAGTCGGTCCCGGAACCGGTGTCCTCACAACCTTCCTGCTCGAAGACCACAACGAGGTGAAGGCAGTGGAACTCGACGCCGAGAGTGTTGTCTATCTCGCCAAAGTGTACCCCCAACTCCCGGTGATAGAGGCCGACTTCCTGAAGCTCGACCTCGCCGACGTGTACCCCGGGGAGTTCCTGCTCATCGGCAATTACCCCTACAACATATCGTCGCAGATATTCTTCAAGCTGCTTGACAACCGTGAGCGCATCCCGGTGTGCTCCGGCATGCTTCAGCGCGAAGTGGCGCAGCGCATCTGCGCCGGCCCGGGCTCAAAGGTCTACGGCATCCTCTCGGTGCTTTTGCAAATGTGGTATGACTGCGAATACCTCTTCACCGTGGACGAGAATGTGTTCTCGCCGCCACCCAAGGTGAAGAGCGGCGTAATACGCCTTACGCGCAACTCCCGTACCGATGCCGGCTGCGACGAGCGGATGTTCAAGACGGTGGTGAAGACCGCCTTCGGAATGCGGCGCAAGACGCTGCGCAACTCCCTTGCCTCGCTGTTGCCCCCGGACTTCGACAAGACGCAGCCAGTGATGGGAAAACGCCCCGAACAGCTCGGCGTGGAAGACTTCATAGCTTTATCCAACCAGATAAAATCTGTAAGTATGGGTTAGAAATTATTTAATGTCTCGCTTCATAAATTCTGCGGCGAACTTCCGAATCCGGCTTCAGTTGCTATGGAACCCCCATAGTGCCATCAGCCGAATCCAAAATTTCATCCACATACTTCATAAACCAATACGATAAACAATTTCTAACGCATACTTGAAATGAGAAAATACCTCTTCGCAGTAGTGGCGCTGCTGATGGCGCTCACTGCCGTTGCGCAGGCAAAATATGTCTTTTATTTCATAGGCGACGGCATGGGGCTGGGGCACATCAACGCCACCGAGCAATACCGCCGGGACGTGCTCAAGACCCCGGAGCCTCTGCTGATGCTCACTTTCCCCTACGGTACCGTGGCTACGTCATACTCGGCCTCGTCGCCCATCACCGACTCGGCGGCCGCCGGTACGGCACTCTCCACCGGCCGCAAGACCAGGAACTCGATGGTTGGGATGGCTTCCGACACCACAAATGTCTACAGCATAGCCTCCGACTTCCTGAAGCAGGGCCGCGCCGTGGGTATCGTCACCTCCGTAGCGGGCGACGACGCCACCCCCGCCGCCTTCTATGCCCATGCTCCGGAGCGACACATGAGCCGCGAAATCTCCGGCTTCGCACCGAGGAGCGGAGTGCAGTTTTTCGGCGCCCCGATGTTCCGCGGCATGTATGATTCCAAGAAGAATCCCACCGACTGGGTGGAGCGCATGAAGAAGGCCGGCTACCGCCTGGTGCACAGCGCGCAGGAATACCTCGACGGCGCCCGCGAAGGGGAGAAGACCCTCATGCTGGCCGCCAAACCACAGGGTGAACAGCTCGGATATACCCTCGACGCAGTGGACGGCGCCCTCACGCTTCAGGAGATGACCGAAACGGCTCTGGTAAACCTCAGCACCGACCCCGACGGTTTTTTCATGATGGTGGAAGGGGGCAATATAGACTGGGCCGCGCACGCTAACGACGGTGCCTCCGTGATCCGCGAAATCCTCAATTTCCAGAACGCCATAGATGTGGCATACCGATTCTACCTCGCGCATCCCGACGAGACGCTGATAGTGATAACGGCCGACCACGACACCGGCGGAATGGCCGTGGGCCGGGCTGACAACGCCAAGAATCCGCGCCTCGACCTCATCGCATTACAGAAAATCTCCAAAGACCGCTTCGCCGACTGGTGCCGCGACAACTACAAGGATAAAGCCCCGACGTGGGAGGAGATGCGCTCCTTCCTCGAACAGAATCTCTCGCTCTGGCAAGGTATAGGCATCACCGGGGAGGAGGAGAAGGTTATCCGCGAATCGTTCGACGCCACCTTCATCACCCACCGCGCCAAGGACCAGAAGACGCTCTACAACGACTTCAACAACTTCACGGTGACGCTCTACGACATCCTGAACCGCCACTACGGCATAGGGTGGACCTCCCCCTCGCATACCTCCAATTTCACGCCTGTATATGCCGTGGGAGCCGGGGCGGAGCTCTTCTCCGCGCCGATGAACAATATCGACATCCCCGTGAAAATCCTCAAAGCGGCGGCAGTAAAGTAACTATGGAGAAGCGTACCAAATTCTATGTGGTGTGGGAGGGTCGGCATCCCGGCGTCTACGACGACTGGGGCGACACCCTGGAGCAGATAGACGGCTTTCCCGGTGCCAAGTACAAGGCATACACGTCGTCGGAAGCAGCCACCGAGGCTTACCGTCGCGGTTACGCCGAGCGCGACGCCGCCGAACTGGGCCGCTTCCTCATGGCCGGACGCAAGCAGGCGCCTCCCGAACCGGGAAAAATCAACTTCGAGGCACATCCCGAAATCGACCGCACCGCCTGGGCCGTGGACGCTTCGTGCCAGGGAAACCCAGGACGGATGGAATACCGCGGCGTGGACCTCGCCACCGGCCGCCAGATTTTCCACCTCGGCCCGCTTGAAGGGGGGACTAACAACATCGGCGAGTTCCTGGCCATAGTCCATGCCATGGCGCTTATGGTGCAACGCGGCGAGCGACACACCATCTATTCCGACTCGCGCACCGCCATAGGATGGGTGCTTCGCCGCCATGTGCGCACCACGCTGAAACGCACCGCCGGGAACGAGCGCGTCTTCGAGTTGCTGGAGCGGGGGTTGAAATGGCTTTTCTCACATTCCCCGGGCATTACGTTGCGGAAATGGGATACCGACAACTGGGGTGAAATCCCCGCCGACTTCGGCCGTAAGTGAGTATGGTGACCGGCGAGGAACGCGAACGGTTGCGCGAAGTGGCGCTTGGCGCCGGAGCATGTGCGGCCGGTTTCGCCGACCCGTACCTCCCACCCGCGGTAGACCGTGATTACGCCGCCTGGATAGCGGCCGGGAACAACGCCACGATGCGCTGGCTGTCCGAGCATCAGCCACTGCGCGCCGACCCGGCGACGGTGCTTCCCGGCGTCAGGACCGTTATCTCGCTGGCTTTCCCTTACCTTCCCGCCGAACGCCGCGACCCGTCACTCCCTTATCTTCCGCTCTATGCCTACGGCCGCGACTATCACAAGGCCTTGCGCTCGCTGTTGCGTCCTTTCTGCTCCTTTATAGAAGGGGAATACGGCGTGCGCACGCGCGTGTGCGTGGACTCGGCGCCGGTACATGAACGCGCCTTCGCACTGCGTGCCGGCATAGGACGCCGAGGACTCAACGGGTGTGTCATCACGCCGCGCCACGGCTCCTTCGTATTCCTCGCCGAAGTCTTCACCACACTGCAGGTAGAGCCGGACGATCTGTCGTTCGGGGAATGTCTGCAATGCGGCCGGTGTGTGCGCGCCTGTCCCGCCGGTGCCCTCAACGGCGACGGGACGATGGATGCTGCACGTTGTATAAACTATCTCACGATAGAGCACCCGTATCCACTCACACCAGCGCAAGAGAAGTTGCTTCATGATACCAACACGCTTGTAGGGTGCGACCGCTGCCAGACGGTCTGCCCTCTGAACCGCGATGCGCTGACTACCGGGATTCCCGACTTCCAGCCCCGGCGCGAGGTGCTCACAGCAACGACGTTAACCCGGGCCATAACTCCCGGCTCGCCGCTGCGCCGCGCCTTGAAGTGAACCCCCTTGCCCCCTCGCTTGTTTCCATATTAAATCAAAACTGAAATCAATATGGAAAGCAAATATCGTCTGTTTATCGTAAGTTTCTCCGACTCCAAGAAATATAAACTCATCTGTATGGCCGGAGACCATCTGAAAGTTCTCACCGACATCGAGAATTATCTTAACGACTATCTGCGCAAAGAGTTCCCGACCGAGACGTTCGCTTATTACACGACTCCCAAAGTTGTGGAAATCAACTACGATCACCGCGACAGTTACGACTCCTATCCCGACCTCAATGCCGATGCCGTGAAGCAAATCAAGGATGAGTTGAAAAGGGAAATCAAGGTGATGGAAGCTGAAAAAGAGCTCGACCGCGACGCTCCCTACGATGCCGTTTCGGCCAACTGAACAGGAGAATAGCAATGCGGAGTGCAATACCCCGGCACTCCCGGGATGTATTTAATATTCTTTAAGCGCCCTGCGTTTGCAGAAGCGCTTTTTTAGTTGTAACTTTGCAACGAGAAACATTCGACAAGACATTAAACAACTCCACCGACCATGGCAAAAAAGAAATCAGCACCGGCTTCCGCCGTCCAGATAACCGACAAGGAAGCCAAGTTCGAAGCCCTGAAAATGATGCAGGGGAATATAGAAAAAGACTTCGGCAAAGGCACCCTCATGCGCCTCGGCGACGAAGCCATACAGGACATAGAAGCCATCTCCACCGGCTCCATAGGGCTTGACTTCGCCCTTGGCGTGGGGGGGCTTCCCCGCGGACGCGTCACCGAAATCTACGGCCCCGAATCCTCGGGTAAGACTACACTCGCAATCCATGTCATAGCCGAAGCCCAGAAACAGGGGGGCATCTGCGCCATCATAGACGCCGAACACGCCTTCGACCGTTTCTACGCCGAAAACCTCGGCGTGGACGTCACGAACCTATGGATAGCACAACCTGACAACGGCGAGCAGGCTCTCGACATCGCCGAACAGCTCATCAACTCCGGCGCCATCGACGTGCTGGTAATCGACTCCGTTGCGGCACTTACGCCGCGCGCCGAAATCGAGGGTGAAATGGGCGACAAGAATGTCGGCCTCCAGGCGCGACTCATGTCACAGGCACTCCGGAAACTCACCGGCATCATCTCCAAGACTCGCACCGTCTGCATCTTCATCAACCAGATGCGCGAGAAAATCGGCGTGATGTTCGGCAACCCCGAAACCACCACCGGCGGCAACGCGCTGAAATATTACAGTTCCGTGCGACTTGAAATACGCCCCTCGTCGCTCATCAAGGACGGCGACGAAGTGCTCGGCCGCACGGCCAAGGTGAAAGTGGTGAAGAACAAGGTGGCGCCTCCTTTCATGCGTGCCGAGTTCGACATCATGTTCGGCGAAGGTATCTCCAAGGCCGGCGAGATAATCGACCTCGGCGTGGAATACGGCATCGTGAAGAAATCCGGAGCCTGGTTCTCCTATGAGGGGAACAAACTCGGCCAGGGCCGCGACGCAGTGAAGCGCGTAATCGCCGACAATCCCGAACTGATGGAAGAGCTGTCGCGCAAAATCCGCGAGAAACTCGACGCACTGCGCGCCGAGAAGAATCCGAAAGCCTTCAATCCCTTCCTCCCCTCGAAAGACGCGGAAAAAGTCCCCGAGGAACAGGAGCAGACCGAAGAGCGCCAAATCCCCGACGACACTCTCGACTTCGACATCGACTGACGGGTCTTTCGACTCACAGCTTACTCCGCTTAACGGAGCCCCCAAAAACAGACAGCGCAGGCTCAGCAGACGCGATCACTCGCGCCGCTGAGTCTGCGCCGCTTTCTCTCCCTTTGGGGAGGAAGCTTGAAAAAGAGGGTGTATCAAAATTC
>DKVK01000070.1 GCA_002491165.1 Porphyromonadaceae bacterium UBA7180
TCAGTACTTGCGAAACTTAAATTACTGATATATCAAAAGCCGGTCAATGTGTCAGCGCGGAGACAGATACAATCAAACCGAAATAGATTACCTGTCATCTTCAAGCCAAGGCGCAAAGTCGAACCGCGCAACCAAAGGGGCGGAGGCCCTCCAGGCCTCCGTGAGAAGAGGAAATATATAGACGTTTTGCGAGTGTTAAATAACTAAACACCAGCACTTTACTGAGGTCTGGAGGCCTCCGCTCCATAAGTTGCCGCTCCATAAGGCGCGGTTGCTTTGGTTGGGTTAGCGGAGGCGGATGGTGCGCCAGTAAATGCCGAGGGTCGGGGAGGTCTGGACCGTCGGCTTTTGGCCCGATTCCAGGTTCAGGCGGTTTGTAGCGGTGTAATCCACATATTTCTGAAGATGCTCCTGCAATTCGCCGAGCGTCACGTTTCCTTCCGTTTCTTTCAATTTGCGCAACAGCCAGTAAGTAAAAAGGCCGTGTTTTCGCTCCTTGAAGATATTCGCCGTCTCACGGCCGGAACATGCCGAAAGCACCACCATATTGCCCGTTGGCGCCGACTTCTTAGGCTCCAGCTGAACACCCTTAACTTCGGCCAACATGCGGTTGTCACGCCCTTAGCGGTTTGGTTTCGGTTGGTTGGTTCTTTTTGCAAAGGTAGTACAAATTTCGGGGATTGGGAAATATAGGTATCTTTTTTGATGACAACGGGTGCTTTTTTTGACGAAAGCCGCCGAAGCGACCCGCGCAGCCAAGGGGGCGGAGGCCTCCCGGCCTCCGTAAGAGTGGCAAAATACAGGCAATTAGCGAGTTCAAATAACTAAAACTCAGTATTTTACGGAGGCCGGGAGGCCTCCGCCCCAGAAGGGAACACCGTGGTTACTCGCGGTAGTAGACGCGTTTTACGCGCGGGGAGACGCTGGTCAGCACTTCGTAGGGGATAGTGCCCAGCACGTCGGCCAGACGCTGCACGCTCATGTTAGGGCCGAAGATTTCTACCGCGTCGCCTACGTGGCAATCAATGCCGGTGACGTCGATCATGCAGGCGTCCATGCAGATGTTGCCCACCGTCGGCGCTTCCTTGCCACCCACGAGCACGGTGATGTTGCCGTTACCGAAATGGCGGTTCATCCCGTCGGCGTATCCTATTGGGATAGTTGCTATTACGCTGTCGCGCTCAAGTACGCCGCGACGTCCGTAACCGATGGTTTCCCCCTTTTTCCAATGCCGCAGGGCGATGATGACGGTGCGCAGGGTGGAGACGTTTGCAAGCGGCCGTTCCATCTCCGGCGGCAGTGTGTTGGCGCCGTAGAGGCCGATGCCGAGGCGCGCCAGGTCGTAGCCGTATTGCGGGAAACGGAGGATGCCGGCCGAGTTGAGTACGTGCCGCAGGAAGGGGTGTGGCCAGCGCTCCGCGATGTAGTCGGTGTAACGTTTGAAGCGGTCGAGCTGCAGCAACGTGTAGTCGTCCATGTCGGGGCAGTCGGCCGTGGCGAGATGCGAGAACACCGAGGCGATGGTGACGTTATCCTGCGCTGCAAGGAAATCGAGCATTTCCGGCAGTTCCTCCTCCACGAAGCCCATTCGGTGCATACCGGTGTCGAGCTTTATGTGGAGTGGATATTGCGTGATGCGGTTTTTCGCGGCCTCGCGAGCCACGTCGCGCAGCATCTCCATGGAGTAGATTTCCGGTTCGAGGCGGTAGGCGAACATCGAGCGGTAATTCACTACCTTCGGATTCATGACGATGATAGGCATCGTTATGCCGCGCTGCCGCAGTTCTATACCCTCGTCGAGTACCGCCACCGCCAGATAAGCAGCGCCTTGCGCCTGCAAGGTCTTGGCTATCTCGTAGCTGCCGGCGCCGTAGCCGGAGGCTTTCACCATGGCGATGAGTCCGGTGCCGGGGGCGAGGTGCGACCGGAAATAATTGAAATTCTTGACCACGGCGTCGAGGTTCACTTCGAGCACGGTTTCATGTTTCCGCGCCTCGAGCATCTCGGGCAACCGCTCGAAACCGAACTCCGGCGCACCCTTGATGAGGATGGTCTCGTTCTGGAAATCGGAGGTCGAGAGTGATTTCAGCAACTCGGACGTGGAACTGAACGCTACGGCATCGGGGCCGAACATGGCGATGTTGGCCTGCATCTCGGGGCCGACGCCTATTACGCGCCTTATGCCGGTGGCGCGCAGCAGACGCGCTATGTCGCCGTATACGCCGGGACGGCGCGATTCGTGGCGTAAGTCGCTGAGGATGACGGTGCTTGTACGACCGTCGGCCAAACGGCGCCGCAGGAAGTCGAGTGCCGGAAGCAGCGACGAATAGTCGGAGGTATAGCTGTCGTAAATCAGCGTGCACCCGTTCACGCCGTCGCTTACGTTCAGGCGCGTGGCAATGGGGTGGAGAGTGGTAAACATGGCGGCAATCTCCTCCGGGGCGATTCCGCGAGAAAGGAGGTAGGCCAAGGCGTGGAAAGCGTCTTCCAGTTCGCCGTCGCTGATGAACGGGACTGTGAGGGCGTGGCTTTCCCCCTTAAAACGGTAGGAGACGAGCGTCATCGGTCCGGAGGTTTCCGTCTTTTCAATGAAGATGGGCATCTGCGGGTCGCGGCGTGACCAACTCAGGCGGTGTGGCACGTCTATGTCTTTCAACACCTCAGCAATGAGCTCGCTGTCGGCGCAATATATAAGCGTGCGGACATGCGGCGCACGGGCGAGCAGGGCTTTCTCGCGCGCCTTTTCGAGCGGGGAGGCGAAACCGTGGGAGTGTTCCGGCCCGAGGTTGGTGAAAATCACCGTGTCGGGGTCGATTATTTCGGCCAGCGGCTGCATCTCGCCGGTGTGCGACACCCCGGCTTCGATGATGGCCACGTCGGTCTTGGGCGCCACTTCCCACAGCGACAGCGGCACGCCGATGCGCGAGTTGTAGGAGCGCGGCGACCGCGTCACGGCACAGGTCGGCTCCAGCATCTGGAACAGCCACTCTTTGATGGTGGTCTTTCCGGCCGAGCCGGTTATGGCCACTACCTCGGCGGCGCGCGGCGTGAGCCGCCGGGCCACTTGCTGCAGCGCCCCCACGGTGTCGGGAACCACGAGGAAGTTGGCGTCGCGGACACCCTCCATCTCCTGCGGCACGCGGTTTACTACGAAATTCCGCACCCCCGTGTCGTAAAGCTGCCGCACGTAGCGGTGGCCGTCGTTCTCCTTGGTGGGGATGGCGAAGAAGAGCGAAGTGCGTGGAAAAGTGAGGGAACGCGAGTCGGTAAGCAGCGTGTCGATGCTGTCGTTGCGCATCGGGCGAGGAAGTCCCAGCGCCCGGGCTACGGATGAGATGTCGGTGGTCATAACGCAGTGTGTTTTATTTTCGGTGGAGAGAGAATTGCCTGACTTTGCCAAACGGCTGACAGACAGGTGTATATTGAAAGTGACCGGACACCGCGGGCGCCTGTGGCCTGTGCGGTGCCCGGTCTGATATGCTCTGTGGGTCTTTGATTACTTGTGCGCAGGAACCAGGAAATGGTCTCCGGTGCTGCGCACTATGTTCTCGTAATACTCCTTGTTATATCCGGGAAAATTCGGGGAAACGGGATGGTTGTTCTCGTCGTAGATGAAGGAGCCGTCGGGGTTTGTCTTCTTCATGTTACCGTCCATGAACTTGACGAGCAGGTACTGTGCCAGGTCGCGGTAGCTGTCGGTGGCTTCCTTGGCTATGGCAGCACCCTCGGCGTTGACCTCGGAAACGAGCTTGGGCATGTCGCCGCTCTCGTAGAGTTGCACGAGATACTTCTCGCGGTCGGGACGTGCGCCGATGAATTTGGTTTCCAGTCCCGACTGCACTTTGCGGATGTCGGGAATCATCAGGTCGTAGCGGTTATAAGCCTGGTTGGCAACCCAGTTCGTCATCCAGAAGTTGGACTCGTTGCTGAAGGTGTTCATGTCTCCGTTGCCGTGTGCCACCTCGTGGGGCACCTCGGTCATGGAGCAGTAGAAGGGCATGTAGACGGAGGTGTTGGTGTCGTCGGTGCCGAACCAGATTACGCCGCCTACGGGGTCGGGGAGGTCGGCGCGGCTCTGTGTGACGAAGCTCCAGCCGGTCTGCTGCGTGGCGATGGCGCGCTCGTGCACATAATCCTTGCCGTCCACCTTATAGTCCATCGGGCGCCAGCGGTAAGGCACGTGGTTGGGGCCGGCGCCTATGTCGTTGTGCATGTCGAAGGGGGTATCCTCGAAGTGGTCGCGCATACGCTCCTGCATCTCGGCCAGCGACACTTTGCGGTCAGGGATGATGTAGAGGGGCATGGGCTCGTCGCTCTTGCCGGAGCACCAGTCGTAATATTTGTCGGCGTCCTTGCTGAAGCGGCGGAAGTAGCTCCATACGCGTGCGTCGCAGCCGCGGCGCGTGTCCACGGCGTGCTCTCCGTAGACATCGGCGAAGCTGAAGTCGGCGTCCTTGCCGTCGTACCAGCCGCGCTTGCGGGCGAAGCTGACGACGTCTTTCGACGCCATGACGTTCTTCTTATCCTTGAAGTTGACCCGGCGGATGCGGGGTTCGTTGGCATGGCCGGAGATTGCCTCGTCGGGGATGCGCACCGCTATCCACACGGCACCCTTCTCGGCACCCTTGCCGATCATCTCCATTACCCACAGCTCGTCCTTGTCGGCTATGGAGAACGACTCGCCGGAGGAGGCATAGCCGTATTTCTCTACCAGCGACGTCATTACCTGGATGGCTTCACGGGCGGTCTTGGAGCGTTCGAGGGCTATCTGCATCAGGGAGCCGTAGTCTATGACAGCCTGGCCGGTGGTGTCCACGAGTTCGGGACGGCCGCCCCATGTGGATTCTGCAATGACCACCTGGTTTTCATTGATATTTCCCACCACGTTGTAGGTATGGGGCACCTGGGGGATTTCGCCGAGCGGCTTGCTCGTATCCCACTCTATCACCTTGCGCATGGCGCCTTTGGGGTGGTCGGCGGCGGGAGTGTGGCCCAGTTCGCCGAAGAGGTTGTGCGAGTCGGCGGCGTAGGTCACCATCACGGAGCCGTCCGTAGTGGCTTTCTTGCCGGCCAGCAGGTTGGTGCAGGCCAGCGCCGAGGCTGCCGTCAGCAAGGCGGCAGCTGTAAGTAGTTGGGGTAAATGTTTCATTATGATAGGTTTGATTGGTTATCTTAGTACGAGCATGGCGTCGCCGTAAGCGCCGAAGCGGTATTCCTCCTTTACGGCCACACGGTATGCCTCCATGATGGTGTCGTAGCCGCCGAAAGCTGCCACCATCATCAGCATGGTGCTCAGCGGCATGTGGAAGTTGGAAATCAGGGCGTCGCAGACGGTGAAGTCGTAGGGCGGGAAGATGAACTTGTTGGTCCATCCCTCGTAGGTCATGATGTGTCCGTCCATGCAGACGGCGCTCGCCAGCGCGCGCAGCACCGTCGTTCCCACGGCGCAGACGTGGTGCTCGCGGTCCTTGGCGTTGTTGATGAGGTTCACCAGCTCCTCGTCGACGAACATCTCCTCGGAGTCCATGCGGTGTTTGGTAAGGTCTTCCACGTCGATGTCCTTGAAGTTGCCGCGTCCGGCGTGCAGGGTGAGGAACCCCTGCTCCACGCCCTTGATTTCGAGGCGTTTGAGCAGCTCGCGGCTGAAGTGCAGCCCGGCGGCGGGAGCCATTACGGCGCCCTCGTTGCGGGCGAAGAGGCACTGATATGCCTCGGCGTCCTGCGGCTCGGCCTCGCGCGTGATGTAGTCGGGCAGCGGGGTGTGCCCCAGGGAGTAGAGCACCTCGCGGAACTCCTCGTGCTCCCCGTCGTAGAGGAATCGGAGCGTGCGGCCGCGCGACGTGGTGTTGTCGATCACCTCGGCCACCATCGACTCGTCGTCGCCGAAATATAGCTTGTTGCCGATGCGTATTTTGCGCGCCGGCTCCACCAGCACGTCCCAGAATTTGTTGTCGGCGTTGAGCTCGCGCAGCAGGAACACCTCTATGCGGGCGCCGGTCTTCTCCTTGCTGCCGTAGAGGCGCGCGGGGAATACTTTCGTGTCGTTGAATACCATCACGTCTCCCTCGTCGAAGTACCCAAGGATGTCCTTGAAGGTACGGTGGGAGATTTCGCCCGAGCGGGTGTCCACGACCATCAGGCGGCACTCGTCGCGGTTGTCCGTGGGATACTGCGCGATGAGTCGGTTGGGAAGAGTAAATTTAAACTGTGATAGCTTCATATATGATGTTATGATATGTGTAAAAAATCGCGGCCGGTGCCATGTGTGGCGCCTCTTTTTTTTCCGGACGCCGCCGGCCTCTCTGTTTTCAATTTGCTTTCGGGGGAGTATAGTCGTCGGGAAAGGTGATGTCCACCCTCTCGATAAGTTCCAGTGCCTGGTCGAGGGACAGGCAGCGGTCTATGGGGTATTGTCCCACGCGCGTGCGCCGCAGGGCAGTGAGGTGTGCGCCGGAGCCGAGTTCGCGACCTATGTCGCGTGCCAGCGCGCGGATATAGGTCCCTTTGCCGCACACTATGCGCAGCCTCACCCACGGCTCGGCGCCCGAGAGGTCCATCTCCTCTACTTCCAGTTCTTTGATTTCCAGCGGTTTCGCCTTCAGCTCTACCTCCTGGCCGCGGCGCGCGAACTTGTAGGCACGCTTGCCGTCTATCTTCACGGCCGAATAGACCGGAGGCACCTGGGCGATATGGCCGCGGAAGCGCGAGAGCACTTCTTCGAGCAACTCCGGGGTGATATGGGCAGTAGGGAATGTGGCGTCGATTTCCGTCTCCAGGTCGAAACTCGGCGTAGTGGCGCCGAGGCGCAGCGTGGCCACATACTCTTTGTCGCCGGCCTGCAGGGTGTCTATGCTGCGCGTGGCGCGTCCGGTGCAGACTATCAGCACGCCGGTTGCCAGAGGGTCGAGCGTCCCGGCATGTCCTACCTTGAACTTACGCACGCCCAGACGGCGCTGCAACGCGCCGCGAAGACGCTTCACCGCGTCGAAGCTCGTCCAATGCAGCGGCTTGTCTACCGCTATTATTTCTCCACTTACAAAGTCCATTCATTCAGCAGGTTAGGGAAGGTATACAGCATTACCACAGGATGCAGAGCAGCCCGACGGCCACACAGTAGACGGCGAACCACAGCAGGCGTCCCTTCTTCACAAGTTCCAGCATCCACTTGCAGGCCGCGCAGCCCACCACGAACGAGGCCACGAACCCTACGGCAAGCGCGGCAGGCGATATTGCCATTTGGGCCGACGGGGTGGCAAGTATGTCCTTCACGTCGAGGAGCGCCTCGCCCAGGATGGGGATGATGACCATCAGGAAGGAGAACTGCGCCACGTGCGCGCGTTTGTCGCCCAAAAGGATGCCGGTGGCGATGGTGGTGCCGCTGCGCGAGAGTCCCGGAAGCACCGCCAGCGCCTGTCCGCAGCCTATCACGAAGGCGTCGAGCCACGTGATGTCGCGTCCCTTTTCTCCCGAAACCATCTTCCCCGTCTTGCGGTTGAAGCCGGTGAAATGGGCAAAACTGAGGAGCGCCGCCGTCACCAGCAGGCAGATGCCTACCGTCAGCAATCCGTTGCCGAAAAACTGCTCCACGAAATCCTTGAAACAGAAGCCTACGATGGCCACCGGGATGCAGCTCACCAGTATCTTGCAGACGTAATAGAAATCGGCGTCGCGGCGGAAAGTAAAGAAGGAGCGGCAGAGGCGGAAGAACATCGGCCACAGGATGACGATGGTGCTCAGCACAGTGGCGGCGTGTACTATGACGTCGAACTGCAACGTCTGGTCCGACGGGATGTCGATGCCCAGAATCTGCCGGAAAATTTCGAGATGTCCGCTCGAAGAGATGGGGAGGTACTCGGCCAGCCCCTGCACAATACCGAGGATTAGCGCGTCAATCCAGTCCATGGGTTAAGCGTTTTTGTTGCGGCTCCGGCCGAAGGGGCACGTGCCGGGCTTGATGATGATGGCGAACGCCATGAAAAGGAAACCCAGGAAGGCCAACAGCGGGCCCACCACGATGCGGCGTGTGGAGAAAATATCCGGATTGAAGCCGCGTTCCACCGAGCTGCCTTCGCCGCCCATCAGCAGGAAACCCACGATGATGAGCACCAGGCAAACGCCCATGCAGATGAAGTTTATCTTTCCGAAGGGGTATGACGCTTTGTCATCCTGTTTCAACGTGTCGACGTCGGCCTTTCGGGCGGCGAAAGATGCCGTCTTCGGAGCGGAGGCAGCGCTTTCCGGGCGGGATTGCGGCTGCTTGTTCTGTCCCTTAATGTTCATAATGGTCTGTCGGGAGGCGCCGTTTCCTGCGCGCGAAAAGTGCGCAAGACGGTAAGCCTCGAAGTTTTTTCAGCGTCGTCTGCGTCATGCTAACTTGCAAAAATCTGCCTTTGCAAATTATTACAGTCATCGAAACCGCGGCACATCGCTGAATCTTATTAAAGTTAATATTTATATTACCGACCCATAATACGCTCATACACACCGCGATAACAAATATTCCGGTGTAAGCATAAGCATAAAAATGCGTCACCCCACAAGAGGGCGATGCAAAGATAATAAAAAACGCCCCCGCTGTCAAGACTTTCCGCGCTAAAAAGCGTTAACTGCAGCCTGTCTCGCCTGATAAAACAATATTCGAAGGACAGCTATGTTGAATCATTCAATCTCAAAAATACACGAACCCCTATAGTACTCCCCGTTTTTCGA
>DKVK01000055.1:0-14842 GCA_002491165.1 Porphyromonadaceae bacterium UBA7180
GCCAACTGAGCTAAAGAGGCTTGTTTTTTGCGACCCCGGCGCTTCATGTCCGAAATCGAGTGCAAAGTTAATAAGAAATTTCTTTCCCGCAAAATATTTCGCCAAAAAAATTTCAAAAAAGTTTTTCCGCGAGATTAAGTTTCGGCGTTTTTTGTCCACTTTAATAGATTTAACACACTGAATATCACAGAATTATTCCAAAAGTTAAATTTTCAGTGACAAAATCTATTTTTCCGACCCGCGTGAGGCTTAAGCTGCGCCATAGGCCAAATAAGCCGATAAGCAGACGCCGCGTGGGGCACCAGGACGCCGAAGCTGCTTTATTATACCTGTTGGGCTTACCGGGCCAATTATGCCTCCCTTCCCTATCGTGACTATCCCGCCTAATGCCGGAAACCATAAGAAAACCCGTGCCGACGCCGGCACGGGTTTTCTTTTTTTATTCTACTGTCACGGACTTGGCGAGGTTTCGCGGCATATCCACGTCTTTCTCTTTGTTAATAGCTATATAATAGGAGAGCAACTGCAACGGGATGGTGGTAATAATCGGCGAAAGCATCTCAGGCACCTTCGGCACTTCGAGCACATGGTTGGCTATGGAGCTGATCTCCGTATCCCCCTTCGTTACGATGGCAATGGTGCTTCCTCCGCGCGACTTCACCTGCTGCACGTTGCTGACGATTTTTTCGTACAGATGGTCGTTGGGCGCGATGATAACCGAGGGCATCTCGGCGTCGATAAGGGCGATGGGACCGTGCTTCATCTCGGCGGCGGGGTATCCTTCGGCGTGGATGTAGGAGATTTCCTTGAGTTTAAGGGCACCTTCGAGGGCTACCGGGTAACTGTAGCCGCGGCCGAGGTAAAGGAAGTTGCGCGCGTACGTATATATAAGGGAAAGCCGTTCGATCTGCGGCGCCAGACCAAGCACCTCCTCCACTATCTTGGGAATTCGGAGAATCCACTGCCCCATCTCTTCGATTTCGAGCTGTGTCATGGTGCCCTTGAGTTCAGCGATGGTGAGCGCCAGCAGCGTGAGCACCATCACCTGGCCGGTAAACGCCTTGGTGGAGGCCACGCCGATTTCCGGACCGACGTGGATATACGTGCCGCTGTCGGTATTGCGCGGTATGGATGAGCCGACGACATTCGATATGCCGTAGACGAAGGCGCCGGCCTTGCGGGCTATCTCCACGGCGGCGAGCGTGTCGGCCGTCTCACCCGACTGCGAGATGGCTATCACCACGTCATCGGGCGTTATCACCGGGTTGGAATAACGGAACTCGCTGGCGTATTCCACCTCCACCGGTATGCGGCACATATCCTGGAGCAGACGTTTGCCGATGAGCGAGGCGTGCCACGACGTTCCGCACGCCACGATGATGATGCGCCGCGCGTTCAGGAACTTATCCTTATTGTCGTTGACGCCGTTAAGCACCACCTTCTTGCCTCCCTGCACCACGCGCCCACGTATGCAGTCGAGCAACGTGTTGGGTTGCTCGAAGATCTCCTTGAGCATGAAGTGGGGATAGCCCCCTTTTTCGAGCTGCGAGATGGAGAGTTCGAGTTTCTTGACGTTGATGGTAGACTCCTCGTTCTCGAAGTTGAATATTTTCAGCGGTTTGCCTTTACGGATGAGGGCTATCTGCTCATCTTCGAGATAGACGACGTCTTTGGTGTACTCAACGAAAGGAGTGGCGTCGGAGGCGAGGAACGTTTCGTTGTCGCCAATTCCGATGACCAGCGGGCTCTGCTTGCGGGCGGCCACGATGGTATCGGGGTCATCCTTGGCGATGACGGCTATGGCGTAGGCGCCGATAACCTGCTTAAGGGCTTCACGCACGGCCTCTACGAGGGTACACTGGTTTTCGTGGCGAATCCAGCTGACGAGCTGCACCAGCACTTCGGTGTCGGTCTGCGTATGGAAGCGGCAACCGTGCTCTTCGAGTGCCTCTTTGAGGAGCTTGTAGTTCTCGATGGTGCCGTTGTGCACCAGTGCGATGTTGCCGTCTTCGCTGTAATGGGGGTGTGCGTTGCAGTCGGAGGGGGCGCCGTGAGTGGCCCAGCGCGTATGCGCTATGCCGAAGGTGCAGTCCGTGTCCTTGTCCTTGCAGAAGTTGACGAGATTGTCGACCTTTCCTACGGTTTTGAAAATATTGATTTTTCCGGCGCTGCCGAGAGCTATACCGGCGCTGTCATAGCCGCGGTATTCCAGGCGGTATAGCCCGTTGATGAGTATCTTGTAGACGTTTCCGTCACCTACATATCCTACTATTCCACACATAAGCGAAGTTAAAAATGTTAGGGAGCGCCCCGCGGTAAGGAGCGGAAGGCGTGCGCTCATAAAAAGTAAAAAGGTTACGTGCGAACCGAATCCGGCGCCACGTAAGCGATTGTCATGCGTCGCCACGACGAAAAGTGACGCGCAAAAGCTCATATAAGGAACGTAAAAGCGTCCCGCATATTGACTTTATCCTGCAAAATTAACGATTTTTTCCGAAATAAAGAAGAATCACGCGCTTTTCAAACAAAATTTTTCTGCGGCATGAAATGGGAATCTCCCCTATTTCAGCTTCACGGTCTTCCTCTGCGGAGTCCAGGAATCCTCGACATCCATACCATATTCGTTTATCACGGCATAACCGGGACGATTAGCCGGGCGTACAAAATCCTCCTCTTCCTCATTCCCGCTCCATGTAGTGAAACCATCGATGGCCTTATGCACATTGCCGTTTCTAAAAACATAGACCGATGTCATAGACCAGGTGCTGTCGCCGTAAGGCGTTATGGAGAAATAATCAACGGTACCGCCATTGAGTTTGCCCTCGTTCATGATTAAGACATATCTCGGAGCCTCGACTTTAAACTTACGGTCCAATTTCGGGTTATCGCTGCGTAGCACGAATGGTTCGGTGGCATATTCGTCTTCGTCATATTTGGTTTCCATCCAGAGATGTTCCTTCTTTCCGTCGCCGTCGAAGTCGCCGTATATACTGTCTTCCGGGATTTGGGCATTCCCCGAAGCCGCGGCGCCGCATATCAGCACCGCGGTCATTACCGGTTTTAAGATTTGCATCATAATTTCTGTGTCGTTTAGCTTTTCAAACGATGGCAAAGTTACGGATAAAATTACACAATACAAAACCCGCAGCCATAAATCAACTTCGGTACCCAAAAGAAGGTAGTGGCACTACGGCTCAGACCCGACAGGTCGAGGGCCTCGAAGTCGCCGGTAAGCACGAAGTTACCACCTTTGTCGAGAGCTGCCAGCACTTTGCCCGGGTCAGGCGTATCAATTGTCTGCACGGGCTGCTCCTTGATATATGAACCCATGAAAGCGGGATTGATGGTGACGTTGAAGTTTTCCTTGTTGGTCAGCAATGCACCGTAGATATTCGTCTGATAATTGCCCTGCACCGGGATATTGGCGTAAGAGTTGAAAACATTGCCGTTGACGGCAAGGCTTACGCTATGCATCACCGATTTTGGCTGGGATGCCTGCTCTACCGGAGTTAGCACGTACGCCATAGCCAGATATTTGTATGTCTCGGGCTGCACGGGGAAAGCATCTGTGGGAAGAGCCGAGCCGGTGAAAGTCACGGCCTCGGCGTTGGAGGTACCGGCAGTGCCGTCCACAAAGTTGAAAGCCGTTGCCAGTGCTCCGGCGGGGAAGGTCATGTTGGCGGAAGTTACCGTAAGGCCGGCAGTTTCGGCAATCCCAAGGTCAGACGTACCTATGTTCACCTGAGCGAAGGGGCGGTGCAGTTCCACATTATTGGTTGCAGGACGCTGGGCCGGGACATTCTGGTATTTGAAGAAACCGTCGCGGCTCTCGTCGTTTGCGAGTGCCGAAGCATAACTTACAGTGATTTTCTTGTCGCCGGGAGTGAAAGAGGGAGAACCGCGGCTCTCCCCCTTTTCTCGGGTTATAATAATTTGATAAATCCTTGTCAGTTGGCGAACGGCTGCGAGTAATTGCTGCCTGCGGCAGGCTTGAAGCCGGAACCTAAGGAGAAGGTTTTGCTCTTCTTGTCCAATCCCACATTGTCGAGAACGTTGATAACTGCGGTTCCGGTGTAGTCATTCAGCTCCGTAAACAATATTCCGTAGAAGAATAAACCTACTTTTATCGAAATGGTGTTATCCTCGACAGTAACCGTCGGTGTCCATGAGGAGTTGAACCGGCAAACCCTGATACCGTTCTCTCCTGCATTGTCTACCGTATTTCCCTGGATAAGGACATTTCCATAAGGTGAATCCATTTTAACACCATCGTGTTTCGGGGTAACTATAGAGTTGTTTGTCACCACAATATCGGCGTTCTTCAACGCATCTGCGGGCATGATGCCGGGAGTGGTGGCACTGTTGGCGGCAGAAGAAATATAAATGCCGTGATACGGCGCATCCTCTATTACATTGCTGTCTATAAGGATATTTCCGGTTGACTGGGTGAGATAGATGCCGTTGGTATTTTCGGCGGCATCCGAAGCATAGACTATGTGATTATTCCTGATTTCGATATCTCCCTGCACGCTGCCGGCATACATGTTGCTGCCGCCGTTAACACAGGGCTGCTTCATGTCGGCGAAGTCGCAACCCACCACTTTTATATTTCTGACCACCTGCGGGTTTGCCGTATACCCGAAATTCAAGCCTTGTCCCTCGAAAGGAACGCCGTCGAGGGTAATGTCGCTCAACTCTTTCAATCCACTGTTTGAGAATACCAGTCCCTGGCAGCGCTGCGACGACGAGAGGTCGCCCTGGATGGTGATGTTCTTCCAGTCAGACTTGCCGTTGGCTATGAACTGAGGATATGCCACGCCTTTCGGGACATTGATGATGAGGTCGGCGGGATTCTCGGCCTTGGTTCCGGGATTGAGGGTACCCACCGTGCCTTTCACTGTCACCTTAACGGGGTTCGTGCGGCTCAGGCCGGAGAGGTCGAGGGCCTCGATGTTGCCGGTAAGCTCGAAGTTGCCCCCCTTTTCAAGGGCCGCGGTCACCTCTGTCGGGTCTGACGACGCTATGGTCTGCACCGGCTGTTCCTCCATATATGAACCGAAGAAAGCGGGATTGATGGTGACATTGAAGTTCTCTTTCTTGGTGAGCAACGCACCGTAGATGTTGGTCTGGTAATTGGCCTGCGCCGGTATGTTGTCATACGAGGCGAAAGCGTTGCCGTTGACGGCGAGGCTTACGCTCTGCATCACCGTTTTAGGCTGCGATGTCTGGTCTACGGGAGTAAGCACGTATGCCATAACCAGGTATTTATAGGTCTCGGGCTGCACGGGGAAAGCATCGGCGGGAAGGGCCGAACCCGTGAAGGTCACGGCCGCGGTATTGGGGGTATCGGCGGTGCCCTCCACAAAGTTGTAGGCCGTTGCCAACGCGCCGGCGGGGAACGAGATATTTGCGGATGTAACGGCCACGCCGGCTTTGCGGGCAGCTTCAAGGTCGGAAGTACCGATGTTGATTTGTGCGAAGGGACGGCGCAGTTCTACATTTTTCGTTGCCGGGCGCTGTGCCGGGACGTTGTAATAATTGAAGAAACCGTCGCGCGTATCATCGTTGGCGAGCGCGCCGGTGTAATTGACGGTAATTTTCTTGTCGCCCGGAGAGAAAGTGTAAGGAGAGTTCTCGGCGTATGCCCAGAAGGCCACGTTATACTCCTTGTCCTTGACCAGCGGAAGGGTGACCGTGGTGGTGAGACCCGCGGAAAAGTCGCCTACCGATGCACCTTCGGGCAACGCTTCGCCCTGGCCTGCAATATTGGAATACAGGAGGTTGTCGTTTTCGTCATAAACTGCGACGGCAAGATTTTTGGCAGTTGTGCCGTCGGCGAATACACGCGACGGGATTTCGCCCGGCATCTTGACGGTGAAAGTTGTCATGCCGTCATCTTGTCCGGGAGCCGGAAGGTCGTCGTTTGAGCAGGACGTTGCGGCCAGCAGCGGCAACGCCATCGTGAGATAAAGAAATTTCTTCATGCGAATAGTGTGTTTTTAATATTATCATAGTATCACAGTTTCAACGCCCGACCGTGCCCAACGGTTCGCAGAAAAGAATCAGCCGCCCCCCGTGATTAGCTAAAAAGCTACATTGGTTATGGCTACTAAGGGAAAGCAAAAGCGTTGCGCGGAGGTGGCGCAACGCTTTTTATCTTCGGGAACGCAGGGGATTAGTCCTCGTTCAGGTTTACACGCTTGAATGTGGTGACTACCAGACCCTTCTGGGTCTGCTCCAGGAACTGTCCTACAGTGATTTTTGCATCCTGCACGTAAGCCTGTTCCATGAGGCAGTTCTCTTTATAGAACTTGCTGATGCGGCCCTTCACGATGTTTTCGATCATGGCGGCGGGGAGGTTGGCGGCTTTGGCTTCGCCGGCTTCCTTCATGACCTGGCGACCCTTTTCAGCCTCTTCTGCGGTAATCCAGCCTTTCGAGATGTTGCTCTCGATATGGTCTTCGGAGTCGAAGTGGTTGGGGTTGAGGCCGGCTTTGCGCAGTGCGGCTTCCTGGGCTTTCTGCACCTGTTCCTGTTTTGTCTTCTCGATGGCGACGGCTTTTTCCTGCTCGATGATTTCGGGCTTAACGTCGGCCGGGCAGATGGCAACGGGGTTCATGGATGCGATCTGCATGCAGATTTCGCGGCCGACCTGCGGGTCGATGCCTTCGAGGTTGAAGCCTACGATGGCGGCGAGCTTGTCATTGAAGTGGGTGTAGGCCGAAACGGTGGGAGCTTCGATGCTTTCGTAAGCGCCGAGTTCCATCTTTTCGCCTGTTTTGCCTATTTCGTCGGTGATGCGTTCCTCAACGGTACGTCCGTCGATGCTGAGGGACTTCACTTCGTCGAGTGTCTTGGCCGATGCTGCCACTGCGGCGTCGAGAATCTGTTTCGTGAGGTTACGGAACGATTCGTTCTTGGCGACGAAGTCTGTTTCGCACTTGAGGGCCACGATAGCGGCGAAACCCTCTTTTGTGCCGGAGAGCACGCAACCTTCGGCTGCCTCGCGGTCTTCGCGTTTGGCGGCTACGGCCTGCCCTTTCTTACGTATGATTTCGATAGCGGCGTCGATATCGTTGTTTGTCTCGATGAGAGCGTTCTTGCAGTCCATCATTCCGGCTCCGGTCATGTGGCGGAGTTTCTTGATGTCTTCGATTGATACTGCCATTATATATAATGTGTATTTTGGTTAATGATTCTTGTTGATTCAGTTGTCCCGGCGACCGCATGAGTAGTGCCGCCGGGCAACTGTGTAATGGTTAAGAGAAAATTTACTCTGCGGCGGGAGCCTCTTCAGCTTTGGGAGCTTCGGGAGCGGCCTCTGCGGCGGGAGCCTCTTCAGCCTTCGGGGCTTCGGGAGCGGCCTCGCTGCGGCGCATGCGGCGGCGTTTGCCGGGAGCGGGGGCGGCGTCGGCTTCCTTCTCTTCGGGCTGGTCGAGCTTCTCTATCTTGCGCTCTTCCAGACCTTCGGCCATGGCGCTGCATACGGCGTCGAGGATAATCTCGATGCTCTTAGATGCATCGTCGTTGGCGGGGATTACGAAGTCGATGTCATCGGGGTTGGAGTTGGTGTCGACGATGCCGAATACGGGGATACCGAGACGGTTGGCCTCGGCTACGGCGATGTGCTCCTTCATGACGTCAACCACGAACAGTGCGGAGGGCAGACGGTTGAGGTCGGCTATGGAACCGAGGTTCTTCTCGAGTTTCGCACGCTGACGTGTGATCTGGAGTTTCTCGCGCTTCGAAAGGTTATCGAAGGTACCGTCCTTCTCCATCTTGTCGATGGCGGTCATTTTCTTCACGGCCTTGCGGATGGTGGGGAAGTTGGTGAGCATACCGCCCGGCCAGCGTTCGATAACGTACGGCATGTTGATGGCAGCTGCTTTGTCGGCGATGGCCTCTTTAGCCTGCTTTTTTGTGGCCACGAAGAGCACGCGTTTGCCGCTCTTTGCTATCTGCTTGAGGGCTGCGGCTGCCTCGTCGATCTTGGCGGCTGTCTTGTAGAGGTCGATGATGTGGATGCCGTTGCGCTCCATGAAGATGTAGGGAGCCATTGCGGGATTCCATTTTCTTTTCAGGTGTCCGAAGTGACAGCCTGCGGCGAGCAGTTGCTCAAATGTCGGTGTTGCCATTTTGTTTTTAGTGTTGTTTACGTTCTTTTTTTCTGAAACAATCCGGGAGTAGGGAACGTGTCCATCTTCCGGATTTAGATACTAAACTCTTGCAGCCGGTTTTACGCCCCGGCGGCGCCGGGCGTGCGGTGGTCAGACAGCGGTGCGAGCCCTGTAGAGCGCCGTCAGGCACAGTGCGGGCTCATGCCGCCGGCTTGCTTTCCGCAATATCTGCCAAAAGACGGCCGATGCCAAACGTTGATGGGGCATCGTGTCGTCTTCCGGTATGGGGGATAAGGCTGCACAGCGGCGGAAACGGGTTTCTTGCCGGGGGCAGCTGGGAAATGTCTTAACGTTTCGAGAACTGGAAGCGTTTGCGGGCTTTGGGCTGACCCGGTTTCTTACGCTCTACGGTACGTGCGTCGCGGGTCATGAAGCCCTCGGCGCGCAGAGCGGGTTTGTCCTCGGGGTTGATCTTCACCAGTGCGCGGGAAATGGCGAGACGCAGGGCTTCTGCCTGGCCTTTGTAGCCGCCGCCGTCGAGGTGCACGTAGATGTCGTATTTGTCTTCCACACCGAGGGTGATGAGCGGCTGTTTAACCACGTATTGAAGAATAGACGAGGGGAAGTAGTCGTCCAGCGGACGTTTGTTGATAGTGATGACACCGTTACCTTCGCTAAGGTAAACGCGGGCTACTGCGGCTTTACGACGGCCGATTGCATTTACTTTTTCCATCTATTATTTCAATTTTGTGATGTCGATCTGTTTGGGGTTCATATCGCCGAAAGTGTGCTCTGCTCCGTTGAATACGTGGAGGTTCTTGAGCTGGGCGGCACCGAGTTTGGTCTTGGGGAGCATTCCCTTCACGACCTTGATGAACAGCGGGTGTTTGCCGTTCTTCATGGTAGCCTTGTAGGATTTGGCCATGAGGTCGGCGGGAGTGAAGGTGCGCTGGCCGCCGGGATAACCGGTGTAGCGCAGGTACTGGTGACCTTCGAACTTCTTGCCGGTCATGCGGATTTTCTCGGCGTTGATGATCACTACATTGTCGCCGCAGTCGAGGTAGGGAGTATATTCGGGTTTATATTTGCCACGCAGGATTTTTGCAACGGTCGAGCAGAGACGGCCAAGCACCATGTCAGTGGCGTCGATCAGCACCCATTCCTTTGTAATTTTGTCAGGGGTGACTGACTGTGTTTTGTAGCTTAAAGTATCCACTTTCTTTCGATTGGTTTAAGTTGTTGTTTTGTAGACAGTTAGCCGCCTGCGGGAAGGCCAATTCACTCGCGCGGCCGTTTGTCGAATGATAGTTTGGATATAATCGGCGTGCAAAATTACAAAAAAAATCTCATCCCGCAAAAGATTTTTTATTTTTTTATTTTCCACGGCTAAAAGTCCGCTCTTATCGGCAGATGCGGCCCATCAGACCGGTAGGGCTTATATGCCGTATAGGCACTGTAAAAAGGAGCCGCTACTATTTTTTCAAGCAGCGGCCTCTATCTTCGATACGCCGGCCACCATCTTCACCTGCGGGCGGCCGCAGGTTTCACTTCACAGTGCCGGACCGGTATTGTCGGCTGTGACGGGGTGGCGCACAACGGTTCGTCCGAGTTCCGCGTCGCGCTGACGCTTCAGCTCGGCGGCCTGCTCTTCGAGTGCGCGGCGGTGTGCCTCGCGCTCGGCGTTGCGGCTCTCGAAGTGAGCTTTCAGCTCCTCTACGTCGCCGGCAGGCGTCAGCCCGTACTGCGGCGCTATCTCCAGCATATAGTCGAACGCCCCCGAGTGGTCGAGATGTTCCTCCTCCACTTTCTTGTTGATGGCCTCCTTCACCTCGCCGAGCAGCGGACAGGTTCCGAGTCCGAAAGTCTCCATAATCTCGTTGCCGTTGATGAGCGCGGGAGCCTCCCGGCGGGCATCTTCGCGGCGAATGTGAGCCAGACGGCGACGCAGTTTCGAGAATGTAGTGAGCACGCGGCGCACCTTCACGGGATTCTTCGACGTAAGGTCGGCTTCGGCCAGCAGCATCAGGTCGTTCAGGTCGTCCGGGTCTCCGGCATCGGCTATGAGGCGGCGCACTCCGGAGTCGGACACCCCCTCCTCCCCTATCTGCTGCGGCCGCATGTGCAGTCCCACGAGCTTGGCCACATACTTCATCTTCACGTTCATGGGCATTCGCATCTTCTTGAAGAGGCGTTCCACCATCTTTTCGCCGATGAAATTATGGTTGCGGAAGGTCCAGCCGGTTTCGGGGGAATACTGTTTGGTGACGGGTTTGGCAATGTCGTGGAGCAACGCGGCCCAACGCAGCCACAGAAGGTCGGAAACCTGCGCTATGTTGTCCACTACCTGCAGCGTGTGGGCGAAGTTATCCTTGTGCCCGCGCCCTTCGCGCGTCTCCACCCCTTTGAGGGCAAGCAGTTCCGGGAAGATGATTTCAAGCAGCCCCGTCTCGTCGAGCAGTTTCAACCCTATCGACGGCTTGCGGCTGAGCAGTATCTTGTCGAGCTCGGTGTTGATGCGCTCGCGTGTTATTATGGTGATGCGGTTTGCGTTGCGCTTGATGGCCTCGAGCGTTTCCGGCTCGATGGTGAACTGGAGTTGCGAGGCGAAGCGGATAGCGCGCATCATGCGCAGCGGGTCGTCCGAGAAAGTGATATCCGGGTCGAGCGGCGTGCGCAACACCTTGTTATAGAGATCTATTAGGCCGTTGTAGGGGTCTTCGAGGTCGCCGAAGGTGTCTTGGTTCACGCTGAGCGCCAGTATGTTGATGGTAAAATCCCGGCGTGCCTGGTCGTCAGCCAGCGTCCCTTCCTCCACAATCGGATTGCGGGAATCGAAGTTATAGGATTCCCTCCGTGCGCCGACGAACTCGAGTTCCATGCCGCGGTATTTCACCTGTGCGGTGCCGTAGGTAGCGAAAACGCTGACTTTCGCGCCTCGGCCGAGGCGTCGCGCCACAGTTCGCGCCAACTCCTCGCCGCTTCCCACGGTCACGAAATCGATGTCGGGCGAACGGCGCTTCAGGAAAAGGTCGCGCACGTAGCCTCCTATTATATAGGTAGGCTGGCCCAGCCAGTCGGCCGCCTGCCCTACCTCGCGGATTATATGTCTGTCTATATCTTCCTTGAAATTCATTCCAAATCAATAAGTTCTTCCGGACACGGGGTTAGGTTCTCCAGCCCGTTTTCTGTCACCAGATATGTGTTCTCCACACCCACGGCGCCGACATGGGGGATTACGAATTTAGGTTCAAGCGCCAGGGTGGTGCGTATCTGCAAGGGTTCGCCGGTACGTGCCGTCACTACCGGGAGTTCGTTCAGCTCGATGCCAACACCGTGTCCGATGAAGACCACCTTCTGGCAGTGCCCCATATAGTAATCCTCCAGGCCAGCATCCTTCACTATCCGTTCAGCCTCCTTATAGAGGTCGCAGACGGGAACGCCCGGTTTAGCCATCTTCTCGAGGCTGCGCAATATGTCGCGCGAGCACCGGTGCGCACGCTCGGCCAATTCGGGAACGGCACCCACGCGATAGGTGCGCGTAAGGTCGCTCTGATAGCCGTTGAAGCACCCGTTCATGTCCACCATGACGGTGGTTCCCACCAATATCTCGCGGCCGTCGGCGCCAACCGGCAGCGACGGATGCGACCCGGCGCCCCCCATGGAGAAATCGTAGGGTGTGGGCACGTCGGCATTGTCGCCGCTGATTACCGACCCGAGGTTTATCTGCATCAGCCGTCCCGATACGCGCGGGAACCCGAGGCAACCGTGGCGGCGCAGTTCCTGTTCTATGAGTATTTGCAGCTCCACGTCGGTCATTCCCTCGCGGTAGAAGCGCGGAATCTTGCCGTAAGCCTCCATTTGCATCGACGCGTCGATGCGCATCTGCTGTATCTCCCAGTCGGTCTTGACAATGCGGGCGCGGCGTATGGTGTGCGCGGCATCCATGACTGTGGCGCCGGGGAGCGCTTTCATCAGGCGCGTGCATTCGGCGTAGGTAAGCTCGCCGAATTCCATCCCCACGGTGCCGGTACAGTCATAACCGCGCTCCGAAAGCACGTCGGGCAGCTGTTCCGGTTTGCGCAGGCACACCACATCGTCGCCCGTAAGGTTGTTGGGGCGTATCACCAGATAGAGAGGGGCACCCTCGGCGGGAACCCATACATAGCCGCGATATACGCGCAGGGCCGTATAATATATGTTGGGATTGGCGGCGATGAGCACGGCGTCGAAGGCGTCCTTGCGCATCTCCTCCTGAAGTTTCTCTATATGCAGGCGGGCCTCCTTTTTCAGTTCCGGAGCCACCAGCGGGAAAGTCTTGCAGATGTCTTTCATAATTTCCTGTTCATTATTTCGCGGAGGAAAGGCGCCGTGCCCTCACCTCCTGAGTAATATAAGTCCTATCTTGTCAATGTCACGGACTTCGCCGCCGGGCATCGCCGGGGCTACGGCCATGCTCCAGTTGCGTTCCAAAAACACGTTTTTCAGCACCGTGTCGGCAGTCTCGTAGAGGTCGTAGCTGCCGCGCCCCAAAAAGCGGCCGTCGGCATCGGCCATCCGCACCGTTACGGTGTCGGCCTTCATCACCCCCTCGGATCCGGGAGTCTCGACCGCCAGCCTAACTTCCCGGAAGCCGAAGCTGCCGTTGTGGCGCACGCATAGCACCACGTCGTATCGTCCGGGCTGCAACAGAGTGTCTTCGGCGAATGGCTGGAACTCACGGCCGTCGAGCCTGTCCCATCCGCCGGATGGGATGTTACGGAACCGCGAATATGCCACGTCGCCGCCGGGTGCCGTGCACGAGGCCGCCATGACCAGCGATGCCACGAAAAGCAACGCCGTCACGAACGGCCCCGGGGCGCCGGACAACCTGAATACACGTTTTGCGCCGTCCGTCATCATATCAACCCTGCTGATTTTGTTTTTGGTCGCCGCCGGGGCGTTGTTTCTTGCCGCCACGGCCGCGTTTCCCACCCTCTTTGCGGGGCTGGTGGTCGCCGCGGCGCGGTTCCTTGCGTTCCCCGTCCTGAGGTTTCCGGGCGTCCTGCGGCTTCTGCTTAGGCTGCGACGGTTGCTGCCCTTTCGGCTGCCCCTTGGGCTGCGGCTGTCCATGAGCCTGGTTTCCGCCGCCCTTCTTCTTGGTCTTGCGTCGCCGCTTGGTCTTGTCGAAGCGCGTCAGCGAATCCTGGCCCACGAGGTCTACGTATTCTACAGGCACCGGCTCCTTGCTCTTCACCTCTTCCACGAGGCTGTCAACCTTCACCCCCTGGTTGTTGAGCGCGATGATTTCAAAGGCGCGCCTCGCCGGGATGGTAACCGCGTTCGCCGGCATACCCTTGTCGGTGGAATAGGTGACGAGCCGTTGGAGTATGTCGGTCTTGAAGAGGTAGTAATCGGCGTCTTTGGTCTGGAGCACGATGTCCTTGCCAGGGAGTTTCTTCTGCGACTCGGCGTAGGAGGCCGCCTCGAAGTTGAGGCAGCACTTCAGCTTGGCGCACTGTCCGGCCAGTTTCTGCGGGTTCATCGAAAGATCCTGCATCCGGGCCAGCGACGTGCCCACCGACACGAAATGAGTCATCCACGAAGAGCAGCACAGCGGCCGTCCGCACGGCCCGATGCCGCCGATGCGCCCCGCCTCCTGGCGTGCGCCTATCTGCTTCATCTCTATGCGCACATGGAACTCGTCGGCCAGCAGACGGATTAGCTTGCGGAAATCCACACGCTCGTCGGCTATGTAATAGAATATGGCCTTGCCGCCGTCGCCCTGATATTCAACATCGCCGATTTTCATGTCAAGACCCAGCTGTGCCGCTATCTGCCGCGACTTTATCATGGTCTCGGTCTCGCGTGCCTTCGCTTCCTCGAATTTCTCGAGGTCCGACGGCCGCGCCAGCCGGAATATCTTCTTGATTTCGGCCTCGCGTTTCGACGACACCTTGCTCAGTTGCAATTGCACGAGCGGTCCCACCATCACCACCTGGCCGATGTCGTGGCCAGGCTGTGCCTCCACGGCCACCACATCGCCGATTTTCAGATCCAGATGGTCCACGTTGCGATAGAAGCCGGACCGCGTGTTCTTGAATTGCACCTTCACCAGCTCACAGTCACCAGCCGACGTTATGTCGGCCAGCCAGTTGGTGGCGAAGAGTTTGCCGCGCGGTTCGCGCACTTTCTCGAAGTCGCGCGAGTGCAGGCCGTTCACCGGGCTTTCGTTCTCGAGGCTGTCTTCCGGCTCCGCCTCGCGTTCAAGTTTCAGCGGCGCCGTGTCTGTGGCGTCGTCGTTCGCGTCGTCGTCAGTGTCGGAAAGATCCATGGCCTCAGTGTCGGCCTCCGCCTTTGCAGCAAGCGGCTCTTCCGGCACGACCTCCGCCACGGCGCCCTCCCCGGGCCCTTCCGGCACGGCTTCGGGCGGCTGTATCCCGACGGGCTGTTCAGGCCCTTCGCGCGGCGATTCGGACTGCTGTCTTACTTCCTCGTCACTTTGCATAGCTTACGGCACGCGTCTCGCGGATTACTGTTATTTTCACCTGGCCGGGATATGTCATCTCGTCCTGGATTTTCTTCGCTATCTCGGCCGAGAGTTTCTCGGTCTCCACGTCGGTAATCTTGTCGGCTCCCACTATCACGCGCAGTTCGCGGCCTGCCTGTATGGCGTAGGTCTTGATAACGCCGGGATAGGAAAGCGCCAGCTGCTCCAGGTCGTTGAGGCGCTTGATGTAGGCTTCCAC
>DKVK01000055.1:15103-20809 GCA_002491165.1 Porphyromonadaceae bacterium UBA7180
TCCAGGTCGTTGAGGCGCTTGATGTAGGCTTCCACAATCTCGCGGCGCGCGCCGGGACGGGCGCCCGATATGGCGTCGCAGACCTGTACTATGGGAGCCAGCAGAGACGACGGTTCCACCTCGTCGTGGTGGGACCCGATGGCGTTGCAGATGTCGGCTTTCTCCTTATATTCCTCCGCCATCTTCATGCCGAGCAGTGCATGCGGCAGTTCAGGCTCGTCGTCAGGCACCTTGCCTATGTCGTGCAAGAGTCCGGCACGGCGCGCTTTCTTCGGGTTCAGGCCCAGCTCCGACGCCATTATGGCACAGAGGTTGGCCGTCTCGCGGCTGTGCTGCAAAAGGTTCTGGCCGTAGGAGGAACGGTATTTCATGCGCCCAACCATGCGGATGAGCTCCGGGTGCAAACCGTGGATGCCGAGGTCGATGGTGGTGCGCTTGCCCGTCTCGATGATTTCTTCCTCCACCTGGCGGCGCACTTTGGCCACTACCTCCTCGATGCGGGCCGGGTGTATGCGGCCGTCCACCACCAGTTGGTGGAGCGCCAGGCGCGCTATCTCGCGGCGCACAGGGTCGAAGCCGCTCAGGATGATGGCCTCCGGGGTGTCGTCCACTATGATTTCGATACCGGTGGCGGCCTCAAGGGCACGGATGTTGCGTCCCTCGCGGCCTATGATTTTACCCTTTATCTCGTCGTTGTCTATGTGGAAGACCGTCACGGAGTTCTCTACCGCCGTCTCGGTGGCCACACGCTGTATGGACTGTATCACGATACGCTTGGCCTCCTTGCCGGCCGTCATCTTGGCGTCGTCCATTATGTCGTTGATATAGCTGGCGGCTGCCGTCTTGGCCTCGTCCTTGAGAGACTCCACGAGTTTCTCCTTGGCATCTTCGGCCGACAGGCCGGAGATATGCTCCAGTTCCTCGCGGGCCTGGCGCGTCATGTCCTCAAGCTCGGCGTCGCGGCGGTCAAGTTGCGCCTGTTTGCTGTCGAGGCGCCCCTCCAGCTGGTCGAGCTCGTTCTTGCGGCGCTGGAGGTCGCTCTGCAGGTCGCGCAACTGCTGTTGCTGCTGTTTGTTGCGGGCTTCGGCGCGCTGCACGCGCTGCATCTTCTTGCCGGCCTCGCGCTCCGCCTCGTTGAGCACCTTCATGCTCTCCTCGCGGGCTTCGAGACGCCCTTTTTCGCGGATTACGTCGGCTTCGCGCTTCGCGTCTTCCAGTTTACGTTCCGCTTCCGACAGCACCAGGTTGGCTGCCGATTTCGCATTTTTCTTCGAGACCTGAGCCGACACCAGGTAGCCTGCCACTACCCCGACAACAAGTCCCAATATAATCCATATCGCTGTCATTATTCTTAATCCTTATTTGTTCTGTTATTAAAAGTCTGTATCTCTATATAAAAAATTCCGGTCGATGGCCTTTCTCGCCAACGCCGGGAACAAGTCAAAATAAAGTAGAACAGATATAGTCTCCGTATAGCTCCCCCGCGACACCTCTCTGGCAGGTGGCACCGCGCGGCAGCACGCCGGAAATAACACATGTCGCCCTCTCAGGCCTCACTCGCTGTCCGTCTCCCCCAAAAGGGCGTCCAGACGCTCGTCAAGAACCTCCATCTGGCGCGAAGCCTCGCCGAAACGCTTCTCCAACGTCAGATAATAATAGGCATACTGATACGAAATCATTGCAAGCAGCTCGCGGTCCGTGCGGAGGGGAAACTGCTTTTTCCACGTATTGTATAGTTTGCAGACACTGTCTTCCGCTGCGCGGACGTCATCCTGCGCGTCAAATCCCACATTCAGGCTTATCCGCTCGCCGGCTATGTTGATGTGCATCTGCACTTTCTCTGTTTCCTTCATCGACTCATTCCTTTAATTGGGAAATGCACTTATCGATGTCTCTGATCAATGACTCTATCTCGCGGCGCGTCTCCACTATAGTGTCCGGATTCGACGCCAGGCGATGCGACATCGTCAGAAAATGAACGTCCCGCGCACGCGCTTCCAGTTCCGCACGCAGCCGGCCATTCTCATCTTGCAGCTCCGTGACCCTCTCTGCAAGAGCTTTTTTCTCACGCTCAAGATTTTCATAACGCGACAAAAGCACCTCCAGTTTCCGTCCGAAGTCACTTATGCGCGAATGTAGAGTCACAGCCATAACTACAATTTTTCACAAAAGTACAACAAATTTATCACCCCACCAAATCTTTAACCAAAAAACTACCTCCTTTCCCAAAAAGCCCCGAAAGCAAAAGAAGCCGCACTCCGAAAAGGGAGCAGCCACTTTTATTTTCAAAAAACTTTCAGTCAGCCGATTCCTCGGCCTCCGCAGCTTCGGCCTCCGCCTCAGCCTTCTCGTCGGCCGCCGTCACCGGTCCCTGATAGATACCGAGCAAGTCGTACTTATGCCGCGTGCCGTCGCTCAAGATTATCTCTTGATAAAGCACACGCTTGTACACCGCCGTGACTTTCAGCTTAGGGAACTTCTTCTCTACGCTCTTCTTTACCGCAGAGGTCAAGAGTGCTTCAGGAACTGCCTTCTTCTTGCAGTCCACGCGAGTCCATTCACCCTTGTTGTTGAACTCTATCACCGTGCCGTCGGTAAGCTTCACGTCGTAGTCCGTCTTCTTCAGCAGATGGCGGTCCACCTTTATCATGCTTACCTTCTTCTTCGGGAAATGCTCGTCGAGCATCTGCTGCGCCGTCTCCGGCAATTCGCTGCGCTTGATGGTGTACTTGTCGAAAGGGAGCTTTATGGCCGAGGCAGCGACGGCCACCAGCACAATCATTGTCAAAACCGTGATTATTTTCTTCATGTGTTTGCGAATCAGTCAGTGTGTATTTCAAATGTTCGTAATTCCGGATGCAAAGATAATATCGCCCTCCCCCGAAATCAAAATAATCAGATATAATAATCCATTAAAAATGTTTACGAATGCAAATACCGCAAAAAGAACACGCTCCGCAAACGAATTGCGGAGCGCGCCTTTATCTCAAATGTAACCTATCCTTATTTAGAACTCTTTGATTACAGTTACATCTTCCCAGCGATTAGTAGTCTTATTATACGTCGCAGTAGAGTAGATACCGCCTCCTTGTGTTTTAAATGAGTTATTGAATATAATCCCCTTGCTGACATTGTTGCCAACGAAGGAAACTGAGGTAGTATATCCGCCCATTGCCACCGCACATCCCATAAATGAGTTTGCACCGAGCGGGTCTACGTTAGAAAAAATACCATTAGTTGTAATAGTACAATACTCTACAGTACAATTATTAAATACTACTTCTACATTGTTTTCCAGGTCTCCGGTTCGACCGATGAAAGCACCTACGCCGCAAGCACCGGTTATTTCCGAGTTCTTAACAGTGATGTTCTCGAAAGTTACACTTGTGGAAACCAAGTTACATAGAATTCCTACATTATGTCCATCTGTAGTATTAAAAGATGATGATGCGGTAGATTCCGCATTGTCTAAAATCATATTTTTAAATACAACAGGTTTAGTGCTTGCTTTGCCGGCAAGTGCGCCACCGAAAAGACCACCTTCAGTTGTCAGATTCGAAATCACATGGCCTCCTCCGTCGAATACGAAACCCTCGTTATTCTCCGACCCGCTACTCAAAAAACCTTTTTCGAAAGTCAATCCCGTGCAATCTATATCAGAAAAGAGACGGTAAGTAGTATTGTCTGCCGAATTGCCCTGCACCTTTGCGCCGATAAATTTCACCATCGACTGGAAACCGACGGGAGTGGCGGCTGCCACCTCCTTTTCAGCCTCATTGACAAACAGCTCGGGATAGTTTGCAGTATCGGCAACAGGAGTGCTTACGAAACCGACTTCGTTGGTAGGGGTAGTGTTGATAATCTGGTTGCCCTGGCCGATTGTCAGAGTATTGTCTACATTTGCACCGCAGAGAGCTCCGACAGTCGTCATATTGCCATCCGTTGCGGTCACACCGAAATTACTGTTCTTGACAGTACAGTTGCTGTAAGTCTTTGCCTGATCAGCAGAAGTTCCGGAAATGCCGCCGACACACTGTGCAGCGGTAATCTGACAGCCGTCTACTACACAAGCCGTTGCATTACCACTGCCGTGGTAACCTACTATTGCGCCATAACGTTTCATTTCAGAAGAACCCGGAGCTGCCGTAAGTGTAGAATTGGTTACTGTAACATTCTGAACAGGGCCATAAAGATATTGACATACAAACGAACCCCACTTCTGGTCGAAGTTGACTATGCTTGCGTCTTTTACATTCAGATTCTTGATTGTACCCTTGAATCGATAGAACAGCGGAGCGTTCAGGCCGACAATTGTATGGCCGTTGCCGTCAAATACCGGAAATTGGGCGTAATTTTCTTTCTTAAATGAATTGATGGGAGTCCAATTACCATTCGACATATCAAGGTCGGCATTCAGTCTGATAGTAGTTGACTCCGGAATAAACTGATCGTTATTTGCACATTGGGCGGCAATCCAGGCAAGCTCCGCAGGCTCGTTGATGGTATAGACACCGTCTACCGGTTCAATCGCCTTAGTCTCGCCCGTCCATACCTTGAAGTTGTTACCCTCCTCGGCAAATGCCGGTCGGATTGTCACCGTAAAGTCGGTGGCCGATGTCAGCAGCGAACCGTAAACGTTAGTCTGGTAGTTGGCACGCATCGAAGCGTTCGGGACCTTGACAGTGTTCATCTCCTGTTCTCCCTTCATAACCGTAAGCGTAAAGTCATTGACGGCATTCTCTGTTGCAGGAGCAAGAACATAGTTCATCGAAAGATACCGGTAGCCCGTCATCGGGGTGTTGCCGGCCGGGAACTCCTGCGCGGCAGCGGGGATACCCGTAGCCGTGAAGTACACGGTAGCCTCGCCGGTGAGCTCGCCGCTCACCAGATTCAAAACGTTCGGCATCTCTGCCTTCAGCGACAACGAGGTGTTCAACTGAGCAAGGTCAGTGCCGTAAGCCGCTGTTACAGCAGGTTTCGCTGCGTCATCCGTACCGAAATTAATCTGCGCGAAAGGACGGTAAAGATCTACCGGCTGTGTGGTGCCACCCACAACCTTGATTCCTTTACCACGGCATAGAATGCGTCACGGTTCTCGTCGTTCTGTGTTGCCAAGGTGTAGTCAACCTTAAACTCCTGGGAAGTAGGAGTGTAAGTGTAAAGGCCTTTCGGAGCCTTGTCGCTCATGGCTAAAAAGACGACATCATACGTTTCGCCATTCACGAGCTGGAGTTCCACCGAAGTAGAGAGATTGATAGTGGCAGTCTCTGTAATAAGAGGCGTTTTCTCGCCCGACTTGTAGACGTAACATGTAAGAGTGTTGGCTGTCTTGCCGTCGCCGAAAGCACGCGAACCGAGTTCCGTCGGCAACTTGGCCGTAAACGTAATCTTGCCGCTGCCGTCCCCCTCGCCGCCAAGGGGCTCGTCTGAGGAGCAGGAAGTCAGGCCTAATCCGACCGAAGCCACTGCCATTGCTGAAATAAGAAATTTATTCATAATATTGTGGATTAAATAAATATTAATAGTGCCAACAGGAAATGTAAATTGCCGCGAAAATAAGCGTAATTGAGATAATCTATGTCCTGTGGATACAGACAATTAAAAAACACTTCGCGACAAATCTCAAAAAAAGCGGATAACAAGAATCCAATTGCAAAGTTAAACAAAAAAATCCGTGCTACCCCGTAACTACTCACCTATACGGTT
>DKVK01000013.1 GCA_002491165.1 Porphyromonadaceae bacterium UBA7180
AAGTTGAACTTGCGAAACTTGAATAAGTTATATAATGTGGACTTTATGGCCGCAAAATCCCAGAAAGAACCCTGCGGACAGACATTTTTGCGGCACAAAGTTACAACCTTTCGACCAATATTCCAAATAAATCTTACGAAATTTCAAATTAAGCTCTGAAAAAGAGACAAACACCCCTGCAATGTCAAGGAGAGGATGCCTCCCTTCGATAAGGGAAACATCCTCTCGGGTCATAAGGTTCAAGCCTCCGGCGTTAACTTATCGTTAAAGCCCGGACTGGGGATTAGCGGCGGATAAGGCGCTTGGTGGTGGCGGTGCGTCCGTCGCTGTAGCGGCTTACTACGATGTTTATGCCCTCGAAGGGCACGTGGCTCTTCTGTCCGGCGGCGTTGTAGTAGATCACTTCGACGGGTGTCTCGCCGAATACGGAATCGATGCCGACGGTGACAGGCAGGTCGAAGGTGAAAGAGAGCACGGCGTTGTCGGCGGCGCCGAGCGAGCCGGTGCCGGTGGCTGCGGCGAGGCGCCACGGGCCGAAGGTGATGTTGCGGGCGTCGGCCACGAAGGTAGTTGTCACAGCCTCCCCGTCGGCGTTGCGCAGGTAGTAGGATTTGCCGTCATAGCGGGCGGCTGCGGAGTCCTTGTCGAGCGACCATCCGCCGGGGATTGCCGTCATCTTGACGGCGGCGATACCAGCCCAGTTGTAGAGCATCACACTGTTGTCCGGCTGCACTTCGGCATAGAGGTTGACGGTAGTTTCGTCGGCGCGTGTGCCCGTGCCGTAGGTCATCGTGGCGTTGCCCGGCACGAAGGTGCTCGTCATGTTCTCAGTGTAATAGGTGCCGAGGTTTTCGGTAAAGGTGTAGGGCACGCGGATGAGGTTCCAGGGCTGGAGCGTCAGCGTGGTGCCGTCGTAGGTTCCGGCCACATATGTGTTGCTGATGGCCATAGGGTTGCCGTCGGTGTTGTCGGCGTTCACAATCATCAGGTAGTTGTAATCCTCGTCGGTGCCGCAAACCTGCGGGAAAACCTTGACGTTGCCGTCGGCGTCCACCGAGCAGGCCAGGTTGACACCCGTGCCGTTGAAACCGACTATGCGGAAGGCTGTCTGCTGGTCGTTGGTCCATTCTATGGAGGTCGAGGCGGTGTCGTAGATGGCGTCGCCGGCGCGGTTAATCTGGATGTTGAGCGATGTTAGCGACGTTTCCGGCTCTTGGTCATAGTCGGCGGTAACGTACCATCCCTTGCCCTCGGCCACCGAGATGTCGGCGTCCTTGGTGCCGGGCATGAAGCTGACGTTGAGCTGGCGCAGGAACCCGGTGGTTTCGGTGGGCGTCACGTTGCTGACGTCGGGGAGGGCGGCGAGCAGCGAGTTGAGGGTCGCGGCGTCAAGCTTGTTGCTCTGGAGCAGGAGTTCCTGCAGGCCGGTGTTGGCCGTAACGTCGAGGGCCGTCAGGGCGTTGCCTTGCGCTTCGAGGCGCTGAAGGTAGGTGTTGTGCGAGATGTCAAGCGTCGAGAGACGGTTGTTGCCCACGAAGAGGCCGTAGAGATAGGCGTTCCGGCTGAGGTCGAGGGCCGTCAGCGCGTTGTTCTCCAAATGGCATTGGCTCAGGTAGCTCATCGCCGAGACGTTGACTTCGGTGAGGCCGTTGCCGCTAAGGTCGAGCGAGCTTACGGAGCTGTTGCCGGACAAGTCGATAGAGGAGATATGGTTGCCGCCGGCATTGAGGATGCTCAGCGAACGCTGTGCCGTGACGTCGAGGGCCGAGAGGTTATTGTTGTTGACGTTGAGCCAGCGGATGTTCGGGTTGGCCGAGATATTGAGCTCGCTGAGCTCGTTGTCCTGAAGGTAGAGGCCGGTGAGCGTGGGCACGGTGCTCACGTCGATTGAGGCAATCCGGTTTTCTGCCGCGCTGAAGGTTTCGAGCGCGGTGCACGGGGAGAGGTCAATGGCGGTAAGCTCGTTTTCGTAGAGCGAGAGGTCCGTCAGCGCCGTCATGCCCGTAAGGTCAATGGCGGTCAGCTTGTTGCCGTAGAGGCTCAGCTCTTCCACGCCGCCGAGGCCGGTGACGTCGATGGCGGTAAGCTCATTGTTCGAGGCGTCCACTTCGTAGAGGGTGGAGTGCTTAGGCAGGGTGAGCGAGGCGATATGGTTGTCGGCCACGTCCACTTTCGAGAGCGCGGACATTGCGGAGCAGTCGATGGCCGAAGCGATGGCGTTCTCATGCACGTCGAGCACGGTGAGAGCCGGGCAGCCGGCAACGTCGAGCGATGTCAGGGCGTTCTGCTCGGCGTAAAGACCGGTGAGCGACGGATGGTTTCCGAGCGTGAGCTGCGACAGGCCGTTCTGGCCGAGCATCACGCGGATGAGCTTCGAGGCGCGGGAAAGGTCGGCGCCGATGATGTTCTGCGACGGCGCCTGAAGCACTATCACGTCGTCGCCGTAGACGCGCACGGTGTTGCCGGTCAGCGCGTGGGTGTAGTAACCCTGCGCGGTGTAGGAAACGGGGTTGCCGTCGCCCCAGTCGATGGTGAACTCATAGCCGGTGGCGCCGCCGATGCCGATGCGTGCCGACTCGGTGCCGGGGGCGAAGGTCAGCGTGATGGTGGGCACTGCTGCCGCACCCTGGTATTCGTAGGCGCCGGTGTCGATCGATGAACCGGAGACGCGGGGATTGCCGGCCAGGTCGGTGCCGGAGGTGAATCCTTCAAGCGGCGTGCCGCCGTCGATGAAGGCACTGCCCGGTGCCAGCGAAAGGTCGGCGCTGCGAAGGAGGGTCTCCTGCGCTTCCGTGGTGGGACGGCCGGCGAACGACGGCATAGACATGAAGTTGTCGGCCGCAGTCGCCACGTCGCTGATGCAGTTATAGAGGCCGGTGGCGTTGGTGGTCAGGTTCTCCTGGCCTTCGAGGCGCGAGGCGTTGTTGACAATGGTGCTGTTGATGATGCGTCCGCCGACGACGTAAGCGCCGCCCCCCTTGAAGGCGGTGTTATTGAACAGCGCGCAGTTCACGGCGTCGCCGCTCTCAATCCACAGACCGCCACCGCCAAGGAGGCTGTTTTCCTGCGTGTATTCAGTGGCGTCGGAATAGCAGCCACGCACCAACGCACGGCGCAACGTACCTTTATTATATACGCCGCCGCCCTGGATGCTGCGGCAGTCGAAGACGCGGATGTCCTCCACAGTGGCGCCGTTGTTGTAGACGGCACCGCCGTTGCCGGCATAGCAGCGCTCGAAAGTGCAATCGGTCAGAGTGCCGCCCTGCATGTAGGCGCCGCCTCCTTCATCGGTGGCCACACAGTCCACGAACGTGCAGCCGCTGATGATGGCGTTCTTGGCGTAGACGCCGCCGCCCACACCGCGACCGTAGGAGGAATGGCAATAGGTAGAGGCTATGTAGCAGTCGGTCATCGTGCCGCCGTCCAGGTAGACGGCGCCGCCGTACGAGTTGCTGTCAGTCATTGACTCGTTGGGGAAGTAGCTGGAATTCTCAAGGATGCGGCAATTGCGCAGGTCCACCGTGCCGAGGGCGTAGACGGCGCCGCCGTGTGCCTTGGCCTGATGGATGTTGGCGTTGCCGCCGCGTAGCGTGAAGCCGTCGATGACGGTGGGCTGCGTCATCTGCGCCGCACAATACAGCACGTGAGTGGAGTTGTTCTTCGTGCCGGTGACATTGTTGGAGCTTTGTTCCCACGTCCAGCGGCAGGAGGAACCGCTGTCAATAGTGCGCGTCCACACGTCGGGGGTGTCGTCGTCGGCGTCAAGGATGGTGGCATTGGCGAAGTCGTAAGCCTCGGCGCCCTTCTGACGGTCGGCAAGCGACGACTCCGTGCCGGCGAAACCGCCGTAGAGCGACACGCCGTCCTTGAGGATGAAAGCCTTAGACGTCAATTTGTTGGATTTGATGAGCGAAGTCGGGGCGTATGTGCCCGCCTTGACCCAAATCTGGTCGCCCGCCTGCGAGGCGTCGATGGCGGCCTGGAGGTCGCCGCCCGCGTTCTGCCATGAAGAGCCGTCGCCGGTGCCCGAAGGCGTGACGTAACGGACAGTGGCACCGGCACTCAATGCCAGCGCCAGCGTCATGGCCGCAGTAATAAGTTTTTTCATGTCGTGTATAGGTTTAAATGGTTAGAAGGAAGCGGAATCAAAAAAGGCCTAAGCCGCGGGCGCCGGGCTTCCCCGGACAGATAAGCCACCTGAAATAGCTAAGTTAGCCCAGCCGCCAAAACAGCCTAAGCCGCTGCCAAAAAGCAACAGGCCCGTCAAAGTTAACTAAAATTTCTAAATAAATCACCCTTCCCCGTCAAAATATTCACTCAAACCTTTATTTTCGCCAAATGGCAGGTCCTCAAAAAAAGCAGCCGGGTGTTCGGCCCGGCTGCTTTCAGGTATTGGGATGGAGTTTTATTTTACTATGGTTTTGTGGGTTCGGGCGCCAATGGTGACGAGGTATAGGCCGGGGGCGAGGGGGAGCGTCTCCCGGTCGGCCGCCAGGCGGCGCGCCGTTACCGTGACGCCGGCGGGGGTCGCTACGGTCAGTGTCCGGCCGGCGCCGCCGGTTACGGTCAACTGTCCCCGGCCGCCGGTTACGGTTATCCGCGAGGTGGCAAGGTCGGGAATTGAGGTGCTCTTGAACTCGTAGGGGGCCGACGGAGCGGCTTCCCCTTTGTCGTAGACTGCCGTAACGGTGTATGAGTAGTCTCCGGCGGGGAGCGGTTCCGGTTCGGTGAAGGCGGGTTCCGTGACGGTGGCTATCGGGCGTCCGTCGCGGCTTACGCTGTATCGGGCGGCGGAGAGCGAGGGAACGCTCATGTCGTTGTAGCAGACATCGTCCACGAAGAGAGCGAAGGCATTGTCGCTGACGCATTCGATGGCGAAACGGCGTGCGCCCTCGGGCAGCGAGTAGCTGTAGCGCGTCCAGCTTTCACCGACCTCCACGTAGGGCTCCTGCGAGAGCGGGGTGAAGTCTTCGGGCACGGTGGAGCCGGTGGACCAGAGGAAGCGCATCCGCTCGGGGGCGGTGCCCTGTGCGGTGAAGGCCTTTGCCCAGAAGGCGACGGTCTGCGGGCGTCCGTTGAGCATCGGCGAGATGGCCCAGTCGGCGTTGACGTAGTTGATGGAGGCTGAGGCCATGAGCATCTTGTTGCCGGAGTGCGGGGTGCCTTCGGGCCAAATGTTGATGCCCAATTCGTCGGCGTCCATCACGAGCCATGCCTTGGGGTCGGAGCAGTTGGGGTAATTGTCGAGGATTCCGGGCACGGAAGCGCCGGAGATATAATAGGTGACGTCGTGGTCGCGGTCGGCCATGAGCCAGTCGCCGATTCCGGCGATGCTCCATGCCTTGTAGCTTTCGAAGTCGTCGGTGACGGCGCCGTTGAGCGCGGCGTCGGTCCAGGAGAGCGTCAGGCGGTTGTCCTCGCCGACTTTACCCGTTATTGCCCCTACGGCGGGAAACTTCGGCTCGACGGCCCGGACGGAGGCTGTCAACGTGTTGTTGTCCGGAACTTCGTCATCCGGGGCCGTTACCGTTGCCTTCACTTCGTAGGTTCCTGTTTCCGCGAAACTTACAGCAGTTTCCACGGTTGCTTTCTGCCCGGCTTCGAGCGCGGGTACGGGGAGCTGCTTGCCGCTGACCGCCACGGTGGCGCCGGAAAGCGGTGTGTTGCCGTAGTTTACCACCGTTACGGCTACGGGCATCTCCTCTCCCTTAGCCACGAAGGGGGGCACCGCGAGGGCGGCGAGGGCGGCGTCCGCGGTGCGTCCGCGGTAAATCTCGAAGTCGTCGAGGTAGATGTCTGCGCCCCCGGCGGTCACTCCCTTGAAGGCGAAGCGGTACCAGTCGGCCTGCGGCAGCCCTTCGAGCGCGATGGTGTATTTGGCCCAGCCGGTGGTGCCGTTGTCGCGCTGATATACCGGTGATATAGGCAGGAAGTCACCGTCCCCGGCGGCTACGTATAGCTGCATGGTTTCGGGTGTGGTGATTCCATCCAAATGGCTGTGATATAGGGCGAAAGCCACGGTGGGATGCTGTATGCCGGCGAGGGAAACCTTAGGCGACATCATCCAGGAGCCGACGCCTTCGATATTCTCGCCGGCGCTGTGGAAGGTGGCGAGGCCGGAGTCACCGTTATAGTCGGCGGCGGCGGGGTTGTGGCCTGTGGCGTCAAGCGTCCATGCGGAGGTTATCGGGCGGTCGGTGACCGACATCCAGGGCGACAGCGTCATTCCGGCGTTGGGGAAGGTCTCGCGCAGCGGCGCAGCGTAGGGCTTGCCTATGAGGATGTAGTTCGACTCTATGGCGCGTCCGGCGTTGCCGCCGGCGTAGGGGAAGACGGCGTATGATACCGGCGTCTGCGAGTCGGCGGGGAGGGAGAGCGAGGAGTCGACGGCCGAGGTTTCGGTGATGGCTTCGGCTATGGCTTCCATCTCTCCGAAGTAGCGGTAGACGGTGTATGTGAGCTTCGAGGCGTCGAACCATCCGCCGTTGCGGCCTGTGACCGGGGCTTCCCATGTCAGCGACGGATGGCCGTCGGCGGTTTCGGTGAGCTTCAGGTTCAGGACGGCGTCCGGGACGTCGGTGCCGATGAAGGCGGAGAGACGCGTTTCCGGGCCGTCGCCGGCATCGTTGCTGGCGTAAGCGTAATATTGGTACGTGCCGTCGGTGGTAACGGAGGTGTCTTGCGCGGTGAGCGCAGCGCCGGGTGCCGGATTTTCAAAACGAGCCACGGCCTCGGGGCGGTCGCTGCGCATCACCGTTATGCTGCTCAGGGCCGCGAGCGGCTTTCCGTCGCTGTCGCGCTCCGGGGCTTTAAGCGAAATAGTGGCGCCCAGTGCGCCCCGTTCGCCGGGAGTGACGATGAAATCACTGACTTCGGCCGGAATGTTGCTGTCGAGCATCGAGAGGGAGATGTTGTCAAGCTGGAGCATATATTTCCACGGGTCGGAGGTTTCGTGGAAGCCGAGATGGAACGTACCGTCTTCTTCAGCACTGAATACCAGCGTGTTGGTCTCCTCCTGCGTGTTGAGGATGTCGGGATGCGCGGCCAGTTCGCGCGTCATGGCGGCGGCGGTCTGCGCTTTGCCGAGATGCACGGAGAAGCTTTCGGCATAGTTCTTCTGACGGATGCGGAAGGAGTACGAGAGCTTGTATTTCTTACCTTTCTGTAGCGAGAAGGCCGGCGAGAAGAGCCAGTCATCCCCCTCCAGATGGTTGTCGTCGTAGGTGTAAACTGCCGATTTCGAGGAGGCCTCGTAGCTCCAGGTGGAGCCGCCGTTGGCGTTGAGCACGGTCCAGAGGTCGAAGTCGTCCTCGGTGTCGAAGCTCTCGGTGAAGGGGAGCGTGAACTCGGCGCCTATGGCCAGTTTGTTGGAAGCCGCCGGGGCACTTGTCCCCGCACTGTTGCGGGCCGTCACGGTGTAATAGACGGCGTGGCCGTCGGGGAGGTATGCCGTGTCGGTGAAAGTGGTTGCGGCTATGTCCTGCGCCACGGTCTGCTGCGCCGGCATACGCGTTACGGTGTACGTCACGCGGCCCACGCTGCCGCCGTTGGCACCCATGGCTACGGGTTGCCACGAGAGCTGCGGCTTGCCGTCGGCTTCCGTCAGGACTACGCCCTGCGGCGCCGCGGGGATGTCGAAGCCGGCGAAGACGTCGATGCTCACGGCCTCGCCGCGGTCGGTGGCGTCGGCACAAGTCACGACAATCTTCTGCGCGCCCTCGGCGAAGCGGTATTGCGGCGAGGTGACGGCGCTGCCCGGCGCTACGTCGCGCACGGCATATTCGGTGCCGTCAACCTCGATGATGACGGTGAGGGGGGAGGTAAGCGGCGCGCCGGAACGCGACTGCGACGGGACCGTCAGCGAGACGGTGCCCAGCGTGGCGTCGGTGCCGTCGAAGTTCACCGTTATGTCGGTTGCCTGCCCCGGAGCCGTTATGGCGATTTCCGGCGGCAACACGAAGAGACCGGCGAACCCCATGTCCTTGCCGTAATCCTTGATGAGCGTCTTGCTCTTCGCCACCGGGTCGATGGAGTAAAGCGACGTCTTGAAGACGCGCCCGGTCGCCTCGGTGCGCACCAGCGCGTAGAGGAGGCCCGACGTCGGGTCGTAGGTCATCGTGCTGTGGTCCTCGGGGTACACCTGCGGACCGTATATGTAGCTGAAGGTTTTCTTCTTGGGGTCGGACCATCCTAACTGCGTGGAGGAGAGCCAGTAGACGAGGCCGTTGTTGTCGGAAGCGCAGGTGTAGACGTCGCGCTCCTGCTCCACGATGGAGGTTTTCTCGGCCATCGACACGTTGTAGCGGCCGAAGTCGATATAGCCGTAATTGTTGTCGCTCTCTTTGTAGAAATAGCCGTAGACGGTGTTTGCGGAGGAATCGTATGCGAAATCCTGGGTGACGTTCACATCGTCGATTTCCTCGCGCGAACCGCGCTGCGCCCACGTCGAGGCGTTGAACGACTGGTAATAGAAGCGTCCGTCGGCGGTGGCCTGGATGGTGTAGACTGTTTCGCCCACCTTAACGGCGGAGACGACGCTGGAGAAGGACGCCACGCGCTGCTGCAGCGCCAGCGTGCCGTCGTTGCCGTCCACGGTATAATAACCGGCGTCGGTGGTGGAACCGGACCACGTTTCGTCATGCGTCTTAAGCACGCCGAGCGAGACCTTCACCGGCGGCACATCCGGCAACCGAGTGACGCGCCGCGGAGCTTGTGCGGACGCTTCGGCACGCGCCTCCGGCACCGCTGGCTCGGATCCGGTCTGCGTGCCACTGAGCACGACGCCCGAATTAGCGGACTGCGAATTTTCATGGCTGCGGGTGTCGGCCGGCTGCGAAGCCGCGGCAGAGGCAACAACGCCGAGACCGGCCAAAAGGCAATAAATTTTCTTCATATTTCGTAAAAGGTAATTCAGAAATAAACCACCCACAAAGTTAACCAAAATTCCCCAAAACACAAAATTCCCCGCATAATTTCAAATTTCCACAACGATTTACAAAACTTATCCACCGAAATTACATTTCTACACTCCATCTACAACTACAAAACAGCCGAATGCTTCCTCAAAAACTGACGTATGCCATTTTCGTGATGATACAAAAATGGTATACGTCAGAATAAATAGGAATTCACTGGGAATTACATCGTTATAGATAGCAATTAAGCCACCAATGCTAATCAAGCATTACGAATGGGGCCCAGAAATACGGTTTGCGGGGATAACGTTCCATCATCTCCAATTGGGTATTCCGGAATGCGGTGTGCCTGTCTTCCCGGTTGACCAGTAACCGTTCATAGAATCGCTTGATGAAATCGGCTCCCGCCACATCGTTTACTACCCACAGGCTCATTATCATAGAATCTACTCCGCTGATCTTGAAACCTCGTTGCAAACCGTTAATGCCTTCGGTGATTGTCGGCTCTCCCAACCCTGTCTCACATGCCGCAAGCACCAGCAGTTTCGTATTACTTAGGTTGAGGGATGCCACTAGTGTCTCTTAAAAAATGTT
>DKVK01000103.1 GCA_002491165.1 Porphyromonadaceae bacterium UBA7180
TCGGCTGTTGTTTTATGGATTAAAAATAATTTTGTTAATAACAAAAATTCCGCTTGCATTTTTGCAGCGGAAAAATGGAAGTGAAAAAAAACGGAGTCGCTGATTGGGTGCGGCTCCGGTTTTTTTATTCGGTAATGTTGTTGAGGGGTTGTTCCTCTAAGAGAGTGTGTTCCTCGGGGGGATTATTCCTCGGTTTTGGAGGCGGCTTTCTTGCGGGTGGTCTTGCGTTTGGCGGGTGCGGGAGCGGCTTCCGGTTCTTCGATGCCGGCCAACAGGCCGTCGATCATGATGCGGCCGCAATATTCGCATACCACGATGCGCTTGTGCATTTTGATTTCAAGTTGCCGCTGCGGCGGGATACGGTTGAAGCAACCTCCGCAGGCGGAACGCTGCACCGTGACGATGCCGAGGCCGTTGCGGGCGTTCTGGCGTATGCGGTAGAAGGCTTTCAGCGTGTAGTCGTCGATTACCTTTTCCAGCTCTTTGGCCTGGGTCATGATTTCTTCCTCGCGGGCCTGTGTTTCGTTGACGATGGACTCGAGTTCGGCTTTCTTTTCGGCCAGGTTGTGCTCGTGGTCCACAATCTGCTCGCGGGCTTCCTCTATCTCGCGTGTCTTGCGTTCCACCAGTTCGTTTTGCTCGCGGATTTTCTTCTCTGAGAGTTCGATTTCGAGGGTTTCATATTCTTTCTCTTTTTCGAGGAAAGCGAACTCGCGGTTGTTGCGCACATTGTCGAGCTGCTGCTCGTATTTGGCTATTTTGCCGCGGCGGTCGGCGATGACGCCCTGTTGCTGGTTGATGAAGGCTTTGGCCTCCTCTATCTCTTCGGTGAATTTCTTGATGCGCGAGGTGTAGCGTTCTATTTCGTCTTCAAGGTCTTTCACCTCGTAGGGGAGTTCGCCGCGGAGTGTATGTATCTTGTCAATCTCCGAGAGGAATGTCTGTAGCTTGTAGAGGGCTTTGAGGCGCGTCTCCACTGAATGCTCTTTTTCTTTGTTATCTGCCATATTTGAGGTACGTTTTTAATTCTGTTTTAGATTACGCTGACGGGGTTTTTCTGTGCGGTGACATGTATTTCGAGTTCGGGGAAGCTCTCGTGCAGTATGCGCGTAAAGATGTCGAGGGCGCCGATTTCCGTCTGGTAATGTCCGGCGTCGGCCAGCAATATGCGGTCGGCGTAGGTGGTATAGTCGTGATATTTGACGTCGCCGGTGATGTAGATGTCGGCACCGGCATCGATAGCGTCGGGGATGAACCCGGCGCCGGCCCCGCCGCAGAGAGCCACCCGGCGCACCACCAGGGTGGAGGAGTCGGCGCTGTAGCGCAGTGCCTTGACGCTGAACGTCTCCTTGACGCGGCGCAGGAACTCGAGCGCGGGAGTGGGCTGCGTTTCACCGACCACACCGAGGCCGGTGCGTTCGCCGGGAGCGGTGGGTACCAGGGGACGAAGGTCGCGGAGCCCGAGGCGGTGGGCCATGTCGTAGCTCACGCCGTTGTAGGCGCTGTCGAGCGACGTGTGCCCCGAATAGACGGCAATGCCGAGGCGCACGGCGGTGGCGGCTATGCGCTCCACGGGAGTGGCGCCGGTGAGGTGTTTGAGGCCGTGGAAGAGCAGCGGATGGTGCGAGATGATGAGCTCGCAGCCGCGGTCCAGAGCCTCGGCCATTGTCTCTTCCGTAACGTCGAGGCACAGCAATGCGGCGCTGACGTCGCTTTGGGGATTCCCTATCTGGAGGCCGCTGTTGTCGTAGCTCTCCTGGAGCGAGAGCGGCGCGAAGGCCTCTATGCTGTCGATGATCTGTTGTAGTTTCACTGTTTCGAGGAGTATGTAAGTTGCGATTGAATGGCTGTTTCCGGGGAAAGGCCTCTTACTTCTTTTCCTCCGGTTTCACCTCCAGACGAAGCTCTTCGAGCTGAGAGGCGTCGATGGGCGAAGGGGATTCGTTCATCACGTCGCGGCCGGAGTTGTTCTTCGGGAAGGCTATGACGTCGCGTATGGTGTCGAGGCCGGCGAGGATGGAGACAAAGCGGTCGAATCCGAGCGCCAGGCCGCCGTGGGGCGGCGCGCCGTACTTGAAGGCGTTCATCAGGAAGCCGAACTGTTCGCGCGCGCGTTCCTCCGTGAATCCGAGCAGCTCGAACATGGTGTCCTGCAGCTTGGCGTCGTGGATACGAATGGAGCCGCCGCCCAGTTCGGTGCCGTTCACCACGATGTCGTAGGCTGTGGCGCGCACCTTGCCGGTGTCGCTGTGCAGCAGGGGAATGTCTTCGGGGTTCGGCGAGGTGAAGGGGTGGTGCATGGCGTAGTAGCGCTGTGTCTCGTCGTCCCACTCGAAGAGCGGGAAGTCGATTACCCAAAGCGGGGCGAAGACATTCTTGTCGCGCAGGCCGAGGCGTTCGCCCATTTCGAGGCGCAGTTCGCAGAGTTGCTTGCGCGTCTTGTCGGCCGGCCCCGAGAGTAGCAGGAGCATGTCGCCGGGTTTTGCACCGAAGCGTTCGCCCCACTGGCGCAGTTGCTCGTCGGTGAAGAATTTGCCTACGGAGCTCTTCACGCTTCCGTCCGGCTCGAACTTGACGTAGACGAGACCCTTGGCGCCGACCTGCGGACGCTTCACGAAGTCGGTCAGCGCGTCGGTCTGCTTGCGGGTGTAGGAGGCGCAACCGGGAGCGCAGATGCCCACGGTAAGCTCGGCGTCGGCCATCACCTTGAAGCCGCTGTCCTTAACGAGGTCGGTGATTTCCACGAAAGGCATGCCGAAGCGGATGTCCGGCTTGTCGCTGCCGTAGAGGCGCATGGCGTCGTGCCATGTCATGCGCGGGAACGGCTCGGTGAAGTCTATTCCCTTCACATATTTAAAGATATGCTTGACGAGGCCCTCGAACATCTCGATGACGTCTTCCTGCTCCACGAAGCTCATTTCGCAGTCTATCTGCGTGAACTCCGGCTGGCGGTCGGCACGCAGGTCTTCGTCGCGGAAGCACTTGGCTATCTGGAAGTAACGGTCAAAACCGCTGACCATCAGCAGCTGTTTGAAGAGCTGCGGGCTCTGCGGCAGGGCGTAGAACTCGCCCGGATTCATGCGCGAGGGCACCACGAAGTCGCGGGCGCCCTCCGGCGTGGATTTCACCAGGATCGGGGTTTCTATCTCGAGGAACCCTTTGGAGTCGAGGTAACGGCGTATCTCGAAGGCCATCTTGTGGCGCAGCTCCAGGTTCTTGCGCACGCAGGGACGGCGCAGGTCCAGGTAGCGGTATTTCATACGGAGGTCGTCGCCGCCGTCGGTATCGTCTTCGATGGTGAAGGGAGGGATTTCGCTGCGGTTGAGCACACGCAGCGAGCGGGCTATGATTTCAATTTCGCCGGTGGGGAGGTTCGCGTTCTTGTTGCTGCGCTCGGCCACTTCGCCGACCACTTCCACCACAAACTCGCGGCCCAGGGCGTTGGCTCGGGCGCACAGTTCGGCGTCGGTATCGTTGTTGAACACTATCTGCGTGATGCCGTAACGGTCACGCAGATCTATGAAAGTCATACCTCCCATTTTGCGCAGACGCTGCACCCATCCTGCCAGTTTTACTTCTTTTCCGGCATCTTTTAGGCGCAGTTCTCCGCAGGTGTTATTTCTGTACATTTCTAAACTATTGATTGTCAGATGATTATAAATTACCAAAAACTGATTGGCAACAATCTTTGAGCGTCCCCGCAGTGCAGGGCCGCCCATTCACACCGCAAAATTAGCAAATAAACCCCGTTTCTCCAAATTATTTGCTTCCAAATAGCCCAACTTTTTAAATGAGCAAGCAGCTCTCGGACAATTTTTCATTCAGGGAGTAGTTTTTGACCCATCCGGTACCGCTGAGTCACGGATGTCTTTTTGTTGGTTAATACTATGATTGTTAAAGTGATTCTGTCGCTCGGAAGTTCTTCAGTCGCAAAGGTAACAACTTTTTCTTTTCCCTCCAAATCTTTTATTCAAAAAATTTAGAAAAAATTTAAAAATCATATTTTGTCAATATTTCCCCGCCGCTCCTTTTATATAAATCTATATTTTACAGCCATTTCTTTTGGTTTGAAAACTTAATCCCCCTAACCGTGTTATAATGACATGAAAAGGTTCTTGTCATACGACCGCGGACTGGCCGAAACCGCCGTCTGGGAGCCCCGCTGCTGGGTCAACGTGGAGTGCCCGGACGCCGCCGACCTCGCCTTTCTCGAAAACGAACTCGGCGTGCCACGCGACTTCCTCGACGACACTTCCGACGTGGACGAACGGCCCCGCCTCGACAGCGACGGCGACTGGCGTATGGCCATAATCCGAATCCCGATCCCCGGAACCGGTGACATCTCCCCCTATTCCACCATTCCACTCAGCATCATAGCCTCCGGCGACATCACCATAACGCTCTGCTACCGCAAGACCGACTTCATAGAAGACTTCATAGACCACAGTTGCCGCCGCAACGTCAAGTTCCCGAACGTCTCCGCGTTCATACTGCGGCTCATCTATTCCTCTACCTCCTGGTATCTGCGTTACCTCAAGGAGATGACCGACGAGGTGACCCTTTCGGAACGTTCCCTGCGCCGCAACATCAGCAACGCCGAGCTGCGGCGCCTCCTCTGCCTCCAGAACGCACTGGTCTTCTTCAACACCTCGCTGCAAGGCAACGACTCCATCATCGGAAAAATACGGCACGTCTTCCCCGACAACTTCGACAACGACCTGCTGGAAGACGTGGAGATAGAAATCCGTCAGGCCCTGGGTACCATCGCCATCTATACCGACATCCTCGAAGCCACTATGGACACCTATTCCTCGCTCATCTCCAACAATACCAACGACGTTATGAAGCGCATGACGGCCATAACGATAGTGCTGATGATACCTACGCTGATAGCCAGTTTCTACGGCATGAACGTGCCGCTCGGGGTTGAGAACTCGCGCTACGCCTTCCCTATAATCATCCTGGTGGCCATAGCGCTGTCAGCCGCCTGCGTCCTCCTGCTGAAGCGCATCCGCTGGCTCTGACCACCGCACGTGCACCCGGAATGCCGCCAGCGCACGACAACGTGCCCGCTGGCTGAAGTTCCAAGGTGAGGCATAAGTCTTATAAGATTTGGATGTAAGTAAGTGTTCAAATTAAACCGATAATAAGTGAAAGAATTAATCTCACAT
>DKVK01000009.1 GCA_002491165.1 Porphyromonadaceae bacterium UBA7180
TTTAGTTTAGATATATGCGACAAGTCCCCGTCGGGTAGGCGGGGACTTGGTATTTCAAGGATGGCCGGAGCCGAGCTGTTGAGGCTACAGCCGGGCCTTTTCCTTTTGGATCGCGGAAGATTAGTGCTGCAGGTAGTCGGCGAGCTGCTCGGGACGGAAGTTGGCGATGAAGTCGGCGTGTTTTGCCACTTCGGCCTGTCCGTATTTCACGTAAACATGGCAGCTGCGACGGAACGCTGCGTTGCGCTGCGTGTCTTCAAGAAGCAGATAGCCCATGATGATATGGCCTGCCATCTCCACGAGGCGGCGTGCCATGAAGTCCTCGAACTCTTTGTTCTTGGTTCCGGTGACGGCCTCTACGGCGTTGGCATACTGCTGTGTCATGAATACGAGCGTGCTCTTGATGTCCTGGTCTTCGGCGCAGACTTCCTGAGTCTCGAACTCTTTGATGCGGCTGAGGTAAGTGCCGGTGGTGACGTGGCGTATGGCGGCCACTACCTGGAGCTGCGTCGTGCCCTCGTAGATGGAGGTGATACGGGCGTCGCGGTAGAGGCGTTCGCAGCGGTAGTCTTTCATAAAGCCTGAACCTCCGTGAATCTGGATGGCGTCGTATGTGTTCTGGTTGGCGAACTCTGAAGTCATCCCCTTGGCCAGCGGGGTGAAGGCGTCGGCCAGGCGGCTGAACATCTTGCACTCCTTCTTCTCGTCAGGGGTAAGCTTGCGTTCGCGCTCTATGTCTTCGAAAGCCTTGTAGAGGTCCACGTAACGTGCACAGGCGTAGAGGAGTGCGCGCGAGGCGTCGAGTTTTGCTTTCATCACGGCCAGGATTTCGCCCACTGCGGGGAAGTCGATGATGGCTTTGCCGAACTGACGGCGGTCCTTGGCGTAAGAGAGGGCTTCGCGGTAAGCTGCCTCACTGAGACCTACGGACTGTGCGGCGATGCCGAGACGGGCTCCGTTCATCAGAGCCATGACATACTTGATGAGGCCGAGGCGGCGTGAGCCCACCAGCTCACAGGGAGCGTCCTTGTAGACGAGCTCGCATGTGGGAGAACCCTTGATGCCCATCTTGTTCTCGATACGGCGAACGGTGACGCCACCATTGCGCTTGTCATAGACGAACATGGAGAGACCGCGGCCGTCGCGCGAACCCTCTTCGGAGCGTGCCAGCACAAGGTGGATGTCGCTGTCGCCGTTGGTGATGAAGCGTTTCACGCCGTTGAGCACCCATGAGCCGTCCTCTTTCTGAGAGGCTTTGAGCATAACGCTCTGGAGGTCGGAACCGGCGTCGGGCTCGGTAAGGTCCATCGACATGGTCTCGCCGTTGCAGACGCGCGGCAGGTAGCGGCTGCGCTGGTCTTCGTCGCCGAACTCATAGAGGGTTTCGGCGCAGTCCTGGAGGCCCCAGAGGTTCTCGAAGCCGGCGTCGGCGCGGCTGACGATATCGGCGGCCATTATATAAGGGGTGATGGGAAAGTTCAGACCGCCGAAACGGCGCGGCATGGCCATACCCATGAGGCCGGCCTTGCGGCAGGCGTCGAGATTACGCTTAGTGCCGTCGGCGTAAATAACGCGGCCGTTCTCCACGCGCGGGCCCTGGTGGTCGACGTCCTCGGCGTTTTCGGCAACGATGTCGCCGCAGATTTCGCCCACAACTTCAAGTACTTTGTCGTACGAGTCGATGGCGTCGTCATAGTTCTGGGGAGCGTAGTCGTAGTTTTCCTTGTCGCGGAAATCGCGCTCTTTGAGAGAGACTATCTTCTCCATCATCGGATGGGTGAGATAGTGTTTGAGTTCTGAATTATCAGTATAAAAGTTAGCCATTACTTCGAGTTCTTTTTGTAGTATTTGATGAGTTTGGGCACAACGTCTTCCATCTTGCCGGTGATGACATAGTCGGCGATGGTGTTGATAGGTGCGTTGGGATCCGAGTTGATGGAGATGATGATGGAGGAGTCCTGCATACCGGCGATGTGCTGTATCTGGCCCGAGATACCGCAGGCTATGTAGAGCTTGGGACGCACGGTGACGCCGGTCTGTCCTATCTGGCGGTCATGGTCTATCCATCCGGCATCGACGGCGGCACGTGAGGCACCCACTTCGCCGCCGAGCGTCTCGGCCAACTTCTGCAGAAGTTCAAAGTTCTCCTTGCTGCCCACGCCGTAGCCGCCGGCCACGATGATAGGGCTTCCTTTCAGGTTCACTTTCGACTTCTCCACGTGGCGGTCGATGATTTCCACCACGAAATCTTCGGGAGAAGTGTATTTGCCCGGGTCGAGGTCAATTACCTCACCTACATAGTTCGAGTCGCGCACCTCGCGTTTCATGACGCCTTCGCGCACGGTTGCCATCTGCGGGCGGCACTCGGGGTTGACGATGGTGGCCACGATGTTTCCGCCGAAGGCCGGGCGAATCTGGTAAAGCAAGTCCCGGTATTCCGTGCCGGTCTTGGGGTCCTTGTGGTCGCCGATTTCAAGGGCGGTGCAGTCGGCGGTAAGGCCGGAGTGCAGGGCGGAAGAAACGCGGGGACCGAGGTCGCGGCCTATTGAGGTGGCGCCCATGAAGGCGATACGCGGCTCTATCTCGCGGAAGAGGTTGATGAGGATGGAGCTGTGCGGAAGCGAAGTGTAGGGATAGAGGCGGCTGTCCTGCACCTTGTAGATGGTGTCCACACCGTAGGGGAATATCTGTTTTTCGATGTCCTTGAGGTTGTCGCCGGCAACGACGGCCTGGAGCTTCACGCCGAGTTTGTCGGCCAGTTGGCGTCCTTTGGTGAGCAGTTCGAGGCTCACGTCTGCTACGCGGCCGTCTTCATACTCGCAATATACTATTATGTTGTTTTTTTCTGACATTTTATGAGACTTTTAGCCGATTGTGTGGTTGACGATAAGTTCCTGTATGAGCTCTTCGAGAGCCTGGTCGGTGTTCTCGACGTTGCGGGCTTCCTTGGCGGTGAAGACCACGTTCTCGATGGCTTTCACCTTTGTGGGGGAGCCGGCGAGGCCGCACTGGTTGAGGTCGGCGCCCACATATTCGGCGTTCCACTCGCCGATGCCGAGGAACGGACGTTTCTCTATGAGGGGTTTGCGCGCATCGTCCTGAGCGAGTTCCGAAGGGGCGGCGGCATATTTGAATTTCTGGAGATTCTTGGCGTTGCGCGGACGGCAGGGAGCGGCGCTGCCGTTGACGGTCACTACGCAGGGATAGGGTGCGCGGACGGTCTCCACGCCGTTTTCGAGCCGGCGCTTCACGGTCACTTTGCCGTCTTTGGCTTCGATGATCTCCTCGGCGTAAGTGACTTGCGGGAGGTTGAGTTTTTCGGCAATCTGGGGACCCACCTGCGCGGTGTCGCCGTCAATGGCCTGGCGGCCGCCGATGATGAGGTCGAAGTTGCCTATTTTACGCACGGCCGTGGCCAGGGCGTAGGAAGTGGCGAGCGTGTCGGCACCGGCGAAAGCGCGGTCGGAGAGCACTATGCCCCCGTCGGCACCGCGGTACATTCCCTCGCGGATGATTTCGGCTGCACGCCCGGGGCCCATGGTGAGCACCGTGACGGTGGTGCCGGGATTCTCGTCTTTCAGTTTAAGCGCTTGCTCGAGCGCATTGAGATCTTCTGGATTGAAGATGGCAGGAAGGGCCGAACGGTTGATGGTACCGTCTTCCTTCATGGCGTCTTTGCCCACGTTTCTCGTATCAGGTACTTGCTTGGCCAGTACAATGATATTTAAACTCATAATTATATAGTTTGATTTGTGTTTATTCAATCTGGGTCACGGCTCCAAGTTAATTCGCGTCAGAACCGGCTGCAAAGGTAGTAAAAAATCCTCAATGCAACAAATTTTTAAGATAGATTTGGTATTTCGGTCAATAATAGCTAAATTTGCATAAGAAATTTTAGAATAGATGAGACTCAGACCCATACTCACGGCCATAGGGGCGGCGCTGTGCCTCGCGGCGGCGGCCGACGTGGCCGACGAAGCGCGTGGACTGCTCGCCAAGGGGGACGCCGACAGCGCCTGCGAACTCCTCCGCGCCGAACTTGACAAGAACCCCGACGGCGGGAACGCCGGCACACTGAACTCGCTGCTCGGCGACGCAGAACTGATGAAGGGCAACCGCGCTGCTGCCCGCGAGGCTTACAACCGCGCAACCAAACGAGGCGTGGCCGATGCCTACCGCGGTCTCGGACGTATCGGGATGCAGGAGTACGACTTCAGCCGGGCGGCCGCCGACTTCGCAAAGTACACCGAGCTGAAAAACAACGCCAAGAAACCCGCAGACCCCGCCGTGGAGCAGGAACGGAAGACGGCCCTCAACGCCGTGCAGCATCTTCGCCGCGTCGACGATGTGGTGATTCTCGACAGCATAGACATGCCCCGCCAGAGTTTCTTCGAAGCTTACAAACTGCCCCCTTCCTCCGGCCGCTTACTCACCGCCGACCGCACCCCGAACCCCGACGAGATGACGAGCCACTCCGCCTTTATAAATGAACAACAAGACTTCATGCTGCTCGGAGTCACCGATACGGTGGCAGAGAGCAAACCGCTGGAATACATACGCCTCAACACCGGCGAATGGCAACCCGCGGAAGTGGACTCCACTCTCTACATAGGCAACTTCGACTACCCCTTCATGATGCCGGACGGCCAGACGCTATATTTCGCCAGCGACGGCGACCTATCGATAGGTGGCCTCGACATCTTCATGGCCACGCGCGATCCCGAAGATGACAGCTACATGCCCCCGATCAACCTCGGAATGCCATACAACTCGCCCTTCGACGACTTCATGATGGCCATCGACGACGAGCACAACGTCGGCTGGTTCGCCACCGACCGCAACTCCCCCGGCGGCGACGTGACGGTCTATATGTTCATTCCCAACGAGATACGCCGCAACCTCGATCCCGACAGCGTGGACATTGCCGCCCGCGCACGCATCGCCGACTTCAGGGCCACTTGGCCCGAAGGCGCCGACTACACGGAGTTGCTGGAGAAAGTGGCCGCCATCGACCCCGACGCTGCACCCAAAGAGAGCATCTTCTTCCCGCTCGGCGACGGAACTGCAGTCACCGACCCTGACGACTTCAACGACGATGCCCGCGAATTTTACCAGCAATACATCGCCGCCGAGTCGGAACTCGCCGACGTCACCGGCAAGTTGCGGGAGATGCGCACCCGATACCACGACCGCCCGTCGGAACGGCTCCGCGACGAGATTCTCGGCGCCGAAGCCGCCCAGGAACGCTACCGCGAGCAGATGCGCCGACTGCGCTCACAAACCGTCAGGACACAGCTCCGAAGAAATTAAGAATCCCATATACTATTATGATAACCAACACCTAACCTACCATGACCTCATTCATAATAGCATTACTGACGCTGCTGGTCGGCTCTTTCCTCTACGGCAAGTTCGTGGAGAAAGTCTTCGGAGCAGACGGCAAGCGCAAGACGCCGGTCCACACGATGGCCGACGGGGTGGACTACGTTCCCCTCCCGACGTGGAAAATCTTCCTCATACAGTTTCTGAACATAGCGGGCCTCGGACCCATCTTCGGCGCCATCATGGGCGTGATATACGGCCCGTCGGCTTTCCTGTGGATAGTCTTCGGCACCATCTTCGCCGGCTCCGTGCACGACTACCTTTCCGGAATGCTCTCGCTGCGTTACGGCGGCGCCTCGCAACCTGAAATCGTCGGTGCCGAGCTTGGCAACCGCGTCAAGAACGTGATGCGCGCCTTCGCCCTGCTGCTGATGATTCTCGTCGGTGCCGTCTTCGTCTACAACCCCGCCGACCTGCTGGCCATGCTCACCCCGGAAAGCCTTGACAAGACCTTCTGGATAGTGCTGATTTTCTGCTACTACATGCTGGCCACGCTTCTGCCCATCGACAAGCTCATAGGCAAGCTTTATCCCCTCTTCGGAGTGGCATTGCTTTTCATGGCCGTCGGCATCCTGGCCATGCTCTTCGTGCACCATCAGGCCGTGCCCGAAATCTGGGACCAGTTCTATAACCACACCGCCAATCCGGAGCAGACGCCCGTATTCCCGATGATGTTCGTCTCCATAGCCTGCGGTGCCATTTCCGGTTTCCACGCCACGCAGTCGCCCATGATGGCTCGCTGCATGAAGAGCGAGAAGCACGGCCGCTGGATTTTCCACGGCGCCATGGTGACCGAAGGCGTAGTTGCACTCATCTGGGCTGCCGCTGCCGTGGCCTTCACCGGCGGTTACGACAAGCTCGGCGAGTATCTCGGCAACGGCTCGCCCGCCATTCTGGTGAACAACCTTTCTGAAACATGGCTCGGCACGTTCGGCGGCATCCTGGCCGTCCTCGGCGTCATAGCCGCTCCCATCACCTCCGGCGACACCGCGCTGCGCTCAGCCCGGCTCATCGCCGCCGACTTCCTGCATTTCCCGCAGAAGAAAATCAGGAACCGCCTGATGGTGTCGGTCCCCATCTTCGTGCTCTGCTTCGTGGTGATGCTCATGCCCTACGACGTGCTGTGGCGCTACTTCGCGTGGTGCAACCAAGTGCTCTCTGTCTTCACCCTCTGGGCCGTAACCGTATGGCTCGCCAAGCAGCACAAGAACTACTTCATCACCCTCATCCCGGCGCTCTTCATGACGGCCGTGACGGTGACATACATCTGCTTCGCCCCCGAAGGGCTCTCGTTGCTGACACAGGAGTTCTTCGGCAGTGACATACCTTACACAGTGGCCGTCGGCGCCGGGCTTGCGGCCTGCTGCCTCTTTTTGGGTCTCTTCGCGCGTTTCCTCAAAGGACGCGAACCCAAGGTCACCCTTGACCCCGAATTATGATTGATTTTGAAGCAATTACCTCACTTTCGGAGTACTATAACCTCCATACCCACACGCAGTTCTGCGACGGCCACGCCCCCATGTCGGAAATGGCTGCCGCAGCCGCTGCCCTTCACTACACCACGCTCGGATTCACGCCACACGGCCCGGTGCACATCGAGTCTCCCTGTAACATGAGCCGCGACTACATTCCGGCATACTTCGCCGAATGTGACCGGCTACGGCAACTTTATGCCGGGAGGATGGAAATACTGCGCGGCATGGAGATAGATTACCTCGACCCGCGCCACGGCCCGTCGTCTCAATATTACGCCGACCTCGGCCTCGACTACAGCATCGGCTCGGTGCACTTCGTCGCCAACCGGAAAGGGGAACAGTGGGACTGCGACGGCTCGCCGGAACGCTTCGGCCGCTATGTGCGTGAACACTTCTGCGGCGACCTGCGTTATGTAGTTGAAAAATACTTTGCCGCCGTTTGCGACATGCTGACACGCGGAGGCTTCCACCTTCTCGGCCACTTCGACAAGATAGGGCGCAACGCCGATGCCGTGGAGCCGGGCGTAGAGGACTGCGAATACTACCTGCGCGGCGTGGAAGACGTGCTCGCCTGCATACACGACACCGGCGTCGCCGTGGAGCTGAACACAAAGTACCTCAAGGATACCGGCCGCCTCTTCCCAAACGTGCGCTGGCTCCCGATGGTCATGGAAACCGGCGCCACGCTCGTGGTAAACAGCGACGCCCATTACCCCGACAAGCTCGACAACGGGCGCCCCGAAGCGCTGAAATTAATTGAATAACAGAAAGATAATTATGAAAACAATAGGCGACAGCGTCCCCGACCTGCTGGGACGCAACACTGACGGCCAGGAAGTAAGACTCTCCGACTTCCCCGGCAAGAACTTCATCATCTACTTCTACCCCAAAGACAACACGCCCGGATGCACGGCCGAAGCCTGCGACTTCCGCGACAACTACGAGACCTTTCTCGAGATGGGCTATGTAGTGATAGGGGTAAGCAAGGACAGCGACGCATCGCACGCACGCTTCCGCCAGAAATACGACCTTCCCTTCATCCTCATCGCCGACACAGAGCACAAGCTCTGCGAAGAATTCGGAGTATGGCAGCTCAAGAAGATGGCCGGCCGAGAATACATGGGGATAGTGCGCACAACCTTCGTAGTGAACGCCGCCCACGAGGTGACCGACGTAGTGAAAAAAGTAAAGACCAAAGAAGCCTCCGCCCAGCTCTTCGCCCTCCTCGACCAACGCAACAGCCCCAACCCCGCCTGACGTAAACAATTCCACAAACCCCACCGCAGCTGCCTTCCCTTCGCAGGCAGCTGTTTTTGCGTATATCTCCAAATGCCCCTATTTTATAAAACGTCTAAATCATTATTGAAATTCATTGCAAGTCACTCACCCTGCCGACATTTAATAAAATATTAATCCTAAAAATCATTTTGGTAATTCGATAATTATAGTTACCTTTGCAAGTGATTAAGTGCTGACGACTTTTCGTCGTAGTAAAAAGACGAGAGAAAGACCGTAGTCCTCCTCTCCAAATGTTTTCACAACGGAATAATCCTTATTGTGATTTGCTTCTTTTATTACTTTACGCGGCAAAGTTAAGCATTTTTTCTTTAACCTCAAAATAAAATACCGAAAAAATGAAAATATTAGGCTTGGATCTTGGCGTAGGTTCTATAGGATGGGCTTTAATCGAGACCGACACCAACGATAATCTTTTGGATATCACAGGCATCGGTTGCCGGATAGTTCCTTTAACGCCCGACGAAACCAATGGTTTCACCTCAGGCAACGGAAAGACAAAATGTCAGGAACGCACTGTCGCTCGCACTATCCGGAAAGGAATGGACAGATACCAAATGCGCCGGGAGCAATTGTCGGAAGCGCTTAAACGCTTGCAAATACTTGACCCTCAACATACTCTGACTAATCTTCCTCCCCTCGAATTGTGGGGACTTCGTGCCAAAGCAGCTTCCGAGAAAGTCACACTCAAAGAGCTTGGAAGAGTGCTTATGCACATCAACCAAAAGCGCGGTTACAAACATGCCAAATCAGACATGGGCGATTCATCGAAATCTGACTATGTGGCACGTGTAAACCAAAATTTCGCCGACATTCTCGCCGAAAATATGACCGTTGGCCAGCACTTCTATCACAAACTGAAAGACTCAAAGGCAATCGGCTCCAAGGGAGGCGAATTCGTATCGTTCCGCATCAAGGAAAATGTGTTCCCGCGCAAGGCATACGAGCAGGAACTTGACACCATCATGCAAGTGCAACAAGCCTCCTATCCAGACATTCTGACTGATGCCATCGTAGCCGAACTGAAAAATATAATATTCTATCAGCGGCCATTGAAATCGTGCAAACACCTTGTGAGTATCTGCGAGTTCGAAAAGCGTGAATTTAAAAACCGGGAAGGAAAACCTGTCACCGTAGGACCGAAAGTAGCTCCGCGTACATCTCCGTTGGCCCACACTACCGCCATTTGGGAAGCTGTCAACAATATACGGCTTTCAAATCCGCACAACAGAAATAAGGCAACGGAACTTACAGGTTCCCTCTTCGACAAAGGGAATCAACTTCCGCGGCAAGCACGATTGCTGCAACGCGACTTCCTCTTGACTCCGGAAGAAAAAAGGACCGTCTTTGACTTCCTCAACATACATGAAAAACTTACTGTCACCGACCTCCTGAAACTGCTCGGACTCAAAAAAGCGGATGGTTTCAAACCGGACAAGGCCGTAGGAAAAGGCATAAAGGGAAACACGACTTTCGTAGCTCTCGAAAAAGCCCTCGAAGGAATGCCTGATGCTGAAAAGCACCTGCAGTTCGATCTCTCTTTGACTGAAAAAGTTGACCCGGAAACAGGTGAAATAGTCCAAGTGATAGACCCTGCCTATACACAACAACCGCTCTACCGTCTCTGGCACACCGTTTATTCCGTCTCCGATAAAGACGAACTGGCCAAAGCTCTTGAAAAAATCGGAATAACCGACCCAGATATAGTCGAAAGGCTCTATGCCCTCGACTTTGTGAAACCCGGATATTCCAACCGCTCTGCAAAATTCATGCGTCGCATACTTCCACATCTGATGCAAGGGCACGATTATTTCGAGTCCTGCCAAGCCATCGGGATAAATCATTCCGGAAGCATTACTACAGTAGAGAACGATTCCCGTCCGTTGCTTGACCATCTGGAGAATCTCAAAAAAAACGAACTTCGCCAACCTGTCGTCGAGAAGATTCTTAATCAGATGATTAATGTAGTCAACGGCATAGTGGAAGAATTCGGACCTATCGACGAGATACGAATTGAGCTCGCCCGGGAACTACGCAAGACCAAGGAGCAGCGCGCCTCGATGACATCTAATCTGTCAAAACGTGAACGCGAAAACAAAGGTATCGCTGAAAAAATAACGGAGATGAACATCAATGCTTCCCGAACGAGAATACAGAAGTACCGTCTTTGGGAAGAAACCGGACATGTCTGCATGTATTGCGGACAGACGGTGCCCGCGTCGCAATTTCTTGAAGGAAACGGTGCCGAAATCGAACACATCATACCGCGTTCACTACTGTTCGACGACAGTTTCGCCAACCGCACATGCGCTTGCCGCGACTGCAACAAGGAGAAAGGGAACATGACAGCGTACGACTTCATGAACACCAAAAGCGATGATGAATTCACCAAATATGTGAAACGTGTTGAAGATCTCTTCTCCCGCAAAATCATTTCAAAAACCAAAAGAGACCGACTACTCACTCCGGGCAATGAAATCCCCGCCGATTTCCTGAACCGCGATTTGACCCTCAGTCAATACATAGCCAAGAAAGCGCATGAAATATTACGCGGAATAGCCCGCAACGTATGGTCCACTACCGGCTCGGTCACCGACTTTTTCCGCCACGCTTGGGGGTATGACGAAATCCTTCATGATCTCAACATCGACCGCTACCGCCTCGGGGGCCGAGTCGGGTTGGTGCAATATGAACACAATGGCCAGACGCATCAGCGTGAACGCATCACCGACTGGACCAAACGACTCGACCACCGCCATCACGCCATCGACGCGCTTACCATCGCACTCACAAGACAAAGTTTCATTCAACGCCTCAACAACCTCAATTCCCAACGGGGGAATATCCACGTCGAACTGATGGAGCAAACTGATGAGTTGCGGAAAGGTCGTTCCTTGTTGGAGGAATGGGCACGTACCCGTCCGCATTTCCCCGTTTCAGAAGTGACCGCCAAAGTCAGTGAAATTGCCATATCACTGAAATCAGGCAAAAAACTCACCACTCCGGGAAAGAGATATGTCATTAAGAACGGGCGGCGTAAACTCGTACAAAGCCAGATACTTGTGCCGAGGGGAGCTCTGCACGAACAATCCATCTATGGTAAAATCAAGTTGCCGACAGAAAAAGTGACCGTCAAAAAATCCTTCGAAGCAGTCGACCGCATTTATAACAGCAAAATTCAGTCGGCAGTCCGCGCCCGTATCGAACAACATGCCGGGGACTTGAAAAAGGCAGTTAAATCTCTTAACACCCAACCGCTGACAGTCATGTCACGCAACGGCACTCCTACCGAAATCACAACTGTAACGCTGCTTGCAAACCACTACGTGCTACGCTATAAAGTGGAAACGCTGAAATACAAAGATTTGTCATCAATCATCGACAAGGCTGCACGCGAAGCCATTGAAACCCGCTTCGCCGAATGCGGCAACGATGACAAGAAGTACCAAAAAAGCTTTGCCGACGGTAACTGCATCGTTTCACCATGCACCGGCATGCCTATCAAGACTGTAAGATGCCTTACAGGCTTGAAAGAACAAAGCGTTGTCGCTGTCAGAAAAGATGTTTCCGGCAATTGTATTGGTTACGCAAAGACCGGTGGAAACAATCATGTGGCATTCTACCAAAATGCAAAAGGGAAAGTCGATTCGCTTGTAACGTCGACATGGATAGCCACAAAACGCAAACGCCTGGGCGTCCCCGTGGTTATCACTGACCCTGCATCAGCCTGGGATTACCTCGCTGAACTCCCCGAAATCGACGATGTGCGCGAAGTCGCAATGTCAATGCCCGAACGTGACTCTACTTTCATTATGGATATGAGGATGGGCGACATGTTTATCCTTGGGATGACCGATGAAGAATACCGGGATGCCATAGCTACCGGTGACAAAGCGACACTGCTCAGACATCTGTATCGTGTGCAAAAACTCGCGATTAATTCCTACTATTTCCGACTTCATACGGAATCAACTTTAGGCAAAGATGAAAGAATTGATATTTCAATGAAAGCTCTCATACGAGCGAAATCTTTTAATGCCCTAATAAGTCTTCACCCAAGAAAAGTAAAAATCGACCATATAGGAAAACTAATCATGTATAAGCCGATATGATCAAGAAAACCCTCTGCTTCTCTAATAAAACACAACTCACACTGAAACTCGGGCAGCTGGTAATCCGGCTTCCCGAAACTTCAGACGAGCATAGTGTCATAACACGACCTATCGAAGATATAGGAATAATCGTACTTGAAAGCCGTTTTATCACTATCACCTCGGCACTCATGGCCTGTCTTGCGGAAAACAATGTCGCCGTTATGATTTGTAATGACAAACATATACCCTCCGCCATGATGCTGCCACTAAGCTACAATTCGCAGACCACGAAGAAAGCGAATGCACAAATTGCATCTTCACAACCCTTGAAAAAACAGCTATGGCAGCAAACAGTGTCCGCAAAAATAAGCAATCAGGGAGCACTGCTTGCCGAAAAATGTTCAGAAGAGACCGGATGCATGGCTATATGGGCTAAAAATGTAAAGAGCGGCGACAAGGACAACCTCGAAGCGAGGGCTGCTGTCTTTTATTGGAAGAATCTGTTCCCGGAAAATTACGACTTCGCCCGAGGTGACGATACACACCCCATAAATTCTCTTCTAAACTATGGCTATGCTATCCTGCGTGCTGTCGTTGCCCGTGCTATCGTTGCAACAGGACTAATTCCCTCTATCGGACTGTTTCACTCGAACAAATACAATCCTTATTGTTTGGCTGACGACATTATGGAACCATACCGACCTTATGTCGATAAAAAGGTCTGTGAAATAATCGACCTTTATGGGCGCGAATGTGGCCTGACAAAGGAAATCAAGAAAGAGCTCCTTTCTATTCCCGTTGTTGATGTAAAAATCAATAATCTCAGACGTCCGTTGATGGTGGCCGTCACCATTACCGTGGCCTCACTTGCAAAATGCTATTGCGGAGAAATACGTAAAATTTCATATCCCGATATGTGATGTCGTTCAACACTCGTTTCAGTGAATATAAAATTATGTGGGTGATGGTATTTTTCGACTTACCGACCGAAACTAAAAAGCAACGCAGGGATGCCGCTAAATTTCGGAAATACCTCATTGAAGACGGATTTACAATGTTCCAATACTCCATATATGTTCGGCACTGCTCTTCAAAAGAGAATGCCGACACACATCAAAAGCGTGTGAGCCATAATATACCGGGCGACGGAAAAGTTTGCCTGATGATAATTACAGATCGTCAGTTCAGTGAGATAAAGATATTCGAAGGCACAGCCCGGGTTCAACCGATGCCTGCCGCAGTTCAACTTGAGCTTTTCTGAGCAAGAAAATAGGATTGAAAAATACAGTAAAAAACCGGTATCGAGATATAGCCTCGCCCCGGTTTTTTATTTTGAACACGAACCTGTGTAATTCACTGAATAATAACTTTTTTACATACAATCGGTTTGTGTTGTGGTTCGTATT